>DATATH010000069.1:0-42355 GCA_036268895.1 Sphingomicrobium sp. | reverse complement strand
ACTTGCCGGCGCCGGTCGGTCCCACCAGCAGCAACGGCGCTCGCGAACGGACCGCGACTTGCTCGATCTCATCGATCATCCGGTTGAAGGCGGCGTTGCGCGTTTCGATTCCGGATTTGAGGAACGAGCTACCTTCCGCCGCGGCAACCGCGAACCGTGTCGCGATGCTGTCGTATCGGGATAGGTCGAGGTCGATGACGCTCCAGTCACCGGCGATGCTCTTGCCCTGGCCGCGCGGTGGATGGGTCTGAAGCAATCGGCCGGGGAGATCGCGCGCTTCCGTAAGCAGGAAGAGGCAGATCTGGGCGACGTGGGTGCCCGTCGTGATGTGGACCAGATAGTTTTCGGCGTCGGGGTCAAACTGATAGGCCCGGGCGAAGTCGAGCAGCTTTCCGTAGACTTCCTCGAAGTCCCACGGATCGGCGAAGTCCATGCGCCGCGGCACGACTTTGGTCTCAGGCGAGACGCCCGCGATGTCCGAGGTGAGATAACGCGCGAGACCTTCATGAATCCCGCCGTGGATCAGTTCGAGCCGGTCCACCCGGAGGTCCTCGTGCATGCACATGCCCACGGTCGGCCGCCATTTGTTCCAGCGCGATGGGCCCATCTTGCTGGCGTCAAGCGTCGAGCCGAGAAATCCGATCACGACAGTGGGTTTCATTCTTATACGATGATCTAAATTGCTAGAACTGTCGATAAGAAATCTGCCTTGCTGAGATCGTGCCTTGGGACACCTGGATCGGGCGATGCCTCATAAAAACGGTACGGATACAGAAGCTTAAGAGTCCTTCTCATCGACTGTCGATCCGTTTGGCACGCGCCTTGCTCTTACGAATGGGTCGGACGGCGACGCTATCGCGAACCTGCCCGGCAACGCGGCGGGGCGGCTGGAATGGGCCAGCCGCCCCGGGAAGTCAGGGTGTAGCTCAGTCGGGAGAGCATCGGCTTTGGAAGCCGAGGGCCGCTGGTTCGAGCCCAGCCGCCCTGACCAGGAAACGAAGGGAAGATGCCATGGCCAACAAGGGCCTTTTTGCTTCCACAGTCGGCCGGCTCCTGCCGGTGCCGAACGTGCTTAATCGCGAGTGGGCTCCGGCCTACGAGTACGGTCCTGAGCACAAGCTGGCCCAGCTCGCCGCGACCGGGACGCTCCAGGACAACTTTTACTCGACTGCTGAAGTGCAGCTCGGAGAAGTGCTGGAGGCTGCACGGAAGGTTGAGCCGATCTTCGTTGCCAAGGCTGCAGTCTACGCGCGCGGCCGTGGTGTCATGAAGGATATGCCCGCCCTGCTCGCTGCCTACCTGACGGTCGCGGAGCCTGAGCTCGCGGTTCGCGTGTTCAACCGCGTGATCGACAATGGGCGCATGCTGCGCAACTTCGTGCAGATCATGCGCTCCGGCGTCGTCGGGCGGAAGTCACTCGGCACGCGGCCGAAGCGCCTCGTCCAGCAGTGGCTGGAGCGAGCGCCTTTCGGCAAGCTGATGCAGGCTGCGACGGGCAACGATCCGTCACTCGCGGACATCGTCAAGATGGTTCACCCGAAGCCGGCGGATGAGAGCCGCAAGGCGTTCTACGCCTGGCTGATCGGGAAGCCATACGATGTCGATGAGCTGCCGGCGGAGATCGCAGCGTTCGAGGCTTGGAAGCACTACCGAAACGGTCCGCTTCCGAATGTCCCGTTCGAGTGGCTGACGGCTTTCGAGCTGTCGCCGCAGGAGTGGGCCGAGCTTGCTTCGCGCATGGGTTGGCAGGCCCTTCGCATGAACCTCAACGCGCTCGCTCGAAAGGGAGCGTTCGGTGTCGATGGCGTTGCGGAGATGGTTGCTGCCCGTCTGTCTGACGAGGAAGCGCTGACCAAGGCGCGAGTCCTGCCTTACCAGCTGATGGTGGCGCTGGGCTCAGTCTGCGAGGACGTTCCGCTAAAGGTGCAGGCTGCACTGGAGACGGCACTCGAGACCTCGTTGTCGAAGGTACCGGCTCTCGAAGGCCAGGTGGTCGTCTGCCCAGACGTGTCCGGGTCGATGGCCTCGCCCGTGACGGGTTACCGGAAGGGAGCCTCTTCGAAGGTGCGGTGCATCGACGTTGCGGCGTTGGTCTCGGCTGCGGTTCTTCGACGGAACCCCCGTACGGAGGTTCTGCCGTTCGAGCAGCGCGTCGTCTCGTTGACGCTCAAGCCCGGGGCACGAGTGGCGGTGAATGCCGCCAAGCTGGCCTCGATCGGCGGAGGTGGGACCAACGTCTCGGCTCCCCTGGCGATGCTGAACAAGCGCCGTGCGAAGGTCGACTTGGTCGTCATCGTTTCGGACAATGAGTCCTGGGTCGATGCCCGCCGCACCGGAGCAACCGCTACGATGCGAGAATGGGAAGTACTGAAGAACCGATGCCCGCGGGCCAAGCTCGTTTGCATCGATCTCCAGCCCTACGGGACGACCCAGGCCGCGAGCCAGAAGGATATCCTGAATGTCGGAGGCTTCTCCGACGCGGTGTTCGAGACGCTCTCGACCTTCGCCCTCGGTGAAGGTGAGCGCGACTGGGTCGCCGAAGTGAAAGAAATGGAGGTTTGAAACGAAGCGTCACGGCGAATGGTGGGAAGGACTACACCTGTCACGTGGGAGACGCGGGTTCGAGTCCCGCCTGCCTGGCAACAGGCAGTAGTGTAATGGGACGCACACCAGCTCTTCGGAGCGCCGTCCTTTCCAATCTTCGTCGCCGTGACGCTTCAACCGAGAATTCAAGGCCGTGGCGAATGCCGGTGGGACTACATCCCGCAAATGAGGTCCGACGAGTAAAGCGCCTGGGTAACCAGGAGATGCGGGTTCGAATCCCGCCAATGGGACGTAGCTTAAGGACCGCGTCTCGCCATCTATCGTCGCCACGGCTTCAGGGAGAAATCGCGGTGAATGCCGGAAGGACTACATCGCCTTGTAAGCGCCAGGTCGCGGGTTCGAGTCCCGCCGGGTCCATCATGGGGGCCCGTAGCTCAGTCGGTAGAGCAGGAGGTCTTTCCAAACCCTGGTCGCCGCGAACAGAATTGCTGAAACGGCGGGAATGCTGGCCAGGACTACATTCGCTTTGGTACGAAAAGGTCTTGGCTACTTTCCTTGTCCCGCCACCGAACAAAGCTGGCGAATGCAGATGGGAATACATCGGTGAAGGCTTCGGCCTGCGGTTCGAGTCCGCAAGTTCTCATCATCACTCGTCGCCGGCACCGATCAGACGGGCGAATGCCGGTCGGACTACATGGGAGAGCACCTGCGCAGGCAGGAGGTCAGCGGTTCGATTCCGTCTCCGGGCAACCGGATAGCTCAGTAAAAAATGTCCGGCCACAACTCGTCGTCCACCGTTTCGTCAGCGGCGAATGCCGTCGGGACTACATTGTCGCCGGTTCGAGTCCGGCCAGGCCTCCGGGCCTGTAGCTCAGTGGATAGAGCATGAACTGTCTCGGCAAACCCTTGTCGCCGCCCTGACGATCTTTACGAGTACAGCTATTGATGGAGGGCCGCATGGCCGAGCAGAGTTTCGAAGTGATGTCGGTCGAGGGCGGCCGACACGTCAAGATGTGGACTAAGGGTGTGCCTGTTGACGACAAGGCGCGCGACCAGCTTTCGCGTGCCGCGAAGATGCCGTTCATCTTCAAGCATGTTGCGGCCATGCCGGACGTTCACGTCGGCATCGGCGCGACCGTTGGTTCGGTGATCCCGACGAAGGGGGCCGTTATTCCGGCCGCGGTCGGCGTGGACATCGGCTGCGGCATGATGGCGGCGCGGACGTCGCTCGTCGCGAGCGACCTACCGGACAATCTCGAAGGCATTCGTTCTGCAATCGAGCAGGCCGTTCCGCACGGCCGCGATGTCGGCCGCGGCAAGCGCGACAAGGGCAGTTGGGGCGATCCGCCGCCGGCGATCGTCGATGCCTGGGCCACGCTCGCGCAGCGCTTCGAGCGACTCTGCGAAAAGCATCCGCGGCTCAAGAACACGAACAACCTCGTGCACCTCGGCACGCTCGGAACCGGCAACCACTTCATCGAGCTCTGCCTCGACGAGGATCAGAGCGTGTGGGTCATGCTCCACTCTGGCTCCCGCGGGGTCGGGAACGCGATCGGAAGCTTCTTCATCGAGCTTGCGAAGGAGGACATGCGCAAGTGGTACATCAACCTTCCGGATGAGGCCCTGGCCTACTTCCCCGAAGGGACGGACCATTTCGATGACTATGTCGAGGCGGTCGGCTGGGCCCAGGATTATGCGGCGCTCAACCGGCGCATGATGATGACCAATGTCATCCGCGCGCTCAGGAGCCAGATTGCGGTGCCTTTCGAGACGGAGCTTGAGGCGGTCAACTGCCACCACAACTATGTCGCTCGGGAGAATCACTTCGGCGAGAATGTCCTCGTCACCCGCAAGGGCGCTGTCCGCGCCGCCAAGGGTGTGATGGGCATTATCCCAGGGTCGATGGGCGCCAAGTCGTTCATCGTCCGTGGGCTCGGCAATGCGGAGGCCTTCGATAGCTGCAGCCACGGAGCCGGGCGCGTGATGTCCCGCACCGAGGCCAAGAAGCGCGTGACCCTGGATGAGCACATCCGTGACACTGAAGGCGTCGAGTGCCGCAAGGACGAGGGAGTGATCGACGAGACGCCAAAGGCGTACAAGCCGATTGAGGCCGTGATGGCTGCGCAGGCGGACCTGGTCGAGATCGTCCACACGCTAAAGCAGGTGGTGTGCGTGAAGGGCTAGGTGCCCTTCACGCAATCATTTCCCATGGTGAAGCGTACCGCGCCTCTCCATATCGATGAGCATATCCGGCTCGAGATCGACAGCCGTCTCGCGGCCGTCGAGCAGGAAGGCGTTCGCCTCTTGCTGGCAGTTGAATCCGGCTCGCGCGCCTGGGGCTTCCCGTCGCCCGACAGCGACTACGACGTGCGCTTCATGTACGTCCGGCCGAGAGATTGGTATCTCGCCCTCGAGCCAGGACGCGATGTCATCGAACAGCCGATCACTGACGACATCGACCTGAACGGCTGGGACATTCGCAAGACGCTGGGCCTGCTGCTCGGTTCGAACGCGATCGTCAGCGAATGGCTGTCGTCGCCGATCCGCTATCGACCTGACGATCCCGCGACCGCTCGGCTCATCGACCTGGTGCGGCAGACCTTCAATCCTCGCGGTGTCGCGTTCCACTATGCCAACCTCGGGCAGAACGCGGCGGAGCGATGGCTTGGCGGCAACGACGATGTTCCGGTGAAGCGGTATTTCTATGCCCTTAGACCGGCACTCGCGATCCGCACGTTGCGGCTCGAACGTGCGAAGCTCCCGCCGATGAACCTGCAGGATCTTGTCGTGGCGAGCGACCTGCCCGAGACGCTTGTCGAGATTATCCAGCAACTGGTGGAAGCGAAGAGCAGGACACGTGAACTCGGCAACGCGCGCCGGTCGCCGGACCTCGACAATCTCATTCGTGACGAGCTCTCCCGCGCTGCAGAGTTGCCCGAACGGCTGCCCTCAGCGGACGACCGGGCGGCGGTCGATCGATTCTTCCTGGATCTTGTGAACCAATGATCACGATCGACGGATCTCAAGGCGAAGGCGGCGGTCAGGTGCTGCGCACGGCCTTGTCGCTATCCCTGGTCACGGGGCACGCATTCACCATGACCAACATCCGCGGCAACCGCGCGCGTGCGGGGGTCATGCGTCAGCACATGACGGCGGTGGAAGCCGCTTGCGCCGTGGGCGGCGAATGCGACGAACTCGTGGTCGGGGCGTCCGAAATCAGTTTCGTGCCGGGCAAGGTAAAGGCCGGCGACTATCACTTTGCGGTCGGCAACGCCGGCAGCACGAGCCTCGTCCTGCAAACGGTTCTCCCTCCGTTGCTCCTCGCGGACGGACCTTCGCGGCTCGTCCTTGAGGGCGGAACGCATAACATCTACGCGCCACCGTTCGATTTCATTGAGCGCGTCTTTCTTCCGGTCATCAATCGGATGGGGCCGCGCGTCACGGCGAAGCTCAAGCGGCCCGGCTTCTATCCGGCCGGAGGTGGCCACGTCGGAGTCGAGATCCAGCCCGCAGCCGCACTCACGCCGATGGACCTCATCGAGCGAGGCGAGCTGCGCCGCCTCGAAGCGCGGGCGATGGTGGCGGGCCTGCCTGGTGCGATCGCGGTCAGGGAGTTGGCGGCAGTCGAGAAGATCCTCGGTTGGCCCGAGGATGCGCGCAAGATCGTCCAGCTGCCGGAGCGTGTCGGTCCCGGCAACATCATCATGGCGGAAGCCGAGTTTGACAACGTAACCGAAATGACGAGCGGCTTCGGCAAGCTCGGGGTTCCGGCGGAAGCCGTGGGTGAGCACGCCGCGAAGCGGATGGCGGGATATCTCGCGTCAACCGCGGCCGTTGGTCCCTATCTCGCTGATCAACTGCTGCTGCCGTTCGCGTTGGCAGGGCGCGGAAGCTTCACGACCGTGAAACCTTCACAGCACGCGCGGACCGCGGCGGAAGTGATCTCCAAGTTTCTTCCCGTCCGAGTCCGTTTTGAAGAGCAGGACGCCGGGCCTCACCTGGTCAGGATTGTAGCTCAGTAGACTTGGGCCTCCCAGCGTTCCGAGACGGAATGGGACGCCATGGAACAGCGTCTCTGGTGACCCCTACGGGACTCGAACCCGTGTTTTCGCCGTGAGAGGGCGACGTCCTAGACCGCTAGACGAAGGGGCCGTTTTTACGAAGGAACAGGTGCGGCGGAGGCGGCCATATGTGGGCTCGAGCGGCGCTAGTCAATTACCGCCGGCGGCGCGGATCAGCCGTCGCGATCGCGATCGCTAAGATATCGCATCAGCTCGGCGAGCGTCGATTCCATTTGATCCTGCATCTGGCTGACGAGCTCATTCTCCCGCATTCCGACATGGTCGAGGGGCTTTGAATAACTGTCGGAAAAGGACTGCAGGTCCGTGCGGTCGAAAACACCCTTGGCGACAAGCTTGGCGAGAATGACGAGGAGGCCGTTGGTGTTCGCGATCGTGCCCGCGACAAGCGCTTCGTCCACCATCGACAGCCTCTTGTCGCTGTCGCTGACCTCGTCTTCCTGCATCATCAGACTGATCATGCATTGCTCTACGCTTCGCGCAAGCTAAAGGCTCCTATGGCAGGACGAATTGAGCGATCTGAGCCCAGGCAGCCGCCTTCTTGTCGAACCGCTTCGTGTTCGCCGCGCTCGAGGACGGCAGGGCGATGAGGGTCAATTGCGGCGGCGGATCGCCGATCAGCCTTCGGCCGACGGAAGCGGCGGTCGATCCATTGAAGGCGATTCCGCGAAGCTCTGCGAAATCCTTGAGCAGATGCTCGATCTGGTTGTGCTCGGACTCGCGGATCGCCTGGTCGAGGCTTCCGATGCGGCTTGCCGAGGCGATTACGTCCCATAGGCCGATACGCCGCTCGGCGAGCCGCTCCAATCGCTTCTCGTAGGAGAGCGGCTGCAATTCCTCTTGGATCGAGCTCTCGAGGAGTCGCCAGAACTGGTTGGTCGGATGGGCATAGTAACGGCGCGCGGCAAGCGAGGCATCGCCCGGAAGGCTACCGAGAATGAAGAGGCGAGCGTCGCTTCGAGCGACCAGCGGCAGTCCGAATTTGACGGCCAAGAATTAACCCCTACAGCCCTGCCGATGAAGCCGACGGACCTCCGCGTCGCCCTCTTTTCGGGCAATTACAATTATGTGCGCGACGGGGCCAACCAGGCGCTCAATCGCCTTATGGGATATCTGATCCGGCAGGGCGTCAAGGTCCGGGTTTATTCGCCGACGGTCGAAAATCCTGCATTTCCGGCGACGGGCGATCTCGTCAGCATTCCTGGCATCCCGATCCCCAGTCGGTCGGAATACCGGCTTCCGATCGTGCTCCCGGCGCGCGTGAAGCGCGACCTTGCCGAGTTCAACCCCAATGTCGTCCACGTCTCGAGCCCCGATATCGTCGGGCACCGCGCAGTCACATGGGCGAGGCGCCATCGGGTAGCCGCGGTCGCATCGGTCCACACGCGCTTCGACACCTATCTTGCTTATTATCACCTGCAGGCGTTCGAGCCTTTGGCGCGCGACATCATGCGCCGCTTCTATCATCGTTGCGAAGTCGTGATGGCACCGGCAGAATCGACTGCGGTCATTCTTCGCGCTCAGCGCATGAACCGGGACATCGCTCTATGGGCGCGCGGGGTCGACCGCGAGCAATTCAACCCGGAGCGACGCGACATGGAATGGCGCCGCTCGATCGGGATCGCAGACGACGAAATGGTGATCGCCTTCTTAGGCCGGGTAGTGATGGAAAAGGGCCTGGATGTCTTTTCAGACGCAATCCACGCATTCGAGACCCGCGGCCTCAAATACCGGGTGCTGGTGATCGGTGAAGGCCCTGCGCAGGGCTGGTTCCAGGAGCAGCTCCCCAATGCGATCTTCACTGGCCTTCTGACCGGCAACGACCTCTCGCGAGCGCTCGCAAGCTCCGACCTGCTGCTCAACCCCTCCATCACGGAAGCCTTCGGAAACGTGACTCTCGAGGCGATGGCCTGCGCTCTTCCCGTGATCGCCGCGGAGGCAACAGGTGCGACGAACCTCGTTCGCGACAAGGTCACCGGAATGCTCGTCGACGGCGCCGAGCCGGACGAATTCGCCGACGCCCTTGAAGCTTATGCGGGCGATCCGGATCTTCGCCGGCGCCACGGCGAGGCGGCGCTCGCGATTGCCAAGACGATGGACTGGGACTCGATCAACGCGACCGTCATTCGGGTCTACCTCCACGCCATTCACAAGCGCGAGCGGCTGGCACGGATGATGGGACGCTAGAGCCTTATTTGATGCGCTCGATCCGCTGAGCGGCATCGTCGAGAATCGCTGCGATCTCGTGAAGGAGCTCGTCGTCGAGCCCGTCGCGGCCGACTCGGTGGCTCAAGGCGGTCATCAGATTGCGGACTGCACGGCCGATCGCCGGGCCGGCCATATTGGATTCGCGGGGTTTGAGATCCGAGAGGCGCTCGAACAAGGCGTCGACCTCCTCGGACCGTTCTTCCAGATGAGCGCGACCTTCGTCGGTTGCCTGGAAAGGCTTTCTTGGCCCCTCGCCCGCTGCTTCCTCGATGAGGCCCATGTCCTGGAGAAGGGTCAGGGTCGGATAAACGACTCCGGGACTTGGCGCATATTCGCCGCCCGTCAGCTCCTCGATGGCGCGAATGAGGTCGTAGCCGTGACGGGGTTCGTCGGCGATGAGCTTTAGAAGAACGAGTCTTAATTCGCCGCCCTCGAACATCCGCCGAGAGCGCCTTCCGCGCCGGCCGCCGCTCCAGCCTTCGTCGCCGAGATTGAACTGAAACGGTCCCCAGCTGCCATGCCAGCCACGGCCTCCGCGCATTGCCAGCAAGCCTTCGGGAAGGCTGATTTCAAAACGGCCGCGAGGTCCGCAACCCTGACGTCCATGTCCCACGCCCGTCTCCTCTTTAGATCGGTCTTAGATATATCTTAGCTGCATCTTAAGCAAGAGCCCGTGCAATTTCTCCGTTCAACTTTTAGTTGAGACTCATGGCCGACCTCTTTGCCGACCAGGAACTTCCGAGCCGACCGGCCGAGGCGCCCTCCGAGGGCGCCCCGCTCGCCGACCGGCTTCGGCCAGGATCACTCGATGATATCGTCGGCCAGGAGCATTTGACCGGCCCCGAAGGAGCGATCGGGCGGATGGTCGCAGCGGGCCGGCTCTCATCGATGATCCTCTGGGGACCGCCAGGAACGGGCAAGACCAGCATTGCAAGGCTTCTCGCCGATGCCGTGGGCTTGAGGTTCGTTGCGGTCTCGGCGGTATTTACAGGCGTCGCCGATTTGAAGAAGATCTTCGCCGACGCTCGGACCGCCGCTCGCGCCGGCAAGAAGACCCTGCTCTTCGTGGACGAGATCCACCGCTTCAACCGGGCTCAGCAGGACGGTTTCCTTCCTTATGTCGAGGACGGGACCGTGACTCTTGTCGGAGCGACGACGGAAAACCCGAGCTTCGAAATCAACGCCGCCTTGCTCTCGCGATGCCAGGTCCTGATCCTGAGGCGCCTCGATCATGACGCACTCGAGGAGCTCGTCCGCCGGGCCGAGGCACTGCAGGGCCGCCCCCTCCCGGTCGAAACCGAGGCGCGAGAGGCGCTGATCGCGAGCGCCGACGGCGACGGGCGCTTCCTTCTGAACCAGGTCGAGACTCTGTTCTCGGTTGAGATCGGAAAACCCCTATCCCCTTCCGAGCTCAGCGACCTCCTTCACCGGCGGGTGCCGGTCTACGACAAGGATCGCGAAGGTCATTACAATCTCATTTCGGCGCTTCACAAAAGCATCCGTGGTTCAGATCCGCAGGCTGCTCTTTATTATCTTGCGCGGATGCTGGTTGCCGGCGAAGAGCCGCTCTACGTCTTAAGGCGCCTCACGAGGGCCGCGGTCGAGGACGTTGGAATGGCCGATCCTCAGGCGCTTGTCCAATGCCTCGCGGCCAAGGAGATGTATGATTTCCTGGGTTCGCCCGAGGGCGAGATCGCGATTGTCCAAGCCTGCCTTTATCTTGCGACCGCTCCTAAATCGAACGCGACCTACATCGCCCAGAAGAAGGCCTGGCGAAGCGCCGAGGAAACGGGTTCGCTGATGCCTCCGATGCACATCTTGAATGCGCCGACGAAGCTCATGAAGAATGTCGGATACGGCAAGGGCTATGCCTACGATCATGATGCCGAGGAGGGATTTTCAGGGCAGAATTACTGGCCCGAGGAGATGGAACAGCAGGCGTTCTACGAGCCCACCGACCGCGGCTTCGAAGCGCGCGTGAAAGAGCGGCTGGACTATTGGGAAGAGCGGCGCAAACAGCTGACTCAAAGCGCCCACGAGAATGGTTGACCCTTAAAGGCTGAGCGAGGGAGCATAGGCACATGTACCAGGTCGATTCGGGCGCCTATTGGCAGGCGCAGACGATGTACTGGGGACCCAAGATCCTCATCGCAATCCTCATACTCATCGCGACCTGGATCGTCGCAAGAGTGGTCGGATGGGTCCTCAAGAAGGCTATCGATAAAAGCCCGGCGTTGAGGAAACATGTGACCGGAACCCCCGAGGAGACGGTTGGGCACCAGCTCGGAACGATCGCCAAGCTGATCATCTGGCTCGTCGGGATCATGGCCGCGCTTCAGTTCCTGCACCTCGGCCAGATCCTCACTCCCATCAACGAGCTCGTGACCGAGATCTTCGCCTTCCTTCCGAATCTTCTCGCTGCAGGGCTGATCTTCTTCTTGGGATTGGTTGTTGCCCGGATCGTGCGCCGACTCATCGAGACCGCGCTCGTCGCTGCAAACGTCGACGGTCTACTTGCCCGGATCGGCATCGGATCGACCGAGGGAACCGTCCGCACCTCTGCGGAAGCCGTCCCGCCCGGAACGGCGCCGGGATCCACCCGCGCGAGTATCGCCCGTGCCGTTGGAGTCCTCTTTTATGCGCTGATCATCATCCCTGTCGGAATTGCAGCGCTCCAGGCCTTGAAGATCACGTCGATCTCCGCACCGGCGACAGTGATGCTGAACGAGATCCTGGACGCAATCCCGCACGTGCTCGCGGCAGCGCTCTGGATCGGGATCGCCTTCGTCGCCGGCCGCTTTTTGAAGACGATCATCGAAGCGATCCTTCCGCCGACCGGGTTCGATGACGCGATCCGCTCAACCGGGATCCTTCCGCCCAATGCCTTTCCCTCGAGGATCGTCGCCAACATCGCGATGATCGCGGTGATCCTCGCAGCAACGATCGAGGCGGCGAGCCAGCTTGGCGGCGGAACGGTCGCCATCTTCCTTGCCCAGGTGACGGAGCTTGGCGGCAAGGTGATCTTCGGGACCCTCATCATCGTCGTCGGAATCTTCCTTGCAAGGATCGTCTCGGGACTGGTCGCGAGCGGAACCGGCGAAGGTGGCTATGCGCAGACGTTGGTCCGTTATTCGATCATCGCCCTGTTCACCGCCATCGGCCTCACCTTCATGGGCCTGGCCGACCAAATCGTGGAGCTCGCTTTCGGGCTGATCTTCGGCTCGGCTGCAGTCGCCTGCTCGCTTGCCTTCGGTCTTGGCGGCCGCGACGCTGCGGCGCGCATCCTCGAGCGTTGGTCGGATTCGGGCCAGCCGCCCGCGCGGCCAGCTCCGCCGCGACGGATCCGGCAGGGACCCAGCGAAGATGAGCAGCCGCCGCTCGTCTAGATGACCTTCGAGGAGGCCATCGCCTTTGCACTAACGCTCCCCGACACGGAGCTCGGAACGAGCTACGGCAAGACCGCTGCGAAGATCGTCTCGAATGGCCGCGCCTTCCTGTTCCCGAGCCACGAAGCGGATACGTCGTTCGGGGTTGCGATCGATCTGGACACGATCGAGATCCTCATGGAGACCGATCCAGAAACCTTCTGGCAGTCGCCGCATTACGTCGGGTGGGAAGGCGTCCTCATACGCTACGACAGCAAGGATTCCGAGCGGGTCACCGATGTGATCGGGCGTTCGAGGGACTTCGTTGCAGCCAAGCCCAAGGCGCGTCCGCGCAAACCGAACCCCAAGAGGAAGTGAGACGGTTCGCAGCCTATGTCGCGATCGACTGGTCGGGCGCAAAGGGAAAACGGCACAAGGGCATCGCGATCGCTGAAGCGCGCCGGGAGGCGCCGCCGCAGCTCATTCGGGCCGGGCATATCTGGTCGCGCGAGGAGGTGCTCGCTTGGCTCCTCAAGCGCGCCGCCAAAGAGCCCACCCTCTTCGGGTTCGACTTCAGCTTTGCGCCGCCCCTCATCGAGCGCGGCGAATATCTGCCGGGTGAACCCGATGTCCCCATGACCGCCCGCGAGTTCTGGGCGTATGTCGATCAGAAATCCGACGATGAGGATCTGGGTGCGGCGAGCTTCCTCGAGCATGTCCACCGAAAGCATTTCTATTTCGGAATCGGCGACGGGGTGAAATCGCGCTTCATGCATTTCCGCCAGTGCGATGCGCGCCTGAACGCCCAGGGCGGCCGAAAAACCGCAAGCGCCTATGACGCGATCGGAGCGGCCCAGGTCGCCAAGGCGAGCTTCTCGGGAATGCGGTTTCTTCACCAGCTCGGCGGCAAGATCGCGATCTGGCCGATGGACCCGCTGCCCGAGCATGGGAGCGCGGTCGTCGAGATTTACACGCGCATCTATTTGCGGCGCGCGGGCTTGTCAGGCACGAAGCTTCGATCGCTCAGCGCATTGAACGAAGCGCTAAGGGCGCTCGGAAGCCATCCGTTACGGCTTCGCTTCGAGCCCAATGACCACCAGACCGACGCACTCGTCACTGCTGCTGGAATGCGTCAGCTTGCGACGGACGAGCCGAGGGCCTTTGACCCGGAGGGACTAACGTCCCAGATCGCACGAGCGGAGGGCTGGACGTTCGGCGTGCTATGACGCAGAGGCTGCGGCGAGCCGGATTAGCTCAGTTGGTAGAGCAGCGGTTTTGTAAACCGAAGGTCGCGGGTTCAAATCCTGCATCCGGCACCGCCTCCCGGCTTCCCCACAACGCAAGATCACCAGGGACGACATAGCAACTTGGCCACCGCAAGGCGAATGACCTGTCTCGATGGTTTTCTCGTCAAATGATGTGGTCGGCTGCCTAACGGAAGGGTGCGCCGAGTGCCGCGATGAATCCCCTCGGCACTCGAGATGCTGGCGTGAAGTTGCCGGGTTCAGCCGCCCGCTGACCGAGTGCCGTTCGTAACGCTTCGCGAGAGGATCAGATTGCCCTCCGAAGTTCTGGCGACCGTCAGATGAAAAGCCTCCGCCAATGCGTTCGCCAGCCCCCGGATGTCTCCGGCCCGGAACGCTCCGGTGACCCTTAGCCCTTCAAGGCCGGCGGAAAGGCGGATTTTGCTCTTCGAATAGCGATTGGCGAGCTCCACTGCAGGTGCAAGAGGAGTTCCATCGAATTCGAGCATTCCGTGGGTCCAGTCGGGCGCGGACCCAAGCGAGTGTCTTTGAACGCCGTGGCCGGAAACCGCCGTCATCGTTTCGCCGGCTGTGAGGGGCAGCTCCGCGCCGCGAGCTCCTGACCCGCCGATTTTTGCGCTTCCCGCCAGAACGTCGACACGTGCCCGATTGCCGAATTTTTCGACATCGAGCACGGCGCCTTGCGCCGTCGCAAAACTATCACCCGCTTGGATGACGAAGGGCCGCTTGGCCTTTTCGACCTCGAAGCGCGCTCGGCCGGCCTTGACCAGCGCCCTTCGACCCATGCGGCCGATCTCGACTTCGACGCTGGTCGCCGTATCGAGCGTCACTTTCGATCCGTCGGAAAGGCTGATCCTCCTGATTTCTCCGATCCTCGTCGAAAGCATCACCGCTTCGGTTCCGCTCGTCCAACGTCCGCTCCCAAGAACGAGATAAATTCCGGCCGAGAAGAGCAAGATCAGCGCTGCCGCCGCCGCCCAAGCATAGGTCGGCGCTCGAGCGCTCGCCGGCCGAGGCGCACCAGCGGGAACCGAGGCCAGTGCCGAGTAACGGAGCAGCCCTGCCTGCTGATAGCTCGCGGCCACGCGCTCGAAAGCTTCGGCATGGGCCGGATCGCGATCGCGCCAGCGGCGAAACTTCCGTTCAATTTCGGGATCGCGGCGGCTCTGCAAGCGAGCCAGCCACGCCGCAGCATCGCGGCGCAGCATTCCCCTCGTCTTTGGCACCCTCAATCCCACCACTCAGCCCCGATCAAACAGGTGGTCTATCTTGGCAATGGCCTTGCTCATCTGCTTTTCGACCCCCTTCACCGTGAGGCCAATCTCGTCGGCGATCTCGGCATAAGTCAGACCCCTGATCCTGTGCGCCAGGAAAATCTCACGAGTCCTGGGCCTCAGCCTTTCAATCGCCTGCTCGAGCCGCCGGAGCTTGTCTCGCGATTCGAGGACCGTGACCTGGTCGAACGATCCCTGATCGTCAGCCTCGAGCAGCGGCCGCGCGCGCTCGGTTAGCGCGCGCGCCCTGCCCCAGTCGTGAAGCAGGTTGACCGATATCCGCCAAAGAAAGGCCTGGGGGCGATCGATCAGTCTGAACTTTGCCGGGGCAAGGCCAAGGATCTTGAGGAATGTCTCGTTGGCAAGGTCGCGGGCAAGTTCCGTGCAACCTGTCTTGCGGGTCAGTCGGCGGACGAGAGCGGGCGAGTGCCTAAGGTAGAGCTCATGCACCTGCCTGTGCATTTCTCGGTCGGGCGCAGGGCGTGCGGACGGGTCCGGGTCCGCCCCGTTGGAAGACGACAGAGGCGATGCGGACCCGCGTGAAGCGAGCATCATGCCGCCGCCTTGAACGTGGGCCGCTGAGGCAGCCCATCCTTGTTCGCGCACTCTTCTTCGACGCAATCGACCCGGCGCATTCACGATCTCCCTCGCGAAGTGCACCGGTGAGCCGGGTGTTGAGAACATGCTTGGACATGCGCCGCCGCCTTTAGCCGAAACCGGCCTGGACATGCGCGGCGGCCACCCGGCCGGCCTTAGATCTGGATCCGGTCGGCTCTCCCAAGACGAGGTTCTCAAGCCTCGGCGCCTTCTCCGGCGCTAAGGGAACTTAACTGCACGAATGAAAATCGCAAACTACCGTCCCGGCGAAGCTCATATTGCAAAAAAAGGGCGCTGAGGTCGGCGTCCGAGGGGAACCCGAACCTACTGAAGATTTCCGCTTCCCGATCTCAGCTTCGTTGCAAGCTCCGCAGCGATCTTTGTCGAACCGCACGCGACGAATATCGTATCATCGCCGCAGATCGTTCCGACGATTCCGGGAAGGCCGGATTGGTCGAGCGCAACCCCGATCAGGTGCGCCGAGCCAGGTGGAGTCTTGATGACGACCAGGTTCGCGGCCGTGTCGATCGACCGCACGAAATCGCGGAACACAGCTCCAAGCTGCCGCCCGGGGGCAGCCGGCATCTGGTCCGGAAGCGCGTAGCTGAGCCGCCCCGAGCGGCGCACCTTCACGGCACCGATCTGCTCGAGGTCGCGCGAGATCGTCGCCTGGGTGACGGCAAAGCCGAGCCGTCCGAGGCGCTCCCCGAGCTCTTCCTGGCTCGAGAGCGGGGAGCCGCGGATAAGCTCGGCGATCGCCTGCTGCCGTCTTTCCTTCAGTCCGTTCATACGCATTCTTATGCATGTGCTTGCATAAATATGCAATACAGTGAATAGGGCGGCCCAATGATTCGGACGGCCATCCTTGGAGCCTCGGGCTATGTCGGCGGCGAGCTGCTGCGGCTGATTGCCGCCCATCCCGAACTTACGGCAACAAGATTGTTCGGCGAGAGCAAGGCCGGACGGTCGGTCGGCGAGGTTCACCCGCACCTTGCCTCGGTTTATCCCGACGTTTGCATCGAAAAATTCGAGGAAGGCGCTCTTGGCGGCATCGATGCCGTATTTGCCGCTCTGCCGCACGGGCACAGTCAGAGAATCGCTTCTGCCATTCTTGGAACCGGCATCCCCTTCATCGATCTAGGGGCCGACTTCCGGCTCGACGACGCTGACACATACGAGCGCTGGTATGGGCACAGGCATGGCGCGCCGGAGCTGCTCTCCTCCTTCGTCTACGGAATTCCCGAGCTCAATCGCGAGGCGATCCGCGGCGCGAGGTCCGTGGCTGCGGCAGGCTGCTATGCGACGGCAGCGATCCTTGCATTGAAGCCGCTCGTTAAGGCCGGTCTCATCCTCGCCGACAATCTCATCGTCAACGCAGCTTCCGGAGCGAGCGGCGCCGGGCGCGAGGCGAAAGAGACGACGGGCTTTTCGACGGTCGACGGAAGCATTTCTGCTTATGGACTGCTCAGCCACCGTCACACCGCCGAAATGGAAATGGCGTTGGCTGCAAGCGTGCTGTTCACGCCCCATCTCGCACCGATGACGAGAGGCATCTTCGCCACTTGCTACGGCGAGGCGGTCGCTCCGTGCGATCCCCTGGAAACGCTTCGGAGCGCCTATTCGGGCGAGCCGTTCGTTCATGTCACCAACGATCCGCCGGCAACCAAGTGGGTCGCAGGCTCGAACGGGGTGCAGATGACCGCCCGGTATGACGAACGCACGGGACGAGTTCTCGCCCTCTCGGCGATCGACAATCTCGGCAAGGGCGCCGCCGGGCAGATGATCCAATGCGCAAACCTGATGCTCGGCGTCGACGAAACGGCCGGGCTGACGGCAATCGGAGTTTACCCATGAGCGTAACTGCAGCCGAAGGCTTCGTCGCCGCAGGATGCCACGCCGGCATCAAGAGGCGTCGCTTCGACATGGCGATGATCGCGACACAGGACCGGCGGCCGGTCACCTGCGCCGCGGTGTTCACGCAGAATAAATTCGCCGCTCCCCCGGTCGAACTGGACCGGGAGACCCTGCGCATGAACGGCGGCCGAGCAGCGGCGATCATCGTCAATTCCGGAAATGCCAATGCCGGTACCGGCACCGCGGGAATGCGCGACGCCAGGGTCATGTCCGCTGCCGCCGCTCACGCTCTCCACATCGACGTCTCGGACGTTCTGGTCTGCTCGACCGGGATCATCGGAACGCCGCTACCGATGGAGCCGATCCTCAATGCAACTCCAAAGCTCGCCGGCAGGCTCGCGGTCGACGGGGCCGAGGACGCCGCCCGCGGGATATTGACCACCGACCACAGGGCGAAGCAGGTCGTCATCCGCGGCTCGAATTTTACGCTTGGCGGAATGGCCAAGGGATGCGGAATGATCGCTCCCAACATGGCGACGATGCTCGCCTTTTTGACAACCGACGCGGATGTTCCGCGCTCGACGCTTCAGGAGATCCTGCGCCGCTCCGCCGACGCAAGCTTCAACACTCTCAACGTCGATGGGGCAATGTCGACCAACGATACGGCGATGCTGCTCTCCTCCGCCAAGCGCGGGGCGCCGGACCCTGAAGAGTTCGGCAATGCCGTGCTCGCAGCGTGCGAAGAGCTGACGATGCAGATGGCACGCGATGCCGAAGGAATGACGAGGATCGCGCGGCTCAGCATCACCGGCGCTGCGAACGACAATGAGGCGAAGATCGCGGCAAAGGCGATCGCGGAGAACAATCTCGTCAAGTGCAGCTGGTATGGCGGTGATCCCTATTGGGGACGGCTGCTCGCAGCCGCCGGCTCGTGCGGGGTCGCGCTCGACGTTGGCCGCTCGCGAGTGAGCTATGGCGGAATCACGGTTGCCGAGGGCGGAACTGCTGTTCCGCACGATGGCCAGGCGCTCGCCGAACATATGATGGGCGACGAGATTGCGATCGAGGTCCATCTCGGCGCCGGAAAAGACAGCGCCCGGATGATCGGGATCGACCTTGGTCCCGGCTACATCAAAGAAAATAGCAAGACATCATGAAGATCGTCCTTCTGCCGTCCGAAATCGCGACCGTGCTCGTCGAAGCGCTGCCCTACATCCGGCAGTTCGCCGGCAAATCGGTCGTTGTGAAGCTTGGCGGAGCGGCGATCGACCGAAAGTCCGACCTCGCACTCGCTCAGGACGTGCTTCTCTTAAGGAGCGTCGGAGTGCGCTGCGTGCTCGTTCACGGCGGGGGTCCTCAGGTCGATGCCATGCTTCGGCGGGTCGGTAAGGAACCAGAATTCAAGGACGGGCTCCGGGTCACGGATGCCGAGACGCTCGACATCGTGCGGATGGTGCTGGTCGGAAAGATCAATCGCGACCTCGTCGCAACGATCAACAGCCAGGCTGGCGAAGATCCTGTTGCAGTCGGGGTGTCCGGCGAGGATGCGGGGCTGCTCACTGTTACCCCGGCCGATTCGGCGCTGGGCTTCGTCGGCAACGTCACCAACGTTCGTGCCGAGCTCATTCACCGGCTTCTCGATGATGGGCTCACTCCGGTCGTTTCTACGATCGGCACGATTTTGGAAGGGCAGCCTTATAATGTAAACGCCGATGAAGCGGCGCGCGCGATCGCGGTTGCGATGGGCGCGGAAAAGATCGTCTATCTGACAGCCGCTCCCGGCCTTCTCGAGGATGTAACGGACGAAGACAGCCTGATCCCGCGCCTCACCGCCGCCGAGCTTCGGGCGCGGATGGCGTCAAGCTTCGTCAGCAACGGCATGATCCCCAAATCGAGGGCCTGCGCCGAGGCGGTCGAACAGGGCGTCCGTTTCGCACACATCATCGATGGGCGCGTGCCGCACTCGCTCCTGATCGAACTCCTTACCGACCACGGTGTCGGAACAATGATCCGCCAGGAGAAGAGCTGGTGAAGCATTTGCTATCGGTGCGGGACCTTGCCGCCGCCGACCTCAACGCGATCCTTGCCCTATCGGAGAAGCGGGCGCCGCGACTGCTCGAGAACAAGGGTGTCGCCCTCTATTTCGAGAAGCCAAGCTCACGAACGCGCAACTCGATGGAGCTTGCGGCCTCTCAACTGGGGGGCCACCCGTTGTACATTCAGCCCTCCGAGCTCGGCATCGGCAGCCGCGAGAGCGTTGCCGACGTGACGCGCACCCTCGCCTGCTATCATTCGATCATCGCCGCCCGGGTATTTGAACACTCGCTCCTTGAGGAAATGGCGGCGGTGAATGCCGCACCTGTCCTCAATATGCTCTCTTCAACCGATCATCCGTTGCAGGCGCTGGCCGACCTTCTGACGGTCAAGCAGCTCCTCGGCCGCCTCGAGGGTGCGAGGATCGCCTTCATCGGCGAAGGCAACAACGTGTCGCGATCGCTCGCCGAGGGCTGCGCGCTCGCCGGCGCTCAATTCGTCATCGCCAGCCCGCCGGGCCACGGCCTCGAGGGCTCGATTGTCGACCCTCACGAAGCGGTCGAAGGAGCCGACATCGTCTATACCGACGTTTGGGTTTCGATGGGCGGCGAGGACAGCGATGAGCGGCGAGACGCATTCGAACCCTACCAAGTCGACGAGGCTCTGATGGCAAGAGCGCCCAACGCGTGGTTCATGCACTGCCTGCCGGCGCGTCGCGGCGAGGAAGTGACGGCTCCGGTCATCGACGGGCCACGCTCCGCCGTCTGGCGGCAGGCGCGGAACAGGATGCACACGGCGCGCGGAGCGATGCTTTGGCTCCTCGGTGTCGATTCAGATGCTTGGGCGCCCGGGCAAAATGAGGATCGGGCTGGGAAATTCAGGGAAACGGCGTCGGCGGCCTGAGCGGGGCTTGCTCGGGCCTATCGTCGCTTGGACTTTTGTGAAGTTAAGAACGGGACAATGACGAACAAAAAAATGAAGGTGGTGCTCGCTTATTCAGGCGGGCTCGACACGTCGATCATCCTCAAATGGCTGCAGACCGAATATGACGCGGAGGTCGTGACCTTCACGGCTGACCTTGGCCAGGGCGAGGAGGTCGAGCCGGCGCGGCGCAAGGCCGAGATGCTTGGCGTCAGGCCGGAAAACATCTTCATCGAGGATCTGCGCGAGGAGTTCGTCCGCGATTTCGTCTTCCCGATGTTCCGGGCGAACACCGTCTATGAGGGACAATATCTCCTCGGTACGTCGATCGCCCGGCCGTTGATCGCCAAGCGTCAGATCGAGATTGCCCGGAAGGTCGGAGCAGACGCCGTCTGTCACGGTGCGACTGGCAAGGGCAACGACCAGGTCCGCTTCGAGCTCGGCTATTACGCGCTCGAGCCCGATATCAGGATTATTGCGCCGTGGCGCGAATGGAGCTTCGCAAGCCGCGAGGCACTCTTCGACTTCGCCGAGAAGCATCAGATTCCGATCACCAAGGACAAGCGCGGCGAAGCACCATTCTCGATCGACGCGAACCTCCTTCACTCATCGTCGGAAGGAAAAGTCCTCGAGGACCCGGCCGCGGACGCCCCCGAATATGTCCACCAGCGCACCATCTCGCCTGAAGATGCGCCCGACAAGCCGGCCCACGTCACGATCGATTTTGACCATGGCGATCCGATCGCAATCGACGGCCAGCGCCTGTCTCCTGCGGCTTTGCTGACAAAGCTGAACCAGCTCGGCCACGACAATGGCATCGGCCGCCTCGATCTCGTCGAGAACCGGTTCGTCGGGATGAAGTCGCGCGGGGTCTACGAGACGCCAGGCGGTACCATCCTTTTGGCGGCGCATCGCGCAATCGAGAGCATCACTCTCGATGGCGGTGCAATGCACCTCAAGGACGAGCTGATGCCGCGCTATGCCGAGCTCATCTACAACGGCTTCTGGTTCTCGCCCGAACGCGAAATGCTCCAGGCTGCGATCGACAAGAGCCAGGAGCATGTGAGCGGCAAAGTGACGATGAAGCTCTACAAGGGCAATGCAGTCGTGATCGGGCGCGAGAGCGATCAATCGCTCTACGATCAGGACCTCGTCACGTTCGAAGAAGGCAGTGGCAGCTACGACCACCGCGACGCGGCAGGCTTCATTCGCCTCAACGCACTTCGGCTAAGGACGCTCGCGCAGCGGGCTCGCAAACGGTCCTAGCTTCTATAGACCCAATGTTTCCTTAGCGGCGGCGATCTGTTCGCGCACTCGGGCAGGGGCCGTACCCCCGTAGCTTGCTCGGCTGCGCACCGATGCATCGACGCTGAGTACGCCAAACACGCGCTGGTCGATGCGCGGATCGATCTTGCGGAGCGCTTCGAGGGGCAGGTCGGCAAGATCGCACCCGCGCTCCTCGGCGACCTTTACCGCACGCCCCGTAATGTGGTGCGCCTCGCGGAACGGCACGTCGGCCTCGCGCACCAGCCAGTCGGCAAGATCGGTCGCCGTCGAGAAACCCTGCGCTGCAGCGGCCTCCATGCGCTCGCGCACGAACTCGATGGTTTCGACCATGCCGGCGAGCGCGTGGAGCGAAAGCATCGTGAGATCGTGCGCCTCGAAGACCGGCTCCTTGTCGTCCTGCATGTCCTTCGAATAAGCGAGGGGTAGCCCCTTCATCGTCACCATGAGCGAGGTGAGGTCGCCAAGGATCCGGCCGCTGTGTCCGCGGACCAGCTCGGCCGCGTCGGGATTGCGCTTTTGCGGCATGATCGATGAGCCGGTCGAGAATTCATCGGAGAGCCGGACGAAGCCGAACGGTGCGCTCGCCCATATGATCAGCTCCTCGGCAAGCCTCGACAAATGGAGGCTGCACTGGGCGGCCGAAGCGAGATAATCGAGCGCGAAGTCGCGATCGGAAACGCTGTCGAGGCTGTTGGAGGTAGGCTTTTCGAACCCGAGCGCGTCGGCGAGAGAGTGCCGGTCTATGGGAAAACTTGTGCCTGCGAGCGCGGCGGCGCCCAGCGGACTTTCATTCATTCTGGCGCGGGCATCCGCGAAGCGCGACGAATCGCGGCGGAGCATCTCGTAATAGGCCATCAAATGATGGCCCAGAGTGACTGGTTGGGCGACCTGAAGGTGAGTGAAACCGGGCATCACTGTTTCGGCCTCATCTTCCGCACGGCCAACCAGAACCCGCTGCAGGTTGCGGATCGCATCATTTGCCTCGTCGCATGCGTTGCGAACCCACAGCCGGAAGTCGGTTGCGACCTGGTCGTTGCGCGAGCGTGCGGTGTGAAGCCGTCCCGCGGCGGCGCCGATCAGCTCGCCGAGCCGATTTTCCACGCTCGTATGAATGTCCTCGAGCTCAATCTGCTCGGGCACTCCCTCGCGCTCAAATTCGGCGGCGATCAGGTCCAGTCCTTCGAGGATCGCCGCGGCGTCCTCCTCGCTGACGATGCCCTGGTCGCGAAGCATCGCCGCATGCGCCCTGGAAGCCGCAACATCTTCCCGCCACAGCTTCTTGTCGAAGCCGATCGAGGCATTGATGCGGGTCATGAGCTCTGCAGGCTTCGTCCCGAAGCGCCCACCCCAACTCCTTTGAGGCTTCCCTTTCGAGCGAGGTTCGTCGGCCATTCGAGCGCCGGTGCCACGCGCTGCCCAATGGGTCAAATCGGCTTTGGCGCTAATGGACCTGCCCGCACTCCCGATTTGCAGGAACAGCGACGTCCATCTTCTTGGGCCGTGGCAGGTTCAGCCCGGCCATGATTGCGACGAATTCATCGAGGCTCTTGCCACCACCAAGGCGAGGGTTGCGCTGGCGCTCCTGGTCGACGCTGCTGACGTGCCGCTGCTGGTAGTCGTGACCGGGGTAGACGAGCGTGTCGCCGGTGAGACTGAAAATCTTCTCATGCACCGAGCGATAAAGGGTCGCCGCATCGCCGTTCTGAAAATCGGTTCGGCCGCAGCCATCGATCAGCAGCGCATCGCCTGTGAACACACGGCCGCCATTGCCGCTTTCCAGGAAATAGCTGTGGTGGTCGTCGGTGTGGCCCGGAGTATAGAGCGGTTGCAGTTCGAGGCTTCCAACGTGGATCGCCTCCCCTTCCCTCACCGGCAGGTCGACATGCGAAGCACCGCTCTTTTGGGGTGCCGCACATCTGCACGCGGTACACTCCCTGAGGCGCGCGCCGCCGGTCACATGATCGGCGTGGATGTGAGTTTCGATGGTGTATTTGAGGGTCAGCTGGAGCTCATGCAAAAGCTTGAGGTCTCGCTCGACGGTCTCGAGGACGGGATCGATCAGCACGGCCTCGCGGCTGCCCTCGCATCCAATCAGATAGGTGTAAGCCGACGATTGCGGCTCGAACAGCTGACGGAACAGCATTCACTCCCCCTTGCCCAGGAACCGCTTTCTAGCCCATCCGCGGCGCCATGAACATTTGCATCGTGGGCGCGGGCGCGATCGGCGGCTGGATCGGAGCAAGGCTCGCCCTTGCCGGACATGATGTTTCGCTGGTGGCGCGCGGCGACACCCGCTCGGCGATCGATACGGAGGGGCTGCTGCTCACCGACATGGGTGACACGCGCTGCGTTGCGGCGGCGACGGCAGATGATCCTTCGGCCTTCGGAATACAGGATCTGGTGGTGCTCGCGGTCAAGGCGCCGACGCTGCCGCAGATTGCCCAAAGCCTTCAGGCGCTTGTCGGCCCCGAAACGCAGATTGTTCCGATGCTGAACGGGGTACCCTGGTGGTTCACCGACGATCCGCTCTGGTCGGTGGATCCCGAGCTTGCGATCGCGGATGCCTTGTCCATCGAACAGGTTGCCGGGTGCGTTGTCCATGCGAGCTGCTTCAGGACCGCGCCCAACCATGTCATCGTCAAGCATGCGGACAAGCTGATCCTCGGCGAGCCTGCGGGCGGGGCGAGCAAGCGCGTCGACCAGCTCTGCACCTTGTTCGAAAATGCCGGGATCCGGTGCGAAGCGAGCGACGATATCCGCGCCGCGATCTGGTACAAATTATGGGGCAATGCGACGCTCAACCCGATGTCGGCGCTGACCCGCTCGACTGCCGACAGGCTGCTCGACCAGGATGCTATCCGTGCCCTGATGACTGAGGTCATGGACGAGCTCGCGGTGCTCGGGGCAAGGATCGGCTGCCCGATCGACGAGACGGCGGAGGACCGAATGGCTGTGACCGCCCGCCTTGGCGCCTTCAAGTCATCGATGCTGCAGGACGTCGAAGCCGGGCGGACGATTGAGCTGGAGGCACTTCTGGGAGCGCCGATCGAGATTGCGGCGCGCGTTGGCGTTCCGACGCCGCAGCTCGAGCGGCTCTACCAGATGACAAGACTGATGGGCGAGAATCTGGGGCTTCTCTAGGGGGCGGCGACGCGGCCCACGCACTCGCCAAGACCGATCCGCACCGTGCCTTCGCCTTCGCACCAGGCGCGAAGGACGACCTCGTCGCCATTTTCGAGGAAGCTTCGGGTCTCGCCCGTTGCGAGCTCGATAGGCTGCTTGCCGCCGCGGCTTATCTCGAGAAGTGAGCCAAGACCTCCATCGCTATCGGTCGAAAGCGTTCCGGTGCCGATCAGGTCGCCCGGCTCGAGGTTGCAGCCGTTCGATGTGTGGTGGGCGACAATCTGCGATGGACTCCAATACATCGCGGCCTCCGCCGACCCTCGCGAGAGAATGTGCGCCGGAAGGCCGTCGCGGCGCATCTGTTCGGTCGTAAGAATGGCTTCGAGCTCAATCGCGAAGGTGCCCCTCGCCCGGTCGGCTGCATCGTCGAGATAAGCCAAAGGCGACGGGTCGCCCGGAGGGCGGGGCGCCATTGGCCTTCTGAATGGAGCGAGCGCCTGAGGGCCGACGATCCACGGGCTGACGCTGGTCAGGAAATTCTTGGCGAGAAACGGCCCGAGCGGCTGGTACTCCCAGGCCTGAATATCACGCGCCGACCAGTCATTGAGGAGGCAATAGCCCGCGATGTGATGGGTCGCTTCGCCGATTGGGATGGGCGAACCAAGTTCGTTACCCATTCCGATCCACAGTCCGAGCTCAAGCTCATAGTCCAGCCGATTGCTCGGCCCATATTCAGGCGCGTCACCATCAAAAGCCTTGCGCTGGCCGTTCGGCCGGAACACCGGCTCTCCTGAAACTCTCACCGAGCTTGCCCGGCCGTGATAGCCGATCGGCACATATTTATAGTTGGGAAGCAGCGGATTGTCGGGACGGAACTGCTTGCCGACGTTCGTTGCGTGGTGAATTCCGACGTAGAAATCGGTGTAGTCCCCGACGAGGCACGGAAGGTGCATCCTGACCTCGGTCTGGCCGATCAGTTCGGGTTCGACGTCGTCGCGGTAGCGCTCGTCCGAGAGGATCTCGAACAGCCTTCGGCGAAGCTCGTCCTGCGCCTCGTGACCGCGGGCGAGCCATCCGTTGAGGACCGGCTGCGAAAGGTCGCTGCGCCACTCCTCGTCGAGAAGGTCCGAGATCCCCAAGAGATCGAGCACATAATCGCCGATGGCGACCCCCGGATGGCGGCGTCGTTGACCGACCGAGAAAATCCCGAGCGGGAGGTTCTGGATCGGAAAGTCGCTGCCCTGCGCGGTCTCGACCCAGCTAGTAAGCTCCGGGTCGTTCGTCTCGTTGGAATCGCTCATGGCACCTTTGCCTTAGGGAAACCGGCCCAGGCGGCGTCATAATCATGCTGGGCGTGTTCGAGCGCATAGGCCGTCGGCATATATGGCCAGCAGGTCTCGACCATGAAGGCCATCGTCCCTTCGATCTTCGAAGGCTTGAGCTCGGTCTCGCTCGCCTTGCGCCAGCTTTCGACGTCGGGACCGTGCCCGCTCATCAGGTTGTGGAGCGAAAGACCGCCCGGAGCGAAGCCTTCTGCCTTCGCGTCATAGGCTCCGGCGATCAGGCCCATGGCTTCGCTCATCACATTGCGATGGAACCAGGGAGGGCGGAAGGTATCTTCGGCGACCATCCAGCGCGGCGGAAAGATCACGAAGTCGGCATTGGCGCGGCCAGGAACGTTGCTCGGGCTCGTCAGCACGGTGAATATCGAGGGATCGGGGTGATCGAAGCTTATGGTCCCGATGACGTTGAAGCGCGACAGGTCGTAGCGGTAAGGCGCGTAATTGCCGTGCCAGGCGACGACATCCAGCGGCGAATGATCGAGCGTTGTAGTCCACAAATGGCCGAGGCACTTTTGCACAACTTCGGTCGGCTGGTCGCTGTCTTCGAACCAGGCGACTGGCGTTTCGAAGTCGCGGGGATTTGCAAGGCCATTCGAGCCGATCGGCCCGAGCTCGGGGAGACGCAAGGGGGGCCCGTAATTCTCGGCGACGTAGCCCCGGGCTTCGTCGCTAAGCAGCTGCACGCGGAATTTCATTCCCCTTGGAACGACTGCAATGCTTCCAGGAGCGACGTCCAGCCGGCCAAGCTCGGTCTGGAGCTCGATGCTCCCCTGCTGCGGAACGATGACAAGCTCGCCGTCGGCATCGGCGAAGACTCGCCCCGCCATGCTCTTCGTCGCGCGGTAGACGTGAACGGCGCAGCCTTCGAGCTCGTCGGGCTCGCGAGCATGCAGCATGGTGGCGATCCCGTCGACGAAGTCCTTGCCCTCGGGCAGCTGCGGCGGATCCCAGCGGAGCCGGTTGGGTGCAAGCGCTTCTCTCGAAGGCGGCGCCCCAAGCAGCGGCGCACCATCATAACGGACGAACGGCCGATGGTCGGCCGTGGGTCGCATCCTGTATAGCCATGAGCGACGATTCTCATGGCGCGGCGAGGTGAAACTGCTGCCCGACAGCTGCTCCGTGTAGAGACCGTAAGCGGGGCGCTGCGGCGAGTTGCGGCCCTTCGGGAGGGCGCCCGAGGCCGCCTCGCTTTCGAAATGGCTGCCAAAACCGGCCATGTATTGGAGCGCGTCGCTCATCCCGCTGAGCGGTTAGTGACTTAGTCTTACAAAAACAAACGGGCGCGGCGCATCAAAGCGCCGCGCCCGCGCCTGGGCGGGGACTCGCTACCCGCCCGGCCTGTCGTCAGCTAGTGATTGACGTTGATGTCGATCTTGTTGGGAACACTGATGTTGGTCCCGTGACCGCCAAGGCCGAGATCGGCCCGGAAGACGTATAGCAGCACCAGGACGACGATGACGAGGATGACGACTGCAAGCACTCCGCCGCCGCCACCGCCGTTTCCCGTTTCGACCACGGTCGTATGTTCGCGCTCCACATCGTCGCGATCGTCGTCGTCGGCCATGGAAACTCTCCCTGTTCTACCCTGTTATGTTGGCGAAACGAACGAACCGCCGCGGGACGGGTTCCGGCGAGGAAACAAGTCCATGAAGTTCCATTCACACCTTGGCCTCGGGCTGATCGCGCTTGCTTCGTGCGGTCCTCAGCATCGGCCTCAGCAGCCACTCAACAATTCGACAGCGCCCGTACTTCCCGCGCCAAGCGCGCCGCCTGCCGTCAAGAGCCCCGTTTCGCCTGGCGGACCGCCCGACCTGGAGAATCGGCCGAGCCTTTCCGAGCCCAAGGGCGCGATCGGTCCCAAGAGCGTCGAGGCCGCCGGAGAGGTCGTGCAGCGCTACGGAGCGCTGATCGAGCAGGAGCGGTTTGCCGAGGCAGCGGGCCTGTGGAGTGATCCCGCCGCTGCGGCTGATTTCGCAAGACAGCTCGATCGTTCTCAGGTCCGCCTGGAGATCGTTACTCTCGGCGAAACCGAAGGAGCGGCCGGTTCGATCTATACGAGCGTACCGGTCGTCTTTCATGGCGCGGGCTTTCGCCGCCCGGCCAACATAATCCTCAGGAGAGTGAACGATGTGCCCGGCTCGACCGAGGCGCAGCGGCGCTGGCACATCGAGCGGATCGAATGGGATAGGGCCGGCTAGAAGCTGTTCAGTTCCTGGGCGAGCTTCTTCGTGTCGTCGCTGGTGACCGGCGTTCCGCTCCCGTCGGTCGCCTGCTGTGTATTATCCGACGCATTCGTGTCCTGCGACTGCGAGCCGGCGAAATCATAGGCGAACCAGATGATCCCGGCGGCCCACAGCAGGGCCATCCAGCGGCTCTTGAAGACCGTACTGGTGCGCATCGGGATCATGCGCCGATTGTAAGCCCGACGGTTTAAGAATGAGTTGCCTCGCGATTTTGCCGGTCGTGGGCGACCTCGCGATGCCGGTAGCAGTCGCGGATCCGGCTATTGAAATAGATGCCCTTGGCGAAGGCCGAGCGGAAGGTGTTGGCGACCTCGGGCGGGACGTCGGAATAGACATATCGGCGGCCGGTCGTGAACTCGATCCACAGCTCGCCACTGTCGGGACAATATGCAAATCGCCGAATGACGTTCGAGGGCATGATGCCCTCAAACGCTTCAAGCCGCGTCTGGAGCCGACACCTGTGTTCGGTTGCGGCTGAGCGCACCTGCCATGCCGCCCAGAGCGAGAAGCGCGCCGGCGATCGCGAGCGGAGTCCAGCGATAATGTTCAAGCCAGGTCGAAAAGCCCATCGCAATGATCGGAACGATAACGCTCGAATAGGCGGTCTTGGCGGGGCCGATCTTTCGGATGACGGGATAGTAGAGGCTGAAGGTCAGGACCGAGGCGGCGAGCGCGAGATAGAAGAGTCCCGCCCAATAAACGGGCCGTGGATCGAGCACCGGCGGTCCCGTCGTGACGAATGCGATGACCCCGTCGATCGCGGCGCCTGCGGCCATCGACCAGGCGAGCAGCGCGAACAAGGGAAAGCGTCGGAATTCGGGCCGCGCCTGCGCTACGTTGGCGCTCGAGGCTCCAAGCATTCCAAAGAAGGTCAGACCAATGCCGGAGGCCACCTGGCGGACACTCGATGCGTGCTCCTGAAGCTCGTGGACGAAAAGAAGCGCGATACCCGAAACGGCGATCAATGAACTCCATACGAATCTCGTGGTCGGCCGCTGACCGAGGAACGCCCAGGCGAGCAATGTGCTGGGGATCAGGAGGAGTGCAAAGACGGTGGCAACGACGCCCGAGGTAATGTGGCGCTCGGCAAGGTAGACCGCATCGAAATTGACGCAGAATTGGGCAAAACCAAGGAAGATCGCGGCCGGGAGTGCCTTCCTTCCGAGGCGGAGTCCTTCGCCCTTCCACCTGGCAAGCGCAGCCATGGCAACCGCCGCGATCAGGAACCGGTAAGCGACCGACCATTCGGGAGGGACGCTTCCGAGTTGTCCGCGGATGACGATCCAGGTCGAGCCCCAGATCGCAGTGAAGATCACGAACGGAAGAACGACGCCGCTTGACGCGTGCCGGCGAGGTGCGGCGTGCAGTTCGCCATCTCCAAGATTGGGGCGCGGTTTCACCACCCGAGACTAAGCTGGCCGGCGCAGGGTTCGCCAATGAATCGCGCGGCGGGTACGATAAGTTGAGTTTATGCTCATGGCTCAGAGGCCTGCGATGGCCGCGGCGAGGCTCCCGATTGCTGCGCTCTCTTGATCCCAGCTCGTCACCAGTCTGATCTCGCCCGGACCCCAATCGTAGAAATCGAATCCCATCGAGCGAAGCCTCGCAGCCTCATCCATCGTCACCTTGAGGAAGACCTCATTGGCCTCGACGGGATAGACGAGCCGATCCGAAGCTGATTTAGCAAGCGCCTGGGCCGCAGCGTTCGAGGCCCTCGCATTTTCGAGCCACAGGTCCCCATCGATCATCGCGAGCAGCTGCGCGGCAAGAACTCGGCCCTTCGACAGAAGATGCCCGGCGCGTTTCCGGCGAACTGCGATTTCATCCGCAAGCTCGGTTCTGAACAGGATAAGCGCCTCGGCGTTGAGGCCGCCATTCTTGACGAAGCCGAACGACAGGGCGTCGACCCCGCTTCGCCAGGTGAGATCGGCCAAGCTCTCGCCGGCTGAAACGACGGCATTTGCAAGGCGCGCCCCATCCATGTGCAGAGCAAGGCCTAGCTCCTTTGCCATCTCGCCGATCGGAGCGACCTCCGAGGCGCGATAGACTAGGCCATATTCGGTCGCATTGGTGATCGAAATCGCGGCCGGCTGGACCTGGTGGACATCGTTGCGGATTGCGCTGCAAGCGTCCGCGATCGCCCCTGTCGTCACCTTTGCGCCCTCGCCGTCGAGAAGCACCAATTTCGCGCCGCCGGTGAAAAAGCCCGGTGCGCCAGCCTCATCGACTTCGATGTGCGCGTCCCTGTGGCAGAGAATTGCGCGATAGGGCGGACAAAGCGCGGCGAGTGCGAGGCAATTGGCCGCAGTCCCGCTGGTCACCCAGAAGGCTTTGACGTTGGTTTCGAACAGGTCGGAGAAGGCACCGTCGAGGCGCCGGCTCCATTCATCACCATCGTAGGCCGTGTCGAGCTGGTTTGCGGCCGCGATCGCCTCGAGGACCTTGGGGTGCGCCGGTGCGGCATTGTCTGAGAAATAGCGCATCGAAATGCGCTAACGTGCGATTTCCAAGCTTGCCAGCCCTCTGTTGGCTAGGCGCGTCAGCGTGGTCCTTCAGCGGGTAGCCGACAATTGCGCTTTCCATCCACCGGTTCGATAAGGTCCTCGGGGGCCATCGGCACCATCGGAGCTAATCAAGTGGCACCAGGCACACAGCGAATCCTGAAACGGCGCGGCCGGCTCGTCCTCGTTGAAACGACCAACCCGCTAATGGGCGTCGGCTACGCAGTGAGGAAGGACAATCTGGGGCTGTGGAACGGCGACAGTCTCATTGAAGCGGAGCGGGAATTCGAGAAAGCGTCGGCGGCATAAAAGGTCGAAGTAGCAGTCCGCCAAAACAGCCGCCAAGCCACCGAAAACAAATGGTGCTGCCGGTGAGGATTGAACTCACGACCTCAGCCTTACCAAGGATGCGCTCTACCACTGAGCTACGGCAGCACTTTGTCCGAGAGAGGCGCGCCTATGAAGGCGGCCCCCACGCGCGTCAACCCGCTTGCGGGCCCGCAGCGCGCCCGCCATGTGGCTCATATGACTGGCAAAGACAAGGATCGGGACGAGCGCCTCGCGGCAGCGCTTCGCGAGAACCTAAAGCGGCGTAAAGCGCAGTTGCGAAAGATCGGTACCGGAGAGAAGAAAGACGAGAACGAAGGCTGATCGCGCACGGGAGCTATGCGTCGCGGTCCCTCATCGGTTTTTCGCCGAGCGCGCTTTCAATTCCACCCGCAACGGCGTCGCCGACCCAAATGACGGCGCCGAGCAGGACAATGGCGAGCACGAGTTGAAGTCCGATAATCACGAATCATCTCCGTGTTTTCTCTTTATCGTCAATGAATTAAACTCGCAATTAATTCATTGTGACGGGAATTTAAGATTTTCTGTCGCGATTCTCAGCGAGGACGGTTTGTCGTTCCCTTTCCGGCCGTGATGAACAAAGCCACCACCGGCTCCTCCGCGTCCGCGGTGTGCCAGGTGCCGCGCGGATTGATCGCATAGTCGCCAGGACCCAGCTCATGGCTCTCCCTCGAGCCGTCGGGCCGCTCCTGGTGGAGCGTCATATGTCCCTGAAGACAGCAGACGACCTCGTCGCCCGCGGGGTGAACTTCCCAGCTGTTCCAGCTCTGTTCGAAGCGGAAAAGGCTGACGAGGCGACCTTCATCGAGATCGTCGGCATGGCGCTCGCCATAATGCTCGTACCATTCGAAGCCGCTGAATTGCGGCTCCGAAATGGCCTTGGCGCCAAGGCCGAGATGGATCGGGAAATCGTAGAGCGACTTGCCGTCCATCATTAGGCCTCGATCGGAGCGCAGGCCATGCGTAGCCACTCGAGATCGCTTCCCGACAGGGTCGGACCGATCTTTGCGAGCACATGCGCATGATAGCAGTTGAGCCAGACCAGCTCCTCGGGATCGAGCATTTGCGCATCAATCAGCCGCCGGTCGATTGGCGCGAAGGTCAGGGTCTCAAACCCGAGCATCTCCTTTTCGGCGCCGTCGATCTCGCGCTTAACGACCAACACGAGATTTTCGATGCGGATGCCGTACTCACCGGTCTTGTAATAGCCGGGCTCATTGGAAATGATCATACCGGCCTGGAGAGGCTCGTCGCCGCCGGCCTGAGCACTGCCCACCGGCGATATGCGTTGCGGCCCCTCGTGCACCGCGAGAAAGCTGCCGACCCCGTGGCCGGTCCCGTGTGCGTAATCGAGGCCCGCTTCCCAAAGAGGACGCCTGGCGAAGCTGTCGAGCTGACTTCCGCGGGTTCCCTTTGGAAAGACCGCGGCGGCGATCGCGATATGTCCCTTGAGCACCCTTGTGAAGCGATCGCGCATTTCATCGCTCGGCTCGCCGATCGGGACGGTGCGGGTGATGTCGGTCGTACCATCGACATACTGGCCGCCCGAATCGATCAAATAGAGCGTCCCCTTTTCGAGCTTGCGATTGGTCTTCTTGCTCGACTTGTAATGAACGATCGCGCCATTGGGACCGGCGCCCGAAATGCTGTCGAACGAGAGATCGCGAAGGTCCGAGCTCTCGCGGCGAAGCGACTCGAGCCTGTCGGAGGCGATCAGCTCATCCACCTCACCCTTGGGCGCTTCCTCGTCGATCCAATGGAGAAAGCGGACGATCGCGGTACCATCGCGGGTCTGAGCCGCTTTCTGGCCGGCAATCTCGGCCGGATTTTTCAAAGCCTTGGGGAGGATCGTCGGATCGCGCAGCGCAAGGATCTTGGCGGGCGCCTTCTCCAGCGCTTCGAAGATCGCGGCAACCGCCCGTTCCGGATCGACGACGATAGTCTTGCCCTTGAGCTTGGACAGCGCGGACTCGAACTGCGAGCGTTCGTGCAGCCGGACTCCGTTCCCAAGATGCTGCCGCACTTCCGGCCCGATCTTCTCTTCCGCCACAAACAGGTCGGCAGTACTGTCGGAATGGACGATCGCATAAGCGAGGGCGACGGGCGTGTGAGTCACATCCTTTCCGCGGATGTTGAAGGCCCAGGCGATTGAATCGAGTGCCGACAGGACCGCCGCATCGGCATGGTGCTTGGCAAGCCAGTCGCCGATCTCGGTTCGCTTTTCGGCTGCCGACTTTCCCGCATGCTGGTCGGACTGGACGACGAGGTGCGCCTTGGAGGCTTCCGGCCGGTCCTTCCAGATCTCGTCGATCGGATTGCGTTCGACCGGCACCAGCTCGGCACCGCGGCTGGCAAGCGCTTCCTTCGCCTTCTTCACCCAGTCACGCGTGTGCAGCCACGGGTCGTAGCCGATTCGCGCGCCCTCTGGCGCATGCTCCTCGAGCCACTGCGTCGTGCTCGTCTCCGGAACCGACTGGTAGCTCCACTCGGTCGGGCTGACCTGCTGGCGGACCTGGAGGGTGTAGCGGCCATCGACGAAGATCGCTGCTTCCTCCGGAAGTACGACCGCGGATCCGGCGGAGCCCTGGAAACCGGTCAGCCAGGCGAGGCGCTGGGCGTAGCTCCCGACATATTCGCTCATATGCTCGTCGGTGAGCGGGACGACGAAACCATCGAGCTTCTCGGCCTTGAGTTGCTCGCGTAGGGCTTTGAGGCGGTCTGCATAGGTCGACATGGCGTCTCCTCTAGCGCGCTTTTAGACTGGACGCACGGTGATCATCTTGGTTGAGGACACGCCATGAACAAGTCCCCAGACCTTCCGCAGCCGCCGACCGCCGAGCAGCGCCCGTATAACTACGAGCGCCATGGCGTCACCATCGAGGACCCGTGGCACTGGCTCCGCGACTCCAAATATCCCGAGGTCGATGACCCCGACGTTCTTGCCTATCTGCATGCCGAAAACGCGTATTTCGAAACCTGGGCCGCCCAGCACAAGGAGCTGATCGAGCAGCTGTTCGAGGAGATGAAGGGCCGGATCAAGGAGGACGACAGCTCGGTCCCGATCCGTGACGGCGACCATCTCTATTGGTGGGCATTCAAGCCGGGCGCCCAATATCGGAGCTGGTATCGCAAGCCGCTCGAGGGCGGCGAGGACGAGCTGATCTTCGACGAGCCGTCCGAGGCTCATGGCGGTCATTATTTCCGCCTGGGCGCACTCGAGGTCAGTCCCGACGGCAAGCTTCTTGCGACGCTCGCCGATTATGACGGGTCGGAGCGGTTTCAGCTGCGGATTCGCGATCTTGGCACCGGCAAGGACACTGAAACCGTAACGACAGTCGGAATCGGCCAGCCTGTCTGGACGAGCGATAGCGCCGGTATCGTTTTCACCGAGGTCAACGAACACTGGCGAAGCTACCGTGCGCGTTATCATCGGCTCGGCACTTCTGCGGACGAGGACATCACGCTCTACGAAGAAAAGGAAGAGCTCGGCTTCTCGGTCGGCATAGCCAGGACCCAGGACAGAAGCCTGATCCTGGTTTCGACCGGCGACAATGCAACGAGCGAGGTGCGGTTCGTCTCGGCCGACGATCCCTCCGAGCCTCTGACCCTTATCTCACGCCGAAGGCCGGGCCGGGAATATCATGTCGACGCGGCGCACGGGAAACTCTGGATCCACACCAACGATGATCATGTGAACTTCCGGCTCGCCGAGGCAGAATTGTCGAACCCCGAAGAATGGCGGACCGTGCTCGAAGGATCCGACCGCGTCTATCTGACCGCAATCACCTCCTATCGCGACCATCTCGCAGTCAGCAGCCGGGTCGACGGGCTCGACCAGCTCTCGCTGCGGACCTATGCGGGCGAGGAAACCCAGATTCCGTTCAAGGAGGCCAGCTATAGTGCCTTCTTCATGGGCAATCGTGAGTTCGCTCCTGCAGCGTACCGGCTCGGCTACACCTCGATGGTCACCCCGACCACCACCTACGACTATGATCCGAACAGAGGCGAACTTCAGGTCCTCAAGGTCCAGGAAATTCCGAGCGGCTACGACGCATCGCAATATGTAACGGAACGCTTGACCATCGAAGCCCGCGACGGCGCCAAGGTGCCCGTCTCGATCGTCTACAAGCGCGGATTTGAGAAGAATGGCGAGGGCAGGCTCTTCCTTTATGCCTATGGCGCGTACGGGATTGCGATACCGCCGGCATTCAACTCGAACCGGATCAGCCTGCTTGACCGCGGCTGGGCCTGCGCCATCGCGCACATCCGCGGCGGAGACGATCTTGGCTACAAGTGGTTTCTCGATGGAAAGCTGGCCAAGCGGACGAATACGTTCAACGATTTCGCGGACGTCGCCAAAGGTCTGATCGCGAAAAACTTCAGTCGGCCTCGACGGATCGCGATCAACGGAGGCTCCGCCGGCGGCGAGCTGATGGGCGCAGTCGTCAATTCAAATCCGGAGCTCTGGGGGGCCGCTGTCGCGGACGTCCCCTTCGTCGACGTGCTCAATACCATGCTCGACGACACGCTTCCCCTGACGCCGGGCGAATGGCCCGAATGGGGCAATCCGATTTTGGACGAGAAGGCCTTCGGCTACATCCGCAGCTACTCGCCCTACGACAATGTAAGAGCGCAGCACTATCCGCCGATGCTGATCACCGGCGGGCTCACCGACCCTCGCGTAACCTACTGGGAGCCGGCGAAGTGGGCGGCAAAGCTTCGAGCGACGAAGACAGGAACCGACCTGCTTCTCTTGAAGATCAACATGGGCGCGGGTCACGGCGGCAAGTCGGGTCGGTGGGACAAGCTGCACGAGGTGGCGGAGACATACGGTTTTATCCTCACCGAGACAGGCAGGTGAGGACGAGGGTCTTCGAGATGGAGCTGGCTGCCGGACCGGAGCACATCGACGAGCTCGGCCACGTCAACAATGCGGTCTGGGTGCAGTGGATCCAGCAGGTGGCCGTGGCGCACTGGGACGAGGTTGCGCCCGACGATCTGAAGCAAATCTATCATTGGGTCGTGGTGAGGCACGAGATCGATTATTTGCGCCCGGCGCATGCGGGCGATTTGGTCACTGCCAGGACCTGGGTCGGGGCCGAGCCGCGAGGCGCTCGGTCCGACCGCTTCGTCGAGTTCACGGGCCCTGACGGGAAAGTTTGCGTTCGCTCCAGAACGCAGTGGGCGATTATCGACAAGGCGCTCGGGCGGCCGATCCGCGTGCCGGCGGAAGTCATGGCGCCCTTCGTTTCGCAAGAGTAAGCACCCGGCCATGAGCCGGATCATCCTCTATGATTATTATCGTTCGTCCGCCTGCTATCGCGTTCGGATCGCGCTGAACCTCAAGGGCATCGACTATGAGAAGCGGCAGGTGAACCTCGTCGATGGCGACCAGAACTCTCGTGAATATCGGGGGCTGAACCCGCAGGGCCTCGTGCCGATGCTGGACATCGACGGCCATCGGCTGACCCAGAGTCTCGCCATCATCAACTATCTCGACATTCGCCACCCAACTCCGCCGCTCATTCCCGCCGCTGCGGCGGAGCGCGCGCATGTCGTTGCAATGGCGATGACGGTGGCGTGCGACATCCATCCTTTGAACAATCTGCGTGTGCTCAAATATCTGAAAAACGAGCTCCATCAGCCCCAGGAGGAGGTCGACCGCTGGTACGCTCACTGGATCAGCGAGGGTCTTGTGGCGCTCGAAGCGATGGCCGCGCCCAAAGCTGGCAAGTTCCTCTTCGGCGACGCTCCAACCGAAGCCGATGTCTGTCTCGTGCCGCAGCTCTACAATGCACGGCGCTTCAACGTGCCGATCGACGATTTTCCGACATTGTTGGGAGCCGATGAGAATGCGAACAGCATCGAGGCGTTCGCTTCGGCACAGCCGGATCGACAGGAGGTCCCAGCATGAACCGCGTCGAGAGCATCAGCCGTGGAATGGACGTCAACACGCCACTCGAAACGCTCGAAATTCCATCACTCGAAGGAAAGGTCAGCAAAACCGAGTGGGAGCTTCGGATCGATCTCGCGGCAGCTTACCGGATGGTCGCAAGCTATGGCTGGGACGACCTCATCTTCACGCACCTGTCGGTGCGGATCCCAGGGCCCGAGCACCATTTCCTGCTCAACCCCTACAACCTCATGTTCGAGGAAGTGACTGCGAGCTCGCTGATCAAGGTGGACGTCGAGGGAAACCCTGTAGAGCCGACTCCGTTCATCACCAATCCCGCGGGCTTCACCATCCATTCGGCGGTGCACATGGCACGCGCGGACGCGCACGCCGTGATGCATCTCCACACACCCCATGGCCAGGCGGTGAGCGCCCAGGCCGAGGGCCTGCTTGCGCTGACCCAAGCGGCAATGCTGGTGAGGGAAGATCTCGCCTATCACGATTATGAAGGAATCGCGGTCGATCTCGAGGAGCGCGAGCGGATCGTTGCTGACCTCGGCTCGAAGAATTTGATGCTCTTGAGGAACCACGGGACTCTCGCGGTCGGCGAGACGGTCGGGGAAGCATTCATCCGGCTCTACACGCTCGAGCGCGCCTGCCAGGCGCAGGTCATGGCGCTTAGTGCCGGGGAGAATGTCAACAATCCGCCGCAAGGCTCGTCCGAAGTCGCCGCCCAGCAAGGGGCGATTGGACTGAGGCTTGCGGCGAAGCTGCTCGCGTGGCCCGCGCTCAAGCGCAAGGCCTATCGGCTCGATCCAGGCTTCGCCAGCTGATCACTTTCCATATCAGAAAGTTTTCACTTGCGGAGTGCTCATCGGGATCGCGGGAAGCACGCTTTGGCAGCGTGTCTTCGTCCAAGAGATGGGCGCCTGAGTGTGGAGGTGCCGAGCGGCTTCGACGCGGTCCTTCCACGCCCACACAGGCGCAAGAGGGCGAGTTCGCGCTTCTCAAGACGATCACTGGAGCAAGCGATTCGGTGATGTCCAAACATCTCGCGGCCCTCACCGACGCAGGATATGTTACGCTCCGGAAGGCTCCTTCCAATGGACGCCAGCGGACCTGGGCGAAACTGACGAGCGCAGGGCGGGCGGCATTCCGCTCTCACGTGAAGGCGCTTGAGGCGCCCGCGGCTGCTGTTGCAAGCGGCGAGACGGACGGGCAAACCCATGCGGTGAAAAAGGTCAGGCGAACAGCTTGAGAAAGCGGGCAGCCAACGCCAGCGACTATCGCGAGCTCGCCAAGGCGCGGCTTCCGCACTTCCTCTTCGAATATCTCGACGGGGGCTCGTACGACGAGGTGACGCTGAGGCGGAACCTTAAGGACCTGCGTTCTGTCGCGCTGAGACAGCGAGTGCTTCGCGACGTCTCGGCTATGGATCTCGGAACGACCCTCTTCTCTCAAAAATGGGCAATGCCGGTCGGGCTTGGCCCGGTCGGCCTCGCCGGACTTTATGCGCGCCGGGGCGAAGTGCAGGCTGCACGCGCGGCTGCAAGGGCCAAGATCCCCTTCGCGCTTTCGACGGTCAGCGCCTGCTCGCTTGGCGAAGTCGCAGCTTCAGGCCATGTTCCCTGGTACCAGCTCTATTTCGTCAAGGACCGCGGCTTCGTCGCGCAGATGATCGAGACCGCAAGCGCGGCGTCCTGCGGTGCGCTGGTCCTCACCGTGGACCTCGCCGTTCCGGGCTCGCGATATCGCGATGCGCGCGCTGCCGGCACGGGACCTCGCCGGATTCTACAGCTGCTCGCGCGTCCAGGCTGGCTTTGGGACGTCGGAGTTCTGGGCAAGCCTCACAGCCTCGGCAATCTCGAGCCGATAGTTGGAAGGCGAGCTCCGCTCAGCGATTTCCAGTCCTGGATCCATGCGAATTTCGACCCTTCGGTGAATTGGAAGGACGTCGAATGGGTGCGTCGGCAATGGAAGGGCCCGCTCATCATCAAGGGCATTCTTGATCCGGACGATGCGCGCGACGCCGCCGACAGCGGCGCCGATGCGATCGTCGTTTCGAACCATGGAGGGCGCCAGCTCGACGGGGTCCTTTCAACCGCCCGAGCGCTTGGCCCGATTGCAGACGCGATCGGCGGGCGATTGCCGATCCTCGTCGATGGCGGAGTGCGCTCGGGCCTCGACGTCGTGAGGATGCTTGCGCTGGGCGCCGATTTCGTCCTGCTCGGAAGGGCCTGGGCCTATGCGCTCGCCGCCGCCGGCGAGCAGGGTGTCGCCCATGTGGTGAAGCTGATCGAAGCCGAAATGCGGGTCGCGATGGCGCTGACCGGCTGCACACGTATAGCGCAGGTGGACGATTCCCTCATCGCCTGAGAGAGGCGGTCAGGCGGCGTCTGAAAGGGCGATTCTGCCGTCGCGAAAGAGCTGGTCGACGTCGGCCACGGTCATCGGCTCCGCAAATAGGAACCCCTGCACCGACGAGCAGCCGTGGGCGCGCAGCTCCATCAGCTGGGCCGTCTCTTCCACTCCCTCCGCGGTCGTTTCGATTCCAAGCGCGTTCGCGAGCTCGGTTATCGCGTGCACGATGGCGCTCGCGCCCTCGCGCGTCAGGAGATTGTGGATGAAGCTGCGATCGATCTTCAACTTGTCGAACGGAAAGCTCTGCAGATAGCTGAGCGAAGAATAGCCGGTGCCGAAGTCGTCGAGCGCGACCCGGACTCCAAGTGCCCGAAGCCCATGCAATAGCCTGAGGGTGGTTTCGCTGCCCTCGAGGAAGATGGATTCGGTGATCTCTATTTCCAGCCGGTCGGGAGCAAGCCCCGTGGTCGCCAGCGCCCGAAGGATCGTTTCATGAAGAGCGCCGCGATGGAACTGGACGGGCGACACGTTCACCGCCACTCGGATCTGCCCCGGCCAGCCCGCGGCCTGGGCGCAGGCTTCACGGATCACCCATGCACCGATCGGGACGATGAGGCCCGTGTCTTCTGCGACCGGAACGAAATCCGCGGGCGAGATGAGACCGCGCTTTGGATGGTTCCACCGCAGCAGCGCTTCGAATGAGCAGATGCGGTTCTGTTCGAGATCGAACAGGGGCTGATAAAGGAGCTCGAACTCTTCGCGCTCCAGCGCGAGCCTCAGGTCGGATTCGAGCAGCCGTCGTTCCTGCGCGCGCTGGTTCAGGCTTTCCTCGAAGAAGGCATAGGTTCCACGGCCCGCCTCCTTCGCGCGATAGAGCGCGAGGTCGGCATTCCTGAGCAAGGTGCCGCCGTCGCGGCCGTCGTCGGGCGCAATAGCGATGCCAATGCTGGTGGATGGAACCAGCTCGTTGCCGTCAATGGTGAGCGGCTGCGCGATCGCCGATAGGATATCGCGCGCCAGCCTGTCGATGGCATCGCGATCGGATCCGACACTTTGAAGAACGACGAACTCGTCCCCGCCGAGGCGGCCGACGAAATTGCCGCGGGCGGCATTTCGGAGCCGCTGCGCAGCCTCGACGAGCAGGGCGTCGCCGGCTGGGTGACCGAGCGTATCGTTGATCACCTTGAACTGGTCGAGATCAAGGCAGTGAAGCGCAAACAGGCTGCCGTTGCCGTCGGACGCGCGAAACAATTGTTCGAGCTGCTGGTGAAACATGGTCCGGTTCGGAAGTCCCGTGAGAACGTCGTTGAAAGCGAGCTGGGTAATCCGCTGCTCACGCTCGACGATCTTTCCCACCATCTCGTTGAAGCTGGTCGCTAGGCGTGCAAGCTCATCACTGCCGCGTACGCGGACTTGGACATGCTCACCCGTTGCGAGCCGTCCCGCGGCCTCATCGAGGCGTGCAAGCGGCTGAGTGATCCGGCCGGCCGCGCGCCAGGTCGCAAAGCCCATCAGCAAAAGCCCAAGGAAGGTCATCACTGCAAGCGCCAGCTGCAACTTGCGCGCTTCGGCGAGCGCCTGCGCCTTCGGGTAAGCGAGAAGGAGAATGGCCCGCTCCCCGTCCGAGAAAGTTAGGAGCGGCTTTGCAAGGACGATGGACTTCTCGCCGGCGACCCGCATCTCGAACGCCGCTCCGGTGCGCACATGATCTTCAGCGAGGGATGCCGTCTCGCCATTGAGCGCCGACATGCTTCCGGCCGCTTCCAGCCAGCGGCCTTTGCTCTGGGCAAGGACGGCGGCGTGAAGCGGGATCGCCGAAAGTCGCTCGAGGCCTCGCATTTCACGAGGATCGAGATCGGCGGCGAAGACGACCCACCCGATCAACGTCGGGGCCATGATCGGCGCGGCCACGAGCTGGCGCGGGCGCCCGGAGAGGACGGACACGCCGGTCAGGCGCCCTTCGTCGAGCGGGTCCCACAGTCGCCGCGTCTCGTTCACTGGAATCGACGGATCGACGGCTGTGACCTTGCCGTCCGCGGTGACGATGAAAGCGCTCCTGACCTTCAGCCGCGCCGCTGCATTGCTGAGCGCCGACTCCATCGTTGCCTGGTCTCCGGTCGCGACCGCCGCCCTGAAGCCAAAGTCGCGGGCAAGCAGCTGCGCTGCGTTCTGGAGCTCGTGAGCGCGCTGTTCCCAAAGGCGATCATATACGGCGCCCGACGACTGGAGCTGTCCTTCGACCTCGCGCGACGCGGCTCCTGCGATGAATGTCGAAAGGGCAGCCGAGACTGCCAGCATCGCCGCTGCAAAGAGCAGCGCGAATTGCACAGTGAGACGAGTGCTGAGCGAGCGGAAAGATCGCATCAATAATCCATCGGCATCGACGGCGGTGGTGGCCGGAGTCGCACCGAGAAGCTTGCGCTATGTTGGTTCGGTGCAAGTGCCTGCTGCATCGTCCCGTTCGGAGCACGAAGGTAGGGATGCCAGACGATTACCCGGCCCGGGGCACTGGGCACATCGCCGAACTCGACCATCCCTCGTGCATTCGTGCGGGCGGTCCAAGCGCTGTCGGCGACGATGATGAATGCGCTCATCTGGTCGTGGATGTTGCAGCCTAATGCGACCACTCCGGCCTTGTCGAAATGGACCGTTCGCGACTGGTCCTTTGCGAAAAGCTTCAGCTCGAATCGCTTCGCGGGCGAGAAGGAATAGACGTGGTGCTTGGTGTTATCGAGGTTTGGAAATGAGATGTCGGCGCCGACCGGCACGATCGTCAGGAACGGATGGAACTGCAGGTTCTGCTGCGAAATGACATAGTGCCCGCCGGGTCTTAGAGCGCGCGCTCCCGCCGAAGGATAGAAGGTGACAACGGCATCGTTGACCGGCCGTCCCGTCGAATCGAGGACGCGAACCGTCAATGTCGCTGCCGCAAGAGGCGCGGTCAGGCTCAAGCCTGCCACGAAAGCGAAGAATTGGCGCACCATCGGGAAAGGTTAAGCCGGTGACGGTAAATTTCACGCCGCCCGAGATGGTTACCAATGCATTCGTATTTCGGCCTGAATCTCCGTCTGCTGCTGGCGGGGCTCTTCGCCGGAATCCTCCCGCGCTTGACTGT
>DATATH010000068.1:0-9947 GCA_036268895.1 Sphingomicrobium sp. | reverse complement strand
TATCGATGCCTGTTCGCCCCGACATGCTCAATGGCCACGGCTTTGCTCATGGTGGAATGATCTTCGCACTCGCCGACAGTGCGTTCGCTTACGTCTGCAACGGTGCCAATCACGCGAGTGTCGCTGCCCAGGCTTCGATCATTTTCCTCGACAAGGTGACTGAAGGCGAAACCCTGGTCGCCGAGGCGCAAGAGGTCGCCCGCGAGGGCCGGGCGGGAGTCACTCGCGTCGCCGTCCGCACCGCGGACGGCCGCACGGTCGCAGAATTCACCGGCTATTCGCGAACGCTTGGCGGCGGCGTTATCGGTTGAGCCTCACGACCCTGCTCCGAAGCCGCAGCGACTGCGCAACCAGAACGATGCCCGTTCCAAGAGCAAAGAATGCAATCAGCCAGGCAGCCGAGAGGATCGAAGCCGCCGGATAGGGGATCACCAGCACGATGACCCCAATCCCCAGAAGGACGGATATCGCTCCTGAAAGACCAAGCAGCCATTCGCCTTCCATTTCCCGACGCAGTCGCACCGCGACTGCAATTTCGAGGATACCGGTGATGATCGCCCAGGCGGCGAGCATGACGAGTACGATGAAGGCATAGGTGATGGTCGCAATGAGCGGCATCAGGAGGAACAGGATGCCGATCAGGATCCCGATGATCCCGCTAAAGACGAGGGCGCCCCAGCGATGCCCCGGCTCTTGTCCGCCGTGAATCCCCGCGACCAGCGATGCGATGCCGTCGACGAAGCAATAGGCAGCGAACACCATGGTGAAAGCGAAAACTGCGCTCAACGGGAATACGATCGCGCCGACGCCGAGGAGCAGCGCGAGCACGCCTCTCAACATGAACCATTTCCAGTTGTGAACCGGAAGTACCAACCGCTCCGAAACCATCGGCGTCTCCCTCATTTGAACCATTGCCAGGCAAACGCTACATCGGCCTCATGTACACCACCGAGCTGCAGAAGAGTGCTAAAATCGAGAATCTCGAGCCTCCGGAGCTTCTCGAGGCATTCGAGGCGCGTGTCGCGGCCGACGAGTTCATTGAGCCCCGAGACTGGATGCCCGAGGCTTATCGAAGGACCCTGACGAGGCAGATCAGCCAGCATGCGCACTCAGAAATCGTCGGCATGCTTCCCGAGGGGAACTGGATTACGCGCGCGCCGTCCCTGCGGCGCAAGGCGATCCTCTTGGCCAAGGTGCAGGACGAAGCGGGGCACGGGCTCTACCTTTATTGCGCAGCGGAGACGCTTGGGACGAGCCGGGAGCAGATGATCGAGGCGCTGCACTCGGGGAAGGCCAAATATTCGACGATCTTCAATTATCCGACGCTCACCTGGGCGGACATCGGCGCGATCGGCTGGCTCGTCGACGGCGCAGCGATCATGAACCAGGTGCCGCTGCAGCGCACGTCGTACGGCCCCTACGCCCGCGCGATGGTCCGCATCTGCAAGGAAGAGAGCTTTCACCAGCGCCAGGGCTACGAGATCATGATCGCCATGGCGAACGGGACAGGCGAGCAGAAGCGGATGGCCCAGGACGCACTCGACCGCTGGTGGTGGCCAAGTCTCATGATGTTCGGGCCGCCCGACGAGAATTCCCCCAACACCGCACAGTCGATGCGCTGGCGGATCAAGCGCGAGACCAATGACGAGCTTCGTCAGAAATTCGTCGATATCAGCGTGCCCCAGGCCCACTTCCTCGGTCTTAGGATTCCCGATCCCGACTTGAAGTGGAACGAAAAAAAGGACGGCTACGACTTCGGCGAGATCGACTGGGAGGAATTCTATTCCGTCGTGCGCGGCGAGGGACCGGTGGCCAAGGAGCGGATGAAGGCAAGGCGCGAGTCGTGGGACAAGGGCGCCTGGGTGCGCGAGGCGGCCGCGGCGCATGAAGCCAGGCGCCGGGCAAGGAAGGCAGCGTGAGCAGTGACTGGCCGCTCTGGGAGGTTTTCGTCCGTGCCAAGGGCGGTCTTTCTCACCGCCACGTTGGCAGCGTTCATGCTCCTGACGCGGAGCTTGCGATCGCCCACGCTCGCGATACCTACACTCGGCGCCTCGAAGGGGTGAGCCTGTGGGTAGTGCCGTCGGCGGAGATCGTTGCAAGCGATCCTGACCAGGCGGGCGAGCTGTTCGAGCCGGCACAAAGCAAGATCTATCGCCACCCGACCTTCTATGACATCCCCGACGAGGTGAAGCACATCTGATGGCGACCAGCGCGAAAGCGGACGCGCCGGATCTGGTGCGCGCGGACTATCTCATGGCTCTCGGCGACGATTCTCTGGTACTCGGGCAGCGTCTTGGCGAATGGTGCGGGCACGGACCCGTGCTCGAGGTCGACATCGGCCTTGCCAATCTTGCGCTCGACCTCATCGGCCAGGCAACCCTTCTGCTCGGCGAGGCTGGAAACGGCGACCAGCTCGCCTTCCATCGCGACGTACTCGACTTTAAGAACTGCGTTCTCGTCGAGCAGCCAAACGGCGACTTTGCCCAGACGATTGCACGTCACCTTTTCTACACCACCTGGCAGCACATGCTTTTCCAGCGTCTGCAGCAGTCGAGCGACCGGTTCCTTTCGGACTTCGCGCACAAGGCGGTGAAGGAAGTTGCCTATCACCGCGAGCTCGCCTCAGAGTGGACGATCCGCCTTGGCGACGGCACTAAGGAGAGCGGGCGCCGAATGGCCGACGGGCTCGACTGGAACTGGCGCTTCGTTCCCGAATTGTTCGAAGTCGACTCTGGTCTCGAGGCTGCAATCGAAGCAGGCATCGCCCCCGATCCGCGCGGCTTCGAGGAGGAATATCGATCCGCGATCGGCGCAGTTCTGGCCGAAGCGCAGCTCGCAACACCTGCCGACCACCGCCCGATCCTCGGCGGCCGCCGAGGTCACCACAGCGAGCATCTCGGGCACCTGCTCGCCGTGATGCAGTTCCTGCCGCGCACCTATCCCGACGCGAAGTGGTAGTTTAACCAAAGCGTCATGGCCGAGCATTTCCACGCCCTACGCGTCGCGCAGGTCGTTCCCGAGACCAGCGAAGCCAATTCAATCCGCTTCGATGTTCCGCACGAGCTTCGCGATCGCTTTTCGTTCCGCGCCGGCCAGCATCTGACCCTTCGTGCGACCATCGACGGCGTGGACGTGCGCCGCAACTACTCGCTCTGCACCGCTCCCGACGAGCTCGACTGGATGGTGACGGTCAAGCGCATCGGAGGCGGTCTCTTTTCCAACTGGATCGGCGACCGGCTGAAACCCGGGGACACACTCGACGTCATGCCCCCGCATGGCAGCTTCACGACCGAGTTCGACGAAACGCGATCCCGTCACCTCGTCGCAATCGCCGGCGGATCCGGAATTACGCCCGTCATGTCGCTCATCAAGACGACCCTGAAATTCGAGCCCGATAGCTGCTTCACCTTGCTCTACGGCAATCGCGACAGCAGCTCGGTGATCTTTCTCGAGGCGCTTGCCGCCCTCAAGGACAAGAATCTGGGTCGGTTCGAGATCTACCACTTCCTCGATCAGGAAGAGCAGGACATCGAGCTGTTCAACGGGATTCTCGACCGCGCCCGTCTCGAGGAAGCGATGCCGGCGCTCGTACCGGATCTGCTCGAGGTCGATGGTTGGTTCATCTGCGGGCCCGGCCCGATGATGGACGCGGCGGAAGGGGTACTTCTAGATCGAAATATCCCAAGAGAGCGAATCCACATCGAGCGCTTCACTGCCGATCGTCCGCCCGAGGCCGTTTCGCGCGAGATGGCGCAGCTAAAGACCCAGGCGGAGGGGTTGACCGTTTCGGTGACCCTGGACGGGCGTACCCGGCGCGTACCCTTCACTGCCGACAATATCCTCGACAGCGCACGCTATGCGGGTCTTTCAGCTCCCTTCGCGTGCAAGGCAGGCGTTTGCGCGACCTGCCGCGCCAAGGTGACCAAGGGCAAGGTCGAGATGGCGGCCCGCTACGGTCTCACCGACGAGGAGGTCGCGGCAGGCTATGTGCTGACCTGCCAGTCGGTGCCGCTGGGCGACGGCGTTGCTGTGGATTACGACGCGTAACTTAGCTAATCGCGATCCCATGCTCACGACCACCGATGAGAAGGCCCGCGGCCTTGCCGATCTCCCGCCCGTCATCAACGATTCGCTGCTCGCGTTGATCACGCTCTGCGCTGCCGATCCGCGGCCGGAGAAGATCGATGTCGGAGTCGGCGTTTTTCGCGATGGCGCCGGGAATACGCCGATCCTCCAGGTCATCAAGGCGGCGGAGCAGCGGCTCCTCGATACGCAGAAGAGCAAGTCCTATCTCGGGAGCGCTGGCGACAAGCGCTTCGCGCAGCTGCTGAGGCCGATCCTTCTCGGGGAACATGCCGAAGACGAACGAATCGTCGGCGTGCAGACACCTGGCGGCTGCGGCGCGCTCCGCCTCGGCTTCGAGCTGCTCGCAACTGTAAACGCCAAGGCCAGGGTCTTCCTCGGGACACCGACCTGGCCCAACCACCCGCCGATCATCCGTGCGGTCGGTCTCGCCGCGGTTGAATATCCCTATTACGAGCGCGGGCAGGCCGTGGTTCGCTTCGAGGACATGCTCGAGGCGCTTGGCTCAGGCGAACCGGGTGATATCGCGCTGCTCCACGGCTGCTGCCACAATCCGACTGGCGCCGACCTCGACGAAAAGCAGTGGCGCCGCGTTCGTGACGTTGTCCTCGAGCGTGGTCTGATACCCTTCGTCGATATTGCCTATCAGGGATTTGGCCGCGGTCTCGATGAGGATGCCTATGGCGTTCACCTGATGCTCGAGAGCTGCGATGAAGTGATCGTCGCCCAGAGCTGCGACAAGAATTTCAGCGTCTACCGCGACCGGGTCGGCTCGCTGTGGATCAAGTCGGGCTCGCGCGAGACCTCCGAAAAGGCAATGGGACATGTCTTCCAGCGTGCGCGCGAGATGTGGTCGATGCCGCCCGATCACGGGGCCGCTGCGGTCCACATCGTGCTTGAGGATCCCGAGCTGCGCGAGCGCTGGCGCGCCGAGCTTGCGGGGATGCGAGACCGAATCAACGCCGTACGCCAGCGAATTGCAGCTGCCGACCCGCGGCTCGCCTTCATCGGTCGCCAGTTCGGAATGTTTTCGATGCTGCCGCTGAGCAAGGAACAGGTGCTTCGGCTGCGCGAAGAGGATGCGATCTACATGGCGGATTCGGGGCGTTTCAACGTCGTGGGCATGGGTGACGGGCAGATCGAGAGATTTGTCGCCGCCGTGGTCGGAGCGATGGACCCCTGACCATGGCTGAACGCGACCCGGGAAAGGTTTCACTCGACGTGAACTGGCGCGAGGTCGCAAGGCTGGTCCTTACCAGCCGCGAGATGGACCGGATCGAGGAGCAGGAGCTCGTTCCGGCCAAGAAGGTGCTCTACCAGTTCAGCGCGCGCGGGCACGACATGGCGCAAGTGCTCCTCGGCATGAGGCTCAAGGACGGCGACGGTGTGTTCGGCTACTATCGCTCGCGGCCGCTGCTCCTCGCGCTCGGAGTTCCTCTGGCGGACGCGATCGGCTCGGGAATGGGGCTGTCGGGCGGTTATTCGAATGGCCGCGATATCGGAGTGGTCTTCAACTATCCGAACCCGGGCGGAGCTCACGCTCTGCCGATGGCCGGCGGAGTTGGCGGGCAGTATACTCCGGCCGCCGGCTGGGCACAGGCGATCGCCTACAAGCAGCACGTCCTCAAGGAAGGGAATCTCGATCCGATCTCCCTCGTGCTGGGCGGCGACGCGAGCAGCGCGACCGGCGGATTTTGGTCTGCGCTTACAATCGCGACTACCCAGCGCCTGCCTCTGCTCATCTACATTGAAGACAATGGCTACGGGATCTCGGTGCCCTCGGAATATCAAACGCCGGGCAAGGACATCGCAGCGAACCTTGCGAGCTTCGCCGGCCTCGCGATCTTCAACGGCGACGGCACCGAGCCAGCCGAGGCGGCAATGCTGATCGACCATGCCGTCAGCCATGTCCGTCAGCACCGTTCGCCAGCGCTTCTGCGCCTGACCGTTCCGCGACTCGAAGGTCATAGTGCGCAGGACACGCAGGCCTATAAGGCGAAGACCGAGATCGAGGCCGAATGGGCGCGCGATCCCCTGCCGAAATTGAAGACCCATTGCGCTCGGTTCCATGTCGGCGACGAGCAGTGGGAAGAGTTGGAGAGGGAGACTGCGTGGCAGGTGCAGGCGGCAGTTGCCGACGCCGAAGCGCGGGGCGTCTCGTCCCCTGCCGAGGTCACCAGCAACGTCTTTTATGAAGGCGAGATGCAAGAAGTCGGCGGTCTGTGGAACAGCGGCTATGAGGCGCCGCCCTCAAAGAGCGAACCGGCGCCCTCGGGCCAGCGCATCAACATGGTTACTGCCATCCGGCGAGTGATCGGACAGGAGCTCGAAGCCAATCGGCGCGTGCTGGTCTTCGGCGAGGACGTGGGTCCGAAGGGCGGAGTTCACGCCGTCACTCTGGGACTCCAGGAGAAATTCGGACATGAACGCGTGTTCGACACCAGCCTCAACGAAGAGGGGATCGTCGGGCGAGCCGTCGGAATGGCTCTTGCCGGGCTGATGCCGGTGCCCGAGATCCAGTTCCGCAAATATGCCGAGCCGGCGACCGAGCAGATCCACGATTGCGGTACGATGCGCTGGCGCACCCACAACCGCTTCGCGGCACCGATGGTGTTGAGGGTCCCAGGCGGGTTCTTCAAGTGCGGCGACCCATGGCACTCGATGACCAATGAGGTCGAGTTCGTTCACAATCCGGGCTGGAAGGTCGCCGTGCCGTCCAACGCCGAGGATGCCGTTGGCCTGCTTCGCGGCAGCCTTCGCGGCAACGATCCCGTGCTGTTCTTCGAGCACCGGGCGATGCTCGACGACAGCTGGGCGCGCCGGCCATGGCCGGGCGACGATTATGTCCTGCCCTTCGGCCATGCCCAAAAGACACGGCAAGGAGACAGGATCACGATCGTCACCTGGGGCGCGATGGTCCCACGCTGCGAGGCAGCTGCCGACGGCTTTGATGCGGACGTTATCGATCTTCGAACGCTGCAGCCCTGGGACAGGGACATGGTGCTGGAAAGCGTCCGGCGCACCCGGCGCTGCCTCATCGTCCACGAAGACCTTCGTACCGGCGGCTTTGGAGCCGAGATAGCGGCTGTCGTTGCTGACGAAGCCTTTCTCGATCTCGATGCGCCGGTTGCGCGCGTGACGATGCCGGATATCCCCAGTCCACATCATCCCAAGCTCCTGGAGTGGGTTTTGCCATCGCCGCTGCGGATCCGCGCCGAGATCGAGCGGCTGGTGGGGTTCTAAAGTTGATCGAAGTCCGGGTTCCCGACGAACAGGAAGGCACGAAGGCGGTCGTTCGCGCGTGGCTGAGGCAGGTCGGCGATGCTGTTGCCAAGGATGATCCGCTGGTCGAACTCGAGACTGACAAGGTCACGCAGGAAGTGCCCGCACCTGCATCTGGTGTGCTCGCCGAGATCATCCTCGACACAGATGCGGAGGCAGTGCCGGGCGCATTGCTCGCCAGGATCGAGATAGACGAATCGGAAGGGGCGGAACGGCCGCAAAAGAAGGTCGCTCCAGCGCCCGCGATCCATTCGGCGGCTGTCGCCGCTCCGGCGCCGGCGCCCGACAGCAGCGAACTCGAGACACGCCTCTCTCCATCCGTCCGCCGCGCCTGCCTGCAGAACGGGATCGACCCGTCCCGGATCGAGGGGACGGGCCGCAACGGCCGAGTGACCCGCGAGGACGTGGACCGCGCGATCGAAGCTGCGACGGTGGTCAGCGTCGGCGCACCGGTCACCGCGCAGCCGCGGCGGTTCGATCCGCACGACATTCCCCACGATCGGATGCGTCTGACCATTGCCGAGAACATGGCGCGAGCGGTTGCCGAGCAGCCCCACGTGACGGCGGTCTTCGAGGCGGACTTCTCTTCTGTCGCCGCGCACAGGGACGCGATGGCCGCTCGCGGCGCGAAACTCAGCTATACTGCCTATGTCCTGAAGGCCGCGGCCGACGCGATGGCGGTCGCTCCTGCAATCAACGGCCGCTGGGAGAAGGACCGGATCGCCATCTCACCGACGATCAACATCGGCGTCGGCACCTCGCTTGGCGAGAAAGGCCTTGTTGTCCCGGTGGTGAAGGACGTCGGCAAGTTCAGCCTCGAACAGCTCGGCAGCAAGCTCGACGATCTCACCCGCCGTGCACGCGAAGGGCGCCTCGAGCGTTCGGACGTGTCGGGCGGGAGCTTCACCATCTCCAACCACGGCACCTCGGGTTCGCTCCTCGCTGCCCCGATCATTCTCCACCAGGGGCAGGCGGCAATCCTCGGGATTGGGAAGCTCCAGAAGCGGCCAGTCGTCCGCGAAATCGGCGGACAGGACGCTGTTCTCATAAGGCCCATGGCCTATGTGACGCTGACGATCGACCATCGGGTCGTCGATGGCCACCAGACCAATGCTTGGCTGACACGCTTCGTTGAAATTATCGAGGCCTGGCCGGCATCGTAGAAGAGCTGACGGGGAACGGTCCTCACGCCGGCGCGCTCTTGCGCCGTGACCCAGATACCGGAACGCAGCGACTCGCGCTTTGTCCGACGTACGCTGATCGTCATCTCCCTTGTCGCGGCGGCATTCCTCTTGTGGAAGGTTCGCACCGTCGTCGTGCTCCTGTTCGGAGCCGTCATGGTCGCCACGATTTTCCGAGCGATCGCCGGCATGCTTCATGAGCGCTGTCGATTGCCGAACCGGCTGGCAGTGCTCCTCTCCGTCTTACTCGTCGTCGCGGTCATCGGTTTCGTCGTCTGGCTGATCGGTTCGCAGGTGAGTGCGCAAGGCGAGCAGCTTGCAGGCGCTTTGCCGCAGGCCGAGCAGATCATCGACCAGCATTTGGGCTCAATGGGCTTGGGTCATCCCGTCGAACAATGGATTCACGTCGCTTGGTCGGATGGAGGGATCATCGGCGCGAATCTCACGAGCTTTCTCTCATCGGCGACGCTGACGATCGCCAGCATTCTCATCGTCTTCTTCGGCGGAATCTTCCTTGCCGCACAGCCGAGGCTGTACGGAATCGGAGCGATCAAGCTGATCCCTCCAGGCCGCCGTTCGCTCGTCGCGGAGGCAATGGACGATTCGGACCGCGCGCTACGGCTGTGGCTGAAGGGACAGCTGTGGGCCATGATTCTCATCTTCGTCATGACCTGGGCAGGCCTGTGGCTGCTTGGCGTCCAATCATCGCTGGTCCTCGCGCTCATCTCGGGAACGCTCGAATTCATCCCCTATGCGGGCGCGATCGCCTCCTCGATCCCGGCAATCATGGTCGCCCTCGTCCAGGGGCCTGAGCTCGCATTATGGGTGATCGGACTCTACGTCGTCGTGCATCATATCGAAGCCTATCTGATCCAGCCGGTGATCCAGCAATTCGCGGTCGAGATCCCGGCGGTCATCACCCTCTTCGCGCTGCTCGCGTTCGGGCTCCTGTTCGGCATTCTAGGGATCCTGCTTGCTGCGCCGCTCGCGGTCGTCACTTATGTGCTCGTCAAACGGCTCTACGTGATCGAGGCGCTCGACACGCCGACCCCGATTCCCGGTGACAAGGAGGGCTAGATCTCGAGCACCACATAGGGTTTGCCGAACAGTGGTTGAAGGACGAACCGCGCAACATTGTAGACTGGTCGTCCAAGCGGCGTGCGACCCTCGTACGTGCCATGGTGGGCATGGCCATGCACAACGGCTTTCACGTGATCGAAGCGATCGATGGGTTCGCAAAGGCGCTGTGAGCCGAGATACTGGAAGATCGCCGGCGGCTCGCCTTCGATGGTGCCGACGATTGGCGAATAATGGAGGACTGCCACGCTTCGTTCGGTGCGCAGCGTCCGGAGCTGATTTTCGAGCTTGCGGGACTCGTTCAAAGCTTCATCGACGAACGCC
>DATATH010000067.1:0-6923 GCA_036268895.1 Sphingomicrobium sp. | reverse complement strand
GGAAGGGAGACGCGCGGCCTCGATCTGAGGGAACTCGATCCCGACGGACATACGTTCGCCGCTACCGGAATGTAGCAGGTGCTCGCGTCGCATCCTCTCGATTTGCCGTAGCGGCTCACCCTCTATAGCAAGCGCCCGATGGTGGATAAGGCTTCGACCCTGCTGATGTTCGGCGCGACCGGCGATCTTGCCCGGCGCATGCTGATTCCCTCACTTTACGGCCTCGATTCCGATGGCCTCCTTCCACCAGATTTGAGGATCATCGGCACCGCCCGGACCGAGCTCGACGACAATGGATTTCGCGAACGCGCCAATGATGCCTTGAAGGAATATCTCCCTGCGGGTTTCTATTCGGAAGGCATCGCCAAACGCTTCCTTCCAAGGCTCCATTACGTGTCGTTGGACATCAACGATCCACAAGGGTTTGGAAGGCTCGCGAGCGCGATCGGCGATCCGTGCCACGGAGTCGCGATCTTCCTCTCGACCGCGCCTTCGCTGTTCAAGCCGACGATCGACGGCCTCGAAGGGGCCGGCCTTGCCTGCCCGACGGTTCGCATGGCGCTCGAGAAACCGCTCGGATCCGACCTTGAATCGAGCCGGGAGATCAACGACGCGGTCGCTGCCGCTTTTCCCGAGAACCGCACCTTTAGGATCGACCATTATCTCGGCAAGGAAACCGTCCAGAACCTCCTTGCTTTAAGGTTCGCAAATTCGATGTTCGAGCCGCTGTGGAACAGCACGCACATCGAGCATGTCCAGATTACCGTTGCCGAGACAATCGGGCTCGAGGGCCGCGGCGATTATTACGATCAGGCCGGCGCGCTTCGCGACATGGTCCAGAACCACATGCTGCAGCTGCTCGCACTCGTGGCCATGGAGCCGCCGAGCGATTTCAATGCGACCGCCGTGCGCGATGAAAAGGTCAAGGTTCTTCGCTCGCTGCGCGCAATCACCGCCGACGATGCCGAAGCCGTCACCGTCACCGGCCAGTACATACGCGGCGCGATCGATGGCGAGACCGTGCCCGGCTATGTCGAGGAAGTCGGGCATGACAGCAACACCGAAACGTTCGTCGCCTTGAAGACAAACATCGACAATTGGCGCTGGAAGGGCGTGCCCTTCTATCTTCGCACCGGCAAGCGAATGCCGATGCGTGACACCGAGATTTTCATCCAGTTTCGCGACGTCCCCTTTTCGATCTTCGCCTCGCGCGGAGCGACGACCAAGCCCAACAAGCTCATCATCGGCGTTCAGCCCGAAGAGAGTATCGAGCTGCGCCTGATGGCGAAAACGCCGGGGCTCGACCGGCAGGGAGTAAGGTTGAGGGAAATTCCGCTCGATATCGGCCTTGCCAATGCCTTCAGCGAATATCGCCGGCGGATCGCCTACGAGCGCCTGCTGCTGGATCTCATCGAAGGCGATCCGACCCTCTTCGTTCGCCGCGACGAAGTCGAGGCCCAGTGGATCTGGATCGACCGTATTCGTGCGGCCTGGGCCGAGAAGGGCATCACTCCGCGGCCTTATGCGGCAGGAACCTGGGGGCCTTCGGCGGCGATTGCGCTGACCGAGCGTGACGGCATCAGCTGGCACGAATAAGGGGGCATGAAATGGCTCTCGATCCTAAAATCGCGAAGGTCACCGATCGCATAATCGAGCGGTCGAAGGCGTCGCGGCTCCGCTATCTCGACCAGATGGCCGAGGAGAAGGAGAGGGGCATCAGCCGGCCTCGTCTGTCGTGCGGCAATTTCGCGCACGGCTTTGCCGCCGCCGCCGAAGACAAGGAGGCGATCAGCCATCTCGCCGGTCCCAACATCGCACTGGTGACGTCCTACAACGACATGCTCTCGGCGCATCAGCCCTACGGACGCTACCCCGAGCAGATGAAGATTTTCGCGCGAGAGGTCGGCGCAACCGCGCAGGTCGCCGGCGGGGTTCCGGCGATGTGCGACGGCGTGACCCAGGGCCAGCCCGGCATGGATCTCTCGCTTTTCAGCCGCGACGTGATCGCGTTCGGGACGGCGGTCGCGCTCAGCCACGGAATGTTCGATGCAGCGGCGCTTCTTGGCATTTGCGACAAGATCGTTCCCGGCTTGCTAATCGGGGCGCTCCGCTTCGGCCACCTGCCGATGCTCCTCATACCTGGCGGACCGATGCCATCGGGGCTTCCCAACAAGGAGAAACAGCGGATCCGGCAGCTCTATGCCGAAGGGAAGGTCGGCAGGGACGAGCTTCTGGAGGCCGAGAGCGGCTCCTATCATTCAGCCGGCACCTGCACCTTTTTCGGGACCGCCAATTCCAACCAGATGATGATGGAGCTGATGGGCCTCCACATCCCCAACTCGGCCTTCATCAATCCTGGAACCCCGCTCAGGCAGGCGCTGACCCGCGCTGCAGTGCACCGCCTCGCCGAACTTGCCCGGAGCGGCGAACGGCCGCTTTGCGAGGTCGTCGACGAGAAGGCTGTCGTGAACGCGATGATCGGCCTCCTCGCGACCGGCGGCTCGACCAATCATTTCATCCATCTGCCGGCGATCGCCCGGGCTGCGGGAATCCTCATCAACTGGGAGGACTTTGCCGAACTGTCGGAGGTCGTCCCGCTGATCACGAGGATCTATCCCAACGGATCGAAGGACGTGAATGACTTCCAGGACGCAGGCGGGATGGCCTTTGCCGTTTATACCCTCGCTGGCGCCGGCCTCCTCCACAGCGACAATCTGACCGCTGGGGCAGATTCGATGGACGCCTGGATTGGAAATCCCGAGCTCCACGGCAACGAGCTCATCTGGAAGAGCGCTGAGGAAAGCGCCGATATCGATATGCTCCGCCCGGCAACCGAGCCGTTCCGGAAAGACGGCGGACTGCGCCTCCTAAAGGGAAATCTTGGCCGGGCGGTGTTCAAGACGAGCGCGGTCGACGAGGAACGCTGGCTGATAGAAGCGCCGGCCCGCTGCTTTTCCGACCAGAACGAGGTGCTCGATGCGTTCAGGGCCGGCGAGTTTGATGAGGATTGCGCGGTGATCGTGCGCTTCCAGGGACCGCGCGCCAATGGAATGCCCGAGCTTCATAAGCTGACCCCGGTGCTTGGAGTCCTCCAGGACCGCGGACTAAGGGTCGCTCTCATCACCGACGGACGGATGTCGGGCGCGAGCGGCAAGGTGCCGGCAGCGATCCACGTCTCGCCCGAGGCATTGCCCGATGGACCGCTCGCGAGGGTGCGCGACGGCGATCTTGTTCGCCTCGATGCCCGGAGCGGGACGCTCGAGGCTGTCGGTGTCGATCTTGCGAGCCGGCCGCCAGCCAATTCTCCGCCGCCGCCTGTCGGCACCGGACGCGAGCTGTTCGCTCTTCTGAGGATGTATGTGAACGAGGCCGAGGCGGGAGCCTCCGCGATGCTCGCAGCCATGGAAGCGGAGCAAGCGTGAGCCGCCGGATTGCAGTCGCCGATGTCGGGGGCACTCATGCCCGCTTCGCGCTCGCCGAGATCGACGCCGGCCAGGTTTCCTCGCTCGGGGAACCCGTTACGCTCAAGACTTCCGAGCACGGCAGCTTTCAGCTCGCCTGGGAAGAATTTGGGCGGCGCTTGGGGATCGAGCTCCCGAACGCCTTGGCGATCGCCTTTGCCGGCCCCGTCGGCGGCGAGCTTTTGAAGCTCACCAACAATCCCTGGGTGATCCGTCCCGCGCTCATCAAAGAACGCCTTGGGGTCGACCAATATACGATCGTCAACGACTTCGGAGCGGTCGCTTATGCCGTCGCGACGCTTGGCGAAACTCATTTCCGTTACATTTGCGGGCCCGATGAAGCGCTTCCCGAAGCGGGGGTCATCAGCGTCGTCGGCCCGGGGACCGGCCTTGGCGTCGCCGCGCTCCTCAAGAAGACTGGCGGCTATGACGTCATCGAGACCGAGGGCGGCCACATCGACTTTGCGCCGCTCGATGTGCTCGAGGACCGCATCCTCGTCGAGCTCCGGCGCAGCTTCCGCCGGGTTTCGATCGAGCGGATCGCCTCGGGCCGAGGCCTTTGGAACCTCTACGAGGCACTCGGCGCAATCGAGGGCCAGAGTCTTTCGTTCCACGACGAAAAGGATCTCTGGGCCGCGGCCCTTGCCGAAACCGACAGCCTGGCAACCGCGGCACTCGACCGGCTCTGCCTGACGCTTGGCGCGGTTGCTGGCGACATCGCGCTGGCGCAGGGCGCGGTCGCGGTGGTGATCGCCGGGGGCGTGGGTTTGCGGCTTGCCGATTATCTGGGGCGCTCGGGCTTTCGTGACAGGTTCATCGGCAAGGGCCGGTTCGAACGCCGAATGGACGAGATGCCCGTCAGGCTCATCACTCATTCCCAGCCAGGACTGTTCGGGGCCGCGGCGGCATTTGCAAAGGAGCACGGATGACCATCGACGAGATCATGCGCTCAGCGCCGGTCATCCCGGTCCTCGTGCTCGAGGGCGATGAAGATTGGGCCGAGCTTGCCGAGACTTTCGTTGGCGCAGGGCTCCCAGTGCTCGAAGTGACCCTTCGAACCCAAGTGGCCCTCGATGCCGTCCGCCAGATGAGCAGGGTCAAAGGTGCGATCGTCGGCGCCGGTACCGTTCTTAACGAGCGGCAGCTCGGCGAAGCGGGTGATGCCGGCGCCACGTTCATCGTTTCTCCCGGGCTGACCGATCCCCTCGCAATGGCAGCGAAGCGATCAAGAATTCCCTTCCTTCCGGGTGTCGCGACAGCCGGCGACATCATGCGCGGCCTCGACCTTGGCCTCGATCGATTCAAATTCTTTCCCGCCGAGGCGGCGGGCGGGATTGCTGCCTTGAAGGCGCTCCAGGGCCCGTTCGGCAAGATCCGATTCTGCCCGACGGGCGGCATCCGGCCCGACACTGCCGCCGAGTGGCTTTCTCTGGACCAGGTCCTGTGCGTCGGCGGCAGCTGGCTCTACCGCTCCGGCGACAGCATGGGAGAGGTCGACGAGCGCGCCCGGGCCGCTTCGGCTCTCCGGAGTTAAATTAGCTGTTAACCATGTTCCCGTGATATATTGTGTTGCGGGTCAATGGGTTGGTGAATGACGTTTGTGCTGCGCAAGGGAGGGGCAATCGCCGGGGCAGCGCTGACTGCGCTCGGTGCAGGCGCGCTCCTCTTGGCTTTTGCGGCTCGAAGCGGCGCCTCGACCCAGTCGAGCCTGACCGTCAACCTGCCGCCGCCGGTCACCGACAGGATCTATGGAGCGCCCGAAGCCCGGGGCCGGCCGATCGTCGTCATCGATGCAGGGCATGGCGGCCGCGATCCCGGCGCAACCAGCGTTTCGGGCGAGGTTCACGAGAAGGACCTGACCCTCGCGCTCGCCAAGGAGCTGCGGGACGATCTGGTGAGGCGCGGCCGGGTCCGCGTGGCGATGACCCGCGAAGACGATCGCTATCTGACGCTCGACGAGCGGGCGGCGGTCGCAAGACGGCTCGATGCGGCAATGTTCGTCTCGCTCCACATGGACAGCGCGCCCAATCCATTGGCGCGCGGAGCGACGGTCTATTCGCTTTCGGATGTCGCTTCGGATGCCGAGGCGGCACGCCTCGCCGAATTCGAAAACGGCGCCGAAGACAGCGAGGCCTCCGGTGGCTCGGTCGAGGCGATATTGTCCGACCTTGCGATGCGTACCGAGATGAGCGCTTCGGCCGACCTTGCCGAGCGGCTGGTCAGGAAGTCCGCAGGAAGGTTCGAACTTCGCCCGAACCCGCATCGCTTCGCTTCCTTTCATGTCCTTCGCCGCGCCGATGCACCAGGAATCCTGTTCGAGGCCGGCTACATCAGCAATGCCGATGACGAGGTTTTGCTGCGCTCGCCCGAGCAGCGCTCGAAGATCGCGCTTGCGCTCGCCCAGGCGATCGAAACCGATGTCGCCGCGCGGGCGCGCCGTTAACCCCATTAACCGGCTTTTCGCACCAGCCCTGAAAGGCTAGACGCGTGCTCGAATGAAATTCGAGCGTCTGACTCCTCCTGATTGGCGGCTCCCGGATCTCGTGGCCTTCAACGAGCGGGTCCACGAGTGGGTCGATCCGTTGTGGGCCTACACTTGGGTCCGCCTGGTGGCATGGGCCGGGGCGGCGCTGTTCGTGCTGTTCGCGGCGATGTGGATCTATTTCGCCTCGGGCCTCCCGTCGGCCCAGACTCTGCTCGCCTACAAGCCGCCGCTCCCGGCCAACGTTCGCGGCTATGACGGGGACCCCATACAGACCTTCGCCCGCGAACGGCGCGTCGACCTCTCCTACGATGAAATTCCGCCGCTCGTCGTCCACGCGTTCATCTCGGCCGAGGACAAGGACTTCTTCCACCACCACGGCATCGATTATTCGGGCTTCATCAGGGCCGTCTTCAACTACACGACCCATCTTGGTCGCGGCGGCCGAGTGGCCGGCGGCTCGACGATCACCCAGCAGGTGGCCAAGTATCTGCTTCGCGACAGCAGCTACAATGTGGGCCGCAAGGCCCGCGAGGCGATCCTCGCCTTCAGGCTCGAGGACACGCTGAGCAAGGAGCAGATCCTCGAGCTCTACCTCAATTCCATCTTCCTTGGCCGCAACGCTTATGGCGTCCAGGCGGCGTCCCGCGCCTATTTCGACAAGGACGTCGACGAGCTGACGCTTCCCGAGGCCGCGTACCTCGCGATCCTCCCCAAGGCTCCGTCGAACTATGACCCGGTGCGTGCGACGCAAAAAGCGCTCGGCCGGCGCAACTACGTGCTCCAGGAGATGTACCGCAACGGCTATATCACCGAGGATCAGTGGCACGGTTCGGCGGTCAGCCCGCTCGGAACGATCCGCTACGGAAGCAACGAGAAGTTCACTCAGCAGGGCGGCTATTTCATGGAAGAGGTCCGCCGCGAGCTGATCAAGCGCTTTGGCGAGGATTCCAAGGATAGCGCCAACAGCCTCTATTCCG
>DATATH010000066.1:0-13520 GCA_036268895.1 Sphingomicrobium sp. | reverse complement strand
GTAGATCCGGTCGGTCTGTCCCCGAGCGATCTCCAGGACCTCGGCCGCTGCCGTGTGGATGGCCTTGAAGTCGTTCGGGGCGATCCCGCCCTGGGTCTGGAGCGCGGTTGCGCCGAGCGCATCGATGTCCGCCTGGGCCAGAGCCGTTGGCCTGCGTGCGGCGATGGCTGCGGACAGCGCTTCCTGGGCAACGATCCAGCTCTCGCTCTGGGATGCCCCGGCGATCGCGGCGAGCCGCTGCGCCTCGGTTGCTGCGGGGCCGAAGGCCGTGTCGCCAGCTCGCGCCTCGTCAACGAGCCGAGCAAGCTGCGCCGCGAGCGCAGGCGATACCGGCCGGTCGTTGACCGGACGAACCGGCTGGATCCTGGGATCGGTCGCTTCGGCCGCACGCGGCTTGAGCGATGGGTAGGGGCCACCGGCTGTCGAGCAGGCGCCAAGCGCGATCGTCGCCAGAAGAAAGAAAAGCTGCGCGCGCATTCGGATTTGCTTTATTGGCGCATCCCCGGACAGGCAATCGGCAGGGTTGCGCACTTCAGCCGACGTGCCTATGTCGCGCCCTCCGCGGCGCATGAATATTGTGCCGATCCGGGCGCCCGTAGCTCAGCTGGATAGAGCACCAGACTACGAATCTGGGGGTCGGAGGTTCGAATCCTTTCGGGCGCGCCATTTTCTCTTGTGTCCAGCCCGGACACATAGGTCGTCTAATCGCGGGGCGCTCAGCCGCTCCTTTTCGCTAATGGATGCGAGCTTAGGTGGCGATGGCGCTCTGGCTGCAGGAAAGTGGGCTGGTGCTTGCGATGGCGCGCTGAGCGAAATCCTCGGCGAGTTTGGCGTGCCATGCCCGGGCTGTTTCGCTCATTGCACGCTGCGCCGCCATTCGTTCCTCAACCGCTCGACGCCGATAATAACGCTCGTTCGACTCCACTGGTCCCCCCTCCGCTAGAGAACCAGCCGACCATCAACCCAGAATGCCTAATAGATGGTTAAGGGGTGCAACGGATGGGTCGGATCCCGAACGATTCCCGTTCGATTGCGCCTGCTGTGCCATCCTGGAACAACCGACCCGAGCCAGGATGACACAGCTGGACCCAAGGCGGATCATCTTTGAAACCTAACGACTCGACGCTCGTTGAGAGCGGAAATGGTTTCGAAGGAAAGCACCATGCTGAGCCCGATTGAGTCCCGCCGTAACTACTTCAATCCCAATGCGCGCGGGTATCATGCCGTTTACCACGACGGCGAAGTGAACCACTGCCCTGGCTGCGGCCGTACGCACTGGCTGATCGGGCGGATGTCGGCCGAGTGTGCCTTTTGCTCGACCGCCCTCCCACTCAAGGAAGCGGCGACGCAAGGGCCTGCCTCAGCGCCGGTGTTCTGGAGTGGAAGCCGGCCCAACTATGCCGAGCTAAACGCCGCCTGAGCTTTCAACAAATCTCTGATTTCTTGCCGAGCGTCACCGGTCTAAGGTGGCGTTCATGGCATGGGGGCTTCTCGTTTTTGCGGCGCTTCTGGCGCCGGCATCGCCAGCTCAGTCGGGAGCGTCCGACTTCACGCTAATCAATGGCACCGAAGTCGCTCTATCCGAGCTCTCCATACGCCGGTCGGGAACAGAGGATTGGAAACCGCTCGGCCGCGCTCCTGCCGCCGGCGCCCGAGCGCCAATCAGTTTCAGCAATCCTGACTGCGCGTTCGACATCCGCGCCACAATTCCCGGCGCGGGTCCCATCACCTGGGCGGGCGTCAATCTGTGCGACGTGAAATCGGTGACTCTGAAACGCGACGATTCGGCAGGCGCGTGGGTCGACTACGACCAGTGAGATGACGCCGCCGGATCGGCGCATGATAGGGCCCCGCGACAACCGCAGGCTGGGGAGTCTTTACCGAATCCAATAGCTTTGCGCCGGCGATGAACACCACCCCGGTGCAGGCAATCGCGAGTAACCAGCCGCCAAATCCGGGATAGGTCTCAAGATAATTGCGGCCGCGCTCCACGGCCCCAAGCGCGATCGCGTAGATTACCAGCCACGCCTCGACGCGCGTCTTGATCGTGAACAGCCGGCCGATCTTTCTCAAAGTTGCCATTGCTAACGTATCAACCCCACAACGGCCGATTTGAGCCGTTCAAGTCCTAAGAGACAAGGTTAAAGTGAAGGTAACGAATGGAATCTGTCCCGCTTCGGGACTTTTCGCATCAGATCGGCTCGGAGATCCCGATTTCCTCGAGGAGGGCTGTCCGGGCCCGCTCGATTTCAGCAATGAGGGTCGGTTGCTGCAGCTCGCTGTGGTGGATCTGCGGCGGCCAGTTTTGTCCCACCACATCGGCGATTCGGTCGAGTTTGGCGGCATCGACGAGGAAGCGCGGATCGATATTCGAGGGATCGGCTACGATCCGAAGTCGTAGGCAGGCCGGTCCGCCGCCATTGGCCATAGACTGGCGCACATCGACGATTTCGACCCGGCGGATCGGACCATTCCCAGCGAGATGCCGCTCGATCCAGTCCCAAATTGGCCTCGTCTCGCGCACTTCCGTCGGCACGACGAGGGTCATTTCACCGTCAGGCGGGGTCACAAGCTGCGCATTGAACAAATAGGATTTGACCGCATCTTCGAGCGGAACGTCGGCCGCCGCTACCTCCACATATTCAAACCCGGGCACAAGCCTGGCGCAGGCATCGAGCAGCAACTGCCTGTCGGCGAATGCCTGCTCGTGCGCGAACAGCACTCGCTCGTTGGCTACTGCGACGACGTCATTGTGAAATGCGCCTGCGGCGATCGCTTCCTCCGACTGCTGGACGAAGATGGTGCGTTCGGGGTCGAGCAGATGGAGCCGAGCGATCGCCTTGGACGCTTCGACATGCTGGCGGGCCGGAAAAGCGCCGCCCGACACACCATAGACAAAGACTTCGACGCCTCGCTCGGAATGCGCGGCACTAATACGCATGTGGTTTGCCGCGCCTTCATCGCCAAAGACGGCGGGGACAGGCGAATGGATTTCGAAATGTCCGTCCCTGAAGGCGATCTGCAGTTGATCCAGCGTCGAGCTCCACTCATGGCTTCGATGAGCCATCGTGCGCAGGTTGGCAGGAGTGAGATGGCATTTGCCGTCGGCCGTGTCCTTCGCAGGGGAGACAGTCGCTGCATTGGCGGCCCACATTGCCGATGCGGACATCGCATTCGCCGCGAGCGCCGGCTCGGCCTCCTCGATGCTCGTGCCGAGCCGCGCGAGCCAGGCGCGGTGAGGCCGCGGATGCGGCAGGAAAACGCCCTGGACGAGGCCGAGAGCAAGGTTGGCGCGCATTTTGTCGAGACCCTGCAACGCAGCCGAGCGCGGCTGCGACGCCTCGCCGGCGTGACCCATGGATGCGACATTGCCGAAGCTGAGGCCCGCGTAATTGTGGCTCGGACCGATTATGCCATCGAAGTTGATCTCCCGCAGCGCCATCAGCGGCCGACCATCAGGATCTCGTCGCCAACCTCCACATCGAGCAACTCGGCCGCTTCTCTATCGATGCGCACGCCATTCTTCGGCAGCTTCGTAACGCTCGCGCAGGAGCAACGGAAATCCTTGAGGCGCCCGGCAGCGACCAAGACCTTGACCTTGCCGACCTCGCCAATCTCAAAGACCGTTTCTCGGGTGGATTCGCGAACAGTACAGATATCGTCCGTATCAGCGGTGACCGTGGGGCCGCCATCGAAGATGTCGATGTAGCGGTCGAAGTCGAAACCCTCTTCTTCGAGCATCCTGAGCGCGGCCCGGCCGCTTGGGTGCGGCTGGCCAATGACGCCTTTTGCAGCTTCGGTGAGCAACGCGACATCGATCGGAGTCCTCGGCATCAGGTCGGCGATGAACTTCGTCCCATTGACGGCATTGAACTCGTCCGCTTCGGGAAAGCTCATGCCGAAGAACTTGCCGGCAAGGGCATCCCAGAAAGGCGCGTTTCCAGCCTCGTCCATCACTCCTCGAAGTTCGGCCAGGACGCGGTCGCCGAAGCGCTTCCGATGGAGCTTCATGAAAAGGTAGCGACTGCGCGCGAGCAGCGATCCCCATCCGCCGGCGCGCAGTTCCGGGTGAAGGAAAAGGCCGCCGACTTCCGAAGATCCTTCAAGGTCCGTGGTCAAGGTCAGCAGATGGTTCCGGAACGTCTTGCCGAGCTCGGGACTCGACTGAGTGAGCGTGCTCATACGATAGGAAAAGAAGGGCTGGGTCACTCCAACCTGGCCGAACACCTGGCACGTGCCGCGGATCTTCCTCGTTTTGGGATCTTCGAGAACGAACAGGTAAAGATCGCCGGTCTGGCTGTCCTGCTTGCGCGAGAAACTCTTCTCGGACCGTTCGAGCTTGGTGACGAGCGTCTGCCGCTCCGGCGGCAGATTGGTGAAGCCGCCGCCGGTCAGTTTTGCCATTTGATAAATGGCCCGGAAATCATCAGCTGCGGCGGGCCGCACCCGGTAGTTCATGCAGCCTCCCGCACCAGCCGCAAGATCGTCAGGGCGGACAAGGCGGCCCGTTCGACGAGACTTTCGGTGATCAAATATTCCTCCGCGCTGTGGATCTTCCCCCCGCGTACCCCCATCGTATCGACGACGGGCACGCCGCAGGCTGCGATATTGTTCCCGTCGCAGACGCCTCCAGAGGGCTGCCAGCCGATCTCCTGCCCGAGGTCAGCGCCGGCCTGTTTGACGAGATTGAAGAGCGCCTCGGCATCTGCGGTGAGCGGCTTGGGGGGTCGTCCGAATCCGCCGCTGAGCCCGATCTCGACATCGCGCTCCGCAGCGACAGCCGCGACCGCGTCGTCGATCTCTCGCTTCGCCAATCTCTCGATCTGTGGAGTTCGCGGACGAAGGTTCACGCGGAGGATGGCGAGCTCGGGGACGACATTGCTTGGGCTGCCGCCCTCGATCCGTGAGGGGTTTACACTCAGCCCATCGCGTTTGAGCCGGTCGAGCCTCAAGGCGAGGTCGGCGGCCGCAAGCAGCGCGTTGCGCCCGTCCTCAGGATTTCGACCGGCGTGAGCCGATCGGCCGCGCACCACGATCGCGAAATTGCCGCTTCCAGGGCGGGCCCCGGCAAGCGTCCCGTCGGGGAGCGCGGCGGGCTCGTAGGTCAGTGCGGCGCGCTTGCCCTGCGCTGACTGAGTGAGAAGGGCGGCGGAGCCGAGTGATCCGACCTCTTCATCGCTGTTGATCACCACTTCGTAGCCGAGCCTGTCGGCCTGCGGGCTGCGCTCAACACCCTTGAGCGCGGCGAGCATCACCGCAAGGCCCCCCTTCATGTCGGCGACGCCAGGGCCGTTGAGCACTCCATTTTCAAGCCAACGGACCTGCTGGAATGGGTGGTCGGGGGCGAACACCGTATCCATGTGTCCGGTCAGTAACAGCTGGACCGGTGCGGTCGGCCGGACGCTGAGATGCAGGTGGCGTCCATGCTTGATCTTGACCGACTTGCCGTCGGGATTGACGGCCTCGACCGGTTGAGGGTGCTCGAGCCTCAACGCGCCCGGAAGAGCGGCAAAGGCGTCGGCAAGAAGCTCCGCCATGAGCTCCAAACCGGCAAGGTTGCGCGAGCCGCTGTTGACCGCCGCCCAGGCGAGTAGCTGGTCGAGCATCGGCTCTGAGCCAGCGCGTTCGACGGCCTCGTGTTCGCTGGACGACAATCCCCGCATGCCCCGGCTCCTAGCCGTGCCATTTGCGGAACGCCACACCGGCCGCAGTGGCCTCCTGGGGCTCCCCCACCCCATTGGAACAGCGCCCGGCGCTGAACGCCTATTGTGCTTGAGCTTCCCGAAGGAACTTGGCCCTCTGGCGCTCGTCGGGGATATGGCTTGCGAGCTGTTCGCGAAGCTGATCAGGATTCTCCACGGCCCCGCTTGCCCGCTTCACCAGTATCGCGGCGATTGGCCCGATATAATTGGCCATGAGACGGGTCATCGATTCAATCTCGGCGGCATCGATCGAAGGTGCTCGCGCCCGTTCTGGCCCGGCGGGCTCGGCGCGGACCGGCGGCTGTGCAGCGAGCGGAACGGAGCCAAACTCCAGGAATCTCGCGCGCTCGGCCTGATTGTCGATGTGAAGCGCAAGAATCCCGTACAAGTCGCTCGTCGAGCCTGCCCGAACCGCCGCCTTGTCGACCAAACGTCCGGCGATGGGTCCAAGGATAGCGGATAGGTGTTGCCTTGCCTTTGCAATCTCATCGGAATCCAGGTGCGGCCGCGACGCTTGAGCCCCGGGTTTCGTCTCCGCAGGTTCCGAACGGCGCGTCAGCTCGTCGAGGCATTGCTTCAGCGCGCGCGCATAATTGCCGGTCGCATCGACGACCTGCATTCGAGTGAGCCGCAGCGGCAAGGTACAGCGCTCGATCATTACCGGGAGAACGCTCTTCCCATTGTCGATCGCGAAGCTGATCTCGTCCGCCACATTGTCCGAAGCGACCGATCGCGGCGAAAGGATGACTATGAGGCCCCGGCAGCTTGAGACGGCGCGTTCGATCGCGCGGTCCCAATGCTCACTCGGCCTGATGTCCAACTGATCGACCCACATCGCGACGCCGCTTGCTCGAAGATCCTTCGCCAGCTGCAGCGCAATTCGCTCGTCGCTCCGCGAGTAGCTGAGAAAAAAGCAGCCGGAATTGAGCGCTTCCGAGGTCATCCAAGTCAGTCCTCGCCCATCATCCGGAACGCCTCGACGAGGCTTCGGTGCATCCGGTTGAACGAGGCGGCAAGGCGGCCGATCTGATCGGAACCGCCATAGCGATATTCGGGCGTGTTGATCTCGCCGAGGCTGATCGCTTCTGCGGTTTTCGCCATGCGCTCGATCGGCCGGACTACCACCAGGCTCAAAAGGACATTCACCGAGACGAACAGCAGCGCCATGAAGGCGAGAAAGGGGAACACGAAGAGACTTCGGATGTGGCTTGCGCGCACTGCCGAATCCGCCATCGGAACCGAAACGATTTGCGCGCCGATGATTTCGCCAGGCTTCCAACCGAACCCGCTGGCGCTCCCATAAAGCGCGATCATCGATGCCGGTGCCGAGGCGGCGGTGCTGTGACATTCCATGCAGGCCGGCTTGTTCACGAGCGGCCTGGCGAGCTCGAGCATCGGACCGGTTGCGGTAGCGCGCACAAGGGAGACTTCGTCCTTGTCCGGATGAGCTCTGAAATCATTGATGATGTCCGCTTCCCAATCGGTCGCCCGGTCCTGCGGGTTGGTAGGATTGAGTGCTGCCTCCCGGTACATGTAGTCGGGGAACTTCGTGTGGATCACGTCGAAGTTGCGCTTCGCTGCGTAAGCGGACACCGACTGCGGATAGAATTGATGAGCGATCGCGGGTTTCAAGATCGGCGCAATCTGCTCCGAGGTATATTTGCGAGCGCCCGCCGCGCTTTCCATCATGATCCGCGAGCTTTGCAGAACCTCTTCCCGAGCTACCGCATCGACGAGCGGCTCGGCAGCGAGGGCAAACAGGCCGGCGCCGACGAGGGCGACGGCGAGCAGCAACAGGTTGAACTTGGTCCTCAGTCCCACTGACGCGCCCCTTTGACTTTGATGCTTTCGGGCATCCTGAAGCAATAGAGCGGGTTAAGGCAAATGAATGTCCGCGGCGGTTCTATTCCGCGGCGGTGGCCTCAGCCAGCCCGAGACGGCTCTTTGCCGCAGTGAGCATCTGCTGAAAGCGCGGATCATCGCGGATCGCGTCGAGATCGGGATCTGCGTCGACGTGACGCATCCAGATGGTGCTGTTTATCCGATCGAAGAAGGGCTTGAGTACCTCGATGGCCTCTTCCCTTTCTTCGAACTCCGCAACGAGGGCGCACGCGACGTTGTAGCGCATGTTCAGATTGTCGGGATCTAAAAGGATCGCCCGGTGGACCCATTCTCGCGCGCGCTCCTGCTCGCCGAGCCTCATGAGGGCGCCTGCGCCGGCGGCCAGTGCCGAAGAGTTGGTCGGATCGCGTGCGATGACCTTCTCGGTCCGTTCCAATGTCATCTTGGAAGCCCTTCGAAGCCCCTCCATGTCACCGAGCGACTGATAACAGGTCATCAGCATCATCGGGCTTCGCCAATCATGATCCATGAGCGAGGCAGCCTTCTCGAAGAAGGGAACTGACTCGCCGGGACGTCCGTCTCGAAACAAAAGCCGGGACGCTTCATGGTTTACCTCCCAGGAGTTCGGATCGAGCTCCAGGGCCTTGCGGATGAGCTGTGCTGCCTCTTCCTTACGGCCTTCGCCTTCGAGGTAATTCGCCTTGATGCAGTAAGGGATCGCAAGATCCGGGTTGATCTCAAGGGCCTTCTCGGCCGCCGGAAGCGGATCGTCGTCCTGCGCGTGCCAGAGTCGGAGCCGAAGCTGGGCGAGCGCCATCACAGCCCAAGCATCGGCATAGTTGGGGTCGAGCAACGTGGCCTGTTTGCAAAGGCGGACTGCCATTTCGGCCAGCCGTGGATCGCCAAAATCGCCGCTGACCAGCTGCTGACGCGCCATCAGGAATGTATTGTAGGCTTCGACACTCGAGGTCCCCCGCGTCTCGATCGCCGTCTTTTCCTTCGGCAGCAGCTTCACCTTCAGTGCGTCGACGATCGCTTTTGAAATTTCGTCCTGGATTTCGAAGATGTCGGTGAGGTCGCGGTCGAAGCGGTCGGCCCACAAATGCTTGCCGGTCGATCCGTCGATCAGCTGCGCATTGATCCGCACGCGGCTTCCCGCTTTGCGAACGCTTCCCTCGAGCACGTGACTGACACTCAGCTGCTTGGCGACTTCCTTGACGTCGGGGCTTTGGCCCTTGAAGCTGAAGGCGGTGTTGCGTGCGACGACCTCGAGGGCGGATACTTTCGAGAGGTCGGTCGTGATGTCCTCGCTGATCCCGTCGCTGAAATACTCCTGTTCCGGTTCGCCGCTCATGTTCACGAAGGGTAGGACGCAGATGGATGCGCGCACCGCCTGAACGCGCGCGGCGTCCGACAGAGCAGGCTCGGCATCGCTCGTCCCTCGGACAAGCGCAGCAACGCTTCCCTCGAGTTTGTGCCATCCGGGTGAGCTGGTGTCGCCGCCCCAGTCCTTGAGGTCGGCGCACTGGATCTGGTTGAACGGCATTGGCGGGAGCGCTCCATCGAGGCTCGCCTGGACGAGTGTTCCCGCTTCGCGCGCGCTGTCCGCTTCAGCGCGCACCCAATGCGATTTGGAAGATTCCGAAGACCATAAGACGACGACCGCCTTGGCGGACTTGAGCCTCTCCTCGATCACATCGGAATAAACTCGATGCGCCGGCAGCTCGTCGTCGCGCCAGACACTGAAATTACGATCGCGCAGCAATTGCGCAATTCTATGCGCCTCCTCTTCACTTGGGCGGGCATAGGAAATGAACACGTCGCGCGTGTCAGGCATCGGCGACAGGTTCCGCCATCCCGAGGCGCTGCTTTGCAGCCGCGAACATTTCCTTGAACCGAGCAGCGTCGCGTACAGGGTCGAGGTCGGGATCAACCTCTATGTGACGCATGTGCGTGCTGCTGTTCACCCGCTCAAAGAACGGTTCAAGCATATCGAGTGTCTTCTCAATCGAACTCTGCCAGGCAAAGGCGCAACCAAGATTGTATCGCATCACGAGATTGTCGGGGTCGAGCAAAAGGGCTCGGCGGCCCCAGTCGAATGCTCTTTCCTCGTCGCCAAGTATCAACAAGGCATTTGCGCCAGCGACGAGCGCGTGACCGCCCGTCGGGTCTTTAGCGGTCGCATTTTGAGCTCTCGCAAGCGTAACCTCCGCGGCTTTGCGCAAAAGCGTTTTGTCGCCGGTCGACCGGTAACAGGTGACCAGCATCAATGGGTTATGCCAATCGGTATCCATTAGCGAGACGGCCCGTTCGAAAAAGGGGATGGCTTCGCGGATGTGATTGTGGCGGAACAGCATCCGAGCCGCCTCGCGGTTGACCTCCCAGGAGTTCGGATCGAGCTTTATTGCCATCCGCATCTGGCGCTCCGCATCGTCCGCCTGACCTTCCTCTTCGAGATAGCGAGCCTTGATGCAGTGAGCCTCCGGTAGCGCGGGATTGAGTTCGATGGCGCGCTCGGCAGCCGGCAGCGCATTTTCATCCTTCCCATGGACGAACCGAAGCTCGGCCTGGGCGAGCGCCATCAATGCCCAGGCCTGCGCATAATTGGGGTCGAGCAATGTCGATTGACGACACAGCCGAGCGATGGCCTCATCTCGCCGCGGATCGCCGAAATTGCCGCTGACCCACTGCTGACGCGCCATCAGGTACAGGTTGTAAGCGTCGACATTCGACGTGCCGCGGTTCTCTATCGCCTTCTTCTCTTCCGGCAGGAGCTTGACCTTCAAAGCATCGACGATCGCTTTTGAAATCTCGTCCTGAATCGCGAATATGTCTTCAAGGTCGCGATCGTAGCGGTCAGCCCACACATGATCGCCTGCAGCGCCGTCGATCAGCTGTGCAGTGATCCGCACTCGGTTGCCGGCTTTTCGGACGCTGCCTTCGAGTACGTAAGTGACGCCAAGCGTCTTCGCGACTTCCTTCACGTCGAGCGACTGACCCTTGAACGTGAAGGCGGTATTGCGGGCGACTATCGACAACGCGGAAACCTTCGACAGGTCGGTGATGATGTCTTCTGTAATTCCGTCGCTGAAATATTCCTGCTCGGGCTCGCCGCTCATGTTGATGAAGGGGAGCACACAGACGGATGCCTTCTTCTGCGAGCCTGCAGGCTTGCTCGATTTATCGGCGCTCGCTGGACGGGCCTCGGAGCCGCAAGTTCCTCCGATTGCGTCCAGCAAGTCTTCAACTGCATCGGGTCTGCCCGCGCCGTCCCAGGCGCCAAGGTCGATTGTCTGGAACTGCCGAAATCCAAGCGGCGGCTTCGCCGAGGCGAGGGAGACTGGGACAAGGCGTCCTGAATCGCGCCCTTCGGCGGCTTCATCCTGGACCCAGGCGGACTCGATCGAACGCGGCGACCAGAGGACGACAACCGCCTCGGCGTCCTTGAGGGCACGATCTATCTCGGCTGCGAAGCGCGAGCCTCCGTGAAGGTGCCTGTCCCACCAGACATCGTGCCCTGCTTCGGAAATGCAGCTCGCCAGTTGCTTGGCCGCGTCAACATCGTCTCGGGCATAACTAAGGAATATCCTGGCCAAACATCTCCCCCGCACTCATCTCGAGTCTGCGCCCAAGCGCTTTAACCTGCAAGGGTGCGGGGCGATAACGGATTCTAATGTTTAGAGATAATCGGAGAACTCGCCGAGCAGCCGATGATAGAGATCGCGCTTGAACGGAACGATCAGCTCCGGGAGCTCGTCGGGCTCGATCCATTTCCATTCGCGAAATTCGGGATGCGGCGTGAAAATGTTCACATCGGCATCAGTCCCGAGAAAGCGGGCGAGATACCAGTCCTGATCCTGACCGATATATTTACCCCCCCACAGGCGGCCGCGCAGTTCCTCCGGCAAATCATATTTCAGTCGTTCCGCGCACCTGGCGATCCGCTCAACCAGGCGCGGCCCAATTCCAGTTTCCTCTTCCAGCTCGCGCAGGGCGGTCTGCCAGGGATCAACCTCTCCCTTATCGATCCCGCCCTGGGGCATCTGCCAGGCTTCATCGGTATTATCGATGCGAGCGCCGACAAAGACCTTGTCCTTGCTGTTGAGAAGCATCACGCCGACTCCGCGGCGATAGCGGTCATCGTTGGCCATCCGGTCTTCCTAAGCCTCGCAGCCTCAGAAACAAGAAAGGTGGCGAAGCGTGTCGCGGCGGCCTACACTAGCGACCCCAGGACCATTGCGTTTGTAAAAGGACTCGTCCGTGGCGACAGCCACCCATCTTCTCACCGATAAGGAAGCCGCTGCGAATCCTCCGCAGGAGGCCGTCGTCGTCCGCTTCGCCGGAGACAGCGGCGATGGCATGCAGCTGACCGGCGGCCAGTTCACGCTCTCAACGGCGCTCGCCGGGAACGACCTTGCGACCTTTCCCGACTTTCCGGCAGAAATCCGCGCACCTCAGGGTACGACCTTCGGGGTCTCGGCCTTCCAGATCAATTTCGGCTCCTGTGCGATCGACACGGCGGGCGACCAGCCGGACGTCCTGATCGCGATGAACCCGGCGGCGCTCAAGGTGAATGTCGAGGCTCTTCGCGACGGCGGGCTCATAATCGTCGATGAGGGCGAGTTCACCGCCCGCAACCTCGCCAAGGCCGGCTATGAGCAAAATCCGCTCGCGGACGGCAGCCTCAACCGGTGGCAGGTCGTCCACTTCAATATTTCCCAGCTGACGCTCGAGGCCGTGAAGCAATTCGGCCTTGGCAACAAGGAAGCGCTGCGCTCCAAGAACATGTGGACGCTCGGCCTTGCGCTCTGGATGTTCGACCGCGATCGCCAGCCTGTCGTAGACTGGCTCAAGGCCAAGTTCGCCAAGGCGCCGGAGCTTGCTGAAGCCAATATCGCCGCTCTGAACGCGGGCCACGCCTATGGCGAGACCGTCGAAATGGGTGCGCCGTTCAAACAGCACCATATCGCGCCTGCGCCCGCGGAGCCGGGTCTCTACCGTACTGTCACCGGGGCCGAAGCACTTGCACTCGGCCTCGTCGCCGGATGCCAGCTCGCAGGCTTGCCGATGTTCTTCGGCTCTTATCCGATCACGCCAGCAAGTCCGCTGCTCCACCATCTCGCTCGTCTCAAGGAATTCGGAATAACGACGTTCCAGGCCGAGGACGAGATCGCAGCCATCTGCGCTGCGATCGGCGCGAGCTATGCCGGACAGCTCGGAATCACCTCCTCGTCAGGCCCTGGAATAGCGCTCAAGACCGAAGGAATCGGGCTTGCAGTAATGACCGAACTGCCGCTGGTCATCGTCAATTCACAGCGGGGCGGCCCCTCTACCGGCCTTCCGACAAAGACCGAACAATCGGACCTCTATCAGGCGGTCTACGGCCGGAATGCGGATTCCCCCGTCCCGGTGATCGCCGCCCGAGCGCCCGCCGACGCTTTTGATTGCGCGATCGAGGCGTGTCGCATCGCAACGCGCTACATGACGCCCGTAATGCTTCTGACGGACGGCTATATTGCCAACGCGGCCGAGCCATGGCGCGTACCGGACATGAAAAATTACAAGCCGTTTCCGGTGACGTTTTTCGAGAGCGCTCCCGAAGAGGGCGAAAGCGTGATGCCCTATTCGCGGAACAAGGATCTCGCCCGTCCCTGGATCCGCCCGGGCACGCCCGGTCTCGAGCATCGCATCGGTGGTATCGAGAAGGCTCCTGGCACCGGCAACATCGATTATTCACCGGCAGTCCACCAGGAGATGACCAATACCCGTGTCGGCAAGGTGATGGGTATCGCCAACTCGATCCCCGACCAGGAGATCTGCCTTGGCCGCGAAGGCGCCGAGCTGGCGGTCGTCGGTTGGGGCTCGACCTTCGGGCCGATCCACCAGGCGGTGCGGCGGATGCGGCAGCGCGGCCATGACGTCAGCCATATCCACGTCCGCCATATCTGGCCGCTGCCGCGCAACCTCGGCGAATTG
>DATATH010000065.1:0-5839 GCA_036268895.1 Sphingomicrobium sp. | reverse complement strand
CGCGTCCTCGATCGCGCGGCTTACATCATCCGAATTGAGGCCATCGCACTCGCAGGTGTGCCAATGTGCCGCCCGATGTCGCTCCAGAACGTCCTCGTTCCGCGACAATGCCGTCGATCCGTCGATGGTGATGTTGTTATCATCCCAAAGGACGATCAGTCGGCCGAGCTTCAGATGCCCGGCGAGCCCTGTGGCTTCGTGGTTGATCCCCTCCATCAAATCGCCGTCGCCGGCTATGACGAACGTGCGATGGTCGACGAGCTCGTCTCCGTAAAGGGCATTGAGGTGCCGCTCGGCGATGGCCATTCCGACCGCCATGGCCAGGCCCTGGCCAAGCGGTCCTGTCGTGACCTCGATCCCTGGCATCTCGAAATTCTCGGGGTGGCCCGCGGTGGGACTTCCAAGCTGGCGGAAGCGCTTGATGTCGTCGAGGGTCGGCCGTTCGTATCCTGTCAGATAGAGAAGCGAGTAGAGCAGCATCGATCCATGGCCGGCCGACAGGATGAATCGATCGCGGTCTGGCCAGTGAGGATCCGAGGCATCGAACTTCAGGTGTCGCGTGAACAGCGCCGTTGCTGCATCGGCCATGCCCATCGGCAGCCCGGGATGCCCGCTGTTCGCGGCTTCGACCGCATCCATCGCGAGAGCGCGAATGGCGTTGGCGAGACGGCGGTCGGTCGGCTGCATCGAAGCTCCGTAGAGGCTGCGGCTCCGCGCCGGATGGCCGGGCCGTGCCGCGCCCTTTGTCCGGTGAGCCGTGCAGCGTCAATGCCAAGAGGCCAGTCGAAAGCACTCGAAAGGAGTTGTCCGCCCTGGATCACGGCTCTTGCAGCCGCACGTGAAACGGTCTCGCTCGAACCGATTGCCGACGCTCCTGAAGACTCTTTGAAATCTCCTCCGATGTGCGCCGATAAGTCGCTTCCAAAAGGCATCTGGCCCAACAGCCGCTTGCGAGTGAATTCTACATTGCGTAGTCGGCTTGGAATGGATGACGGCGGCCTTTCCGCGGCACTGGACCGGTCAGAACGGGCGATTGAGCGCATTCAGCGCTCGATCAGCTCACGCAAATCCGTGACAGACGGCCGCGACGAAGAGCTCAGGGCCAAGGTGCGCGAAGTGGTCGAAGAGCTCGACGAGCTCATCCGCCAGGCGGCCGCCTGATGGCCTCGCTGATCGATCTCAACATCGCAGGGCGCAGTTACCAGGTCGCCTGCCGCGAGGGCGAAGAGGACAATCTAAGGGCCGCAGCGCGCCTCGTTGACGGAAAAAGCCGAGAAGCGCTCGCTGGACTGGGAACGCTGTCGGAAGCGCGACAATTTCTTTTCGCCTCGCTGCTTCTTGCCGACCAGCTGATCGACAAGAGTCCCGAAGCCGCGATCTCTGCTAATCCGGCGCCTCCCGACCCGGTGATCGTCGAGCGAGCCGAAGCGCTTGCCAACCAGCTTGAAATGCTCGCGACGCAGCTTGAGGCCGAGGCCGCAAATCCCTAGATGGGGAAGCGACGGGCACTACCCGGTGCGCGCCTTCGGAAAATCCCTGAGGCGATGGAACATCCAAGGGAGCTGTCCCTGCTCTGGTCACGGTGGTCACATCGGGGTCAGGAGCAAACGGCGCCCACCTGACGTTTTGGCGTCAGAGGATTTTAGGGCAAACGGCCATGGTGGTCCCGTCACCCCCTTTCGGACCCTTGCAGCCGCGGCCTGAGATGGAGCGGCTGTCCAAGGAGACGCTACGTCGCGCCGCACTGGACGCGCGCAAGGCGCTCGTTCGAACGTTGAGCGATGCGGAACGCGCAAAGCTCGAACAAAGGCTCGCGCAAAGTCTCACCTCGCTCTTTGCCGGTGTTTCCGTCGTCGGCGGCTATCATCCGCTCGGCTCTGAAATCAGTCCTCTTCCTGCCATGGAGGAGGCGCGAGCAGTCGGCGCGATCGCCGCTTTTCCCTGCTTCAATAATCCCGCCAAGCCATTCCGCTTCATCGCTGGCGACCCCCTCGAGCCGGGGCCGTTCGGGATCATGCAGCCCGCCAAGCGCCATCCGAGGGTCGAACCGGATCTGGTTCTCGTCCCCCTTATCGCAATCGATTGCAACGGCACGCGCCTCGGTCGCGGCAAAGGTCATTACGATCGCGCGCTCGTCAAACTGAAGAGGAACGGCGCGCGTCTGATTGGGGTCGGCTGGACGATGCAGCGGCTAACCGATGCGATTCCGGCCGATGCTTGGGACGTGCCACTCGACGGTTTTGCATCTCCTGAAGGGCTGGAGCTCTTCAGCCGCGGCTGATCTGGCAGACCGGCCCTTGCCGTGACCGGAAAGCCACAATCCCCCACTTTGCACCAGACAATCGGCTCCCTCGTCCGAGTCGCGCGAGAAGTCTCCTTCTTTTACCGATAGTTGAATGTTACCCTGCTATTGATCGCGGCCAATCCTACGCCGCGGCAGGGGTCCCCCATGCGTATCAGGGCGATTGCAGTTTTGATCATTGTGGCCCTCAGCGTCACCGCGTTCGTTGCGATAAGGCGGGAAAGCCGTGCCGACGCGGCCGGCGGGAATTGCTATTCAGCGCCGCAGGGTCCTTCGACTCCGCAGATCTGCGACTAGGCTTTATTGCCGTTCGCCGCGACCGCCTCGCGGATGAGCGCTTTGAAGGCCGTTTCATCCACGCTTTCGCCCTCGCGAAAATCGATCGCGCGCCGAGTCCCTCCGTCCAGGCTGGAGTTGAACAGCTGCTTGGGATCCTTAACCAAAGCGCCCCTCGCAAAGGTCAGTTTGACCTTATCCTTGTAGCTTTCCCCGGTGCAGAGAATGCCGTCATGCTCCCATGTCGGCACACCGAGCGGGTTCGAAGTCTTTCGCCATTTCACGCCTTCGACAACGTCCGGATCGGCCTCGCGGATCAGCCTCCTCAGCTTCGCAAGCATTGCCCCTCGCCAGTCCCCGAGCGTCTTCAGCTTCTCGTCAATCGCGTCGGACCCGGTTCTTTCCATTTTCATCTCAGCTCCATTGAAGCCCGGCCAGAAGCACATCGCTAGCGCCGCGGCTGCCGCGCTTCGAGCATCTTCCATCCATTGCCCGAAGGATCGCGAAAGCTCGCATCGACGTTGCCGAAGCGCTCGATCGGTTCCTGCGTGAACTCGACGCCGCGTCCCTTCATCGCGGTATAGGCGGCGCGACAGTCATCGACGACCAGCACGAGCGGCGGCATCGCGCCTTTCGCGACCGCCTCGTCCAGCGCCTGCGACGTCGCCTCGTCGACGACCGGCGCCTGCGGACGGAATAGTCCGAGCTGAAAGGTCGGCTGGTCGGGATGGCTGACCGTCAGCCAGCGATAATCGCCGTTCCTCACATCGGTGTGGACCTCGAAACCCAGCTTCCCGACATAAAATTGCAGCGCTTCGCCCTGATCGCGAACATAGACGCCGGCTACCTGCACACCCTCACTCATGGGACCTCCGTTTCTGTCGGGGGCTCAATATCGCCGCTATCGATCCGCCGCTTCTCCGAAACTGCCATCTTGAGATCGGGCCGGTGAGCGGCGCTGACGAAGCAATGCGGAACCTTCTCGAGCGCGTGCGGAGCAGCCCTCTCCCGCTCGCGCAATGCGCTCGGCTGCTCACCAGTTACATCGCGAAAGACTCGGCCGAATGTGCCGAGGCTGTTCCAGCCCGTCTGGAAAGCGATGTCGGTGATCGCAAGGTCGGTATCGCGAAGGAGCGCCTTGGCGCGCTCGATTCGCCTGGTCAGCAGGTACCGGTGGGGAGGCACTCCAAAGGCGTCCCTGAAGGAACGTGCAAAATGCGCCTCCGAGACTCCGCTGACAGATGCGAGTCTGGTGACCGGCCATTCCTCATGGGAAGCCGAGTCCATCCGGTCCTTGGCGCGCAAGAGCCGCCGCAGCAGCTTCGGGTCCTTCGGCGCAACGCTCACGCTGCCGCTCATAATGGCGAAGCTTTGTCCCGGCCAATCTCCGCCCCGATCAGTCGACCCGCTGAAATCTCACCTGGCGGTGAAGAACGTCCACGCTCGTAAGCTCGACCTCGATCGTATCTCCGGGCACCGCTCCCTTACCGTCGACCCGCGCAACGACGGCTGGATCCGAAACCTGGATTCGAGTGCCGCGTTCGTCGACATCCGTCACGACGGCCTCGAACCGCGACCCTTCTCGGCCCAGAAGGATTACGGCTTCGGCAAGATCAAGCACCGCCCGGTCGACTTGCGCAGCCTTGCCTTCCGCTTTTGCCATGACCGCTGGCAGACTCTGGAAGGCGCTGGCTTCCCCGGAGACAGCCTGCCCCGCCACGATCTGGAGCGTCGTCTCGATCACGTACCGATCGGCGAGACGCCGAAGCGGTGCGGTCGCATGCGCGTAGGTCGCGGCCATTGCGGAATGCCATGGGACAAACCCTTCCTGGTATGGCGCATAGGAAGCTCCTGGACCGCTTCTCCGGACCGCCGTCATGAAGGCCGCATGGCGCGGATCGCTGGCGTTCAGGCTGCCTTCGAAGTCCTTCAGTGTCTCATGTTTGGGCCAGACAAGACCAAGCGCCTTTGCGGTATGGCGCAGCCGCCAGGCCGAGCGTTCGTCAGGCTCGGCCATGACTCGAAACAGCCCGGTTCGATGCGCAAGCATCACATCGGCAATGGCGAGGTTGGCGGCAAGCGACAGCGCGGCGTTTTGCCGTTCGGAGAGGAGCTGCGGACGGAAATCGAGCGCGAAGTGACCATCGCCATCGATAACCAGTTCTTGTTCTGGAGCGTCCACCCGGGCCGCGCCCCTGGCATCCTCGGCCCGCTCAATTCTTTCGAAAAGATCAGCAAAGCCGCTTGGCAAGTCGGCCGGGGTCACGGTCTCGTAGGCGAGCTTCGCTCGCGACCTGACCATCGCCCGTACCGCGCCGTCTAGCGACGACTTCCCGGTCGGGTCGATCCTTAAGGTGAAGACCACCGAGGGGCGATCGACGTTTGGCAGCAGGCTTGCCGCTCCCTCGCTGAGCCCAAGGGGGTAAAGACTCGCCTTCCCGTCCGGCATGTAGATCGTTTCGCCGCGAGCCCAGGCTTCCCGGTCCAGTGCGTCGCCCGAGCCAACGAACCAGGCCACGTCGGCGATCGCATAATGGAGGACGAGATCCATTGCCGCCTCTTCGATCGCGAAAGCCTGGTCGAGGTCGGTCGAGGACCTCGGATCGAGTGTCACGAAGTCGCGATCCGTCCAGTCCGAGTGGCCCGAGACCGGTCGAGCGGCCGCAACGTCAGCTTCCGTCAGGACAGCCGGCAGAAACTCCGGAGGAACCTGAAACTGGGCGCGGATGTCGGCGAGTCCGCGCGACAGCACGCCCTGGCGGTCAATAAGACTTTTCATCGCCTCTCAGCTGCCAAGCCAGAGCTTCGGCCGCAATAGGTTCGAAGCTCAAGCTAGAGACGAAGGCCGAAGCGCGGCCCAATCCACGTCATCAAGGAATAGAGGAGGATTGTGAGCGCGCAGCCCAGCGCCAGTACGCCCCAGAAGCCCCAGCCGCTCCGCAACAACGCCGGGATGAGGAGGAACATCGGGAGAGAAGGCAGAACAAACCAGAAGGTCGCCTCGACATGAGCGGCCATGTTCAAAATGTCGGGCTTGTCGCGCCATAGCCAGATCATTCCGAGAAGCGATACGAGCGGAAGCGAGGCTATGAGTGCTCCAAAGCCGGGATAGCGCTTCGCTACCTCCGAAACGATCGCGATGATGATCCCCGACAAACCGGCCTTGATTGCAAGATAAAGCATTCATCAGTCCTCGAATGAGGTTTGGATCCCGTCGCTAGTCGCTTATCATCCCGCGAAGCTCTGCAAGCTTATCGGGAC
>DATATH010000064.1:0-8223 GCA_036268895.1 Sphingomicrobium sp. | reverse complement strand
TGCGCCCAGACGATCGCCTTGGCATTTTGTCCCTTCGCCGAGAGGATCATGTTCAGCGTGTCGAACATGTGGCCGTCGCGCAAATTCCAGCTCTCCGCGGAGCCGTGGTACATGACGCGGTAATAGGCTTCCGCATCCTTCACGAGCCGGGCGTTCGCTGCCGCGTCCAGCCAGTCCTCGCATTCCTCGCCGAAGCAATCGACCTGCTTCTTCAAGAGATCCTGGAGCATCTGGATCACTCCGACCTCGCAGCGCGCATATCCTTCAACGAGCGAATGCCGGCCATAAACTTGTGGGTTCTCGGCCCACGGCTCGAGGCAGCCATACCGCCTGTGCGCGAGGCGGCCGAGTTCCGGATCCTCTTTGTCGAGGAATTCGATCACCGCGTGCATCGAGGCGGAAAGATTATAGAGATCGAGCCCGTAGAAGCCGCACATCCCCTCGTTTGAGCGGTTCTCATTGTGCCGCCGCATCCAGCGGATGAAGGCGTCGACATCCCTGTTGCGCCACATCCAGATCGGAAACCGTTCGAACGCCTTGAAGTCGATGTTGCGGGCGGGCCGATGGCGAACGAAGCGGTCGATCGTCGCACAATCGGGCCAGTCACCCTCGACCGCGACGATGGTGAAGCCGTGGCGCTCGATCAGCCGACGCGAAATGGCGGCGCGAGCGCGATAGAATTCACTCGTTCCGTGACTGGCCTCGCCGAGACACACGACACGCGCGTCGCCGAAGCGGTCCAGCATCGCACCGAAGGATGGATCGTCGATATCGGGTAGCGGCTCAGCTGAATCTGCGATCAATCCGGGCAAGGATTGGAGTTCGGTATCAGGCATCTCTCCAGCCTTCTTCCCCGATCAGTGGAACGAACCGGACTCCCCCGAGGTTCTCCCGCTCCACCACCCCGTCGGGCCGCTTGGTCACCTTGACAAGTTCCTGCGCCCAGCCGGGACTTCCGAGCGGCATGACGATGTGTCCGCCCTCAGCGATCTGGTCGAGGAGGGCGTTCGGCACGTGGCTGCCGCTCGCTGCGGCAAGGATCGCGTCGAACGGCGCGTGGTCGGGACAGCCCTTGCTGCCGTCGCCCTCGATGATCTCGATATTGTCGTAGCCGAGTCGGCCGATGCGCTCGCGGGCAACCTCGACCAGCTCGTGCTGGCGCTCGATCGCAAAGACCTGGCCAGCGATCCGGCTGATGATCGCCGCGGCGTAACCCGAGCCCGCGCCGATTTCGAGGACCTTGTCGCCAGGGCCGATTTCGGCGGCTTCGATCATCAGCGCGACGATGTAGGGTTGGGAGATCGTTTGTCCCGCTTCGATCGGCAGCGGGTGATCACCGTAGGCGAGCTCGGCATATTGAGGGCTGACGAACGCCTCGCGAGGGACTTCTAGGAATGCATCGAGAATATGTTGATCGGTAATCCCGCGGCCTCTCAGCTGTCGGTCGACCATCGCCTCGCGCTGAGCCGTGAAGTCCGTTAGGATTGCGGCCATGTTGTACCTCCGGACACCCTAGGAACACGCCAGCTCGGGCCCGTGTTCCGGCCGAGCCAAACCGATCGAAGGAGTTCCTCTTTTGCTCGACCAAGAGCTTCGTTTCAGCGGGTCAGTGCCCGAGAAATACGACCGGCTGATGGTTCCGCTTATCTTCCGCCCGTACGCGGAGGAACTTGCGCGCCGTGCGCAGGCGTTCGGGGCCCGTCTGGTCCTCGAAACTGCGGCCGGCACCGGAGTGGTTACCGAGGCTCTCCACGAAGCGCTGCCGGATGCCGAGATCATCGCGACGGACCTCAACCCGCCAATGCTCGAAGTCGCCGGCTCGCGGGTTCGTTCCGAGCGCGTGCGTTTCGTTCAGGCGGACGCCCAGGAGCTGCCCTTTGAAAGGGACAGCTTCGACCTTGTCCTTTGTCAGTTCGGCTCGATGTTCTTCCCGGACAAGGTGCGCGGCCACTCCGAGGCGCGGCGCGTACTTCGCGATTGCGGGCGCTATCTCGTGGCGATCTGGGACAGGATCGAGCGCAATGAGCTCAGCAACGCCGCTCAGCAGGCTCTGATCGACTGCTTTCCCGAAGACCCGCCGCTGTTCATGCGTGAAGGACCTTTTGGCTACCACGACCCGCTGAGGATTGAATCAGATCTTCACCAGGCGGGCTTCGACACCGTCGATATAGAAACAGTGGAGATGAGGAGTCGCAGCCCGTCCGCCCACGATGCGGCGAAGGCGCTCTTCTACGGGACTCCGATGGGGGTCGAAGTCGAAGAAAGGAGCGCCGGAAGCGGCGAGCGCGTCTTTGATGCGGTCGAACGGGCGCTCCGCCCGTTCGAAGGGCCGGGCGGTGTTGATGGCCTCATGGCGGCGCACATCGTGACTGCTTCTAAATGAGCCCGGCGAGCGGACTGCTCGGATCAGCATAGCGGCGCATTTGCATTCGGCCGGCAAGATAGGCGAGCCGGCCCGCCTCCACCGCCGCCTTCATCGCGCGCGCCATCAGCAGCGGATCCTTCGCTTCTGCGATCGCGGTGTTCATCAGCACGCCGTCGCAGCCAAGCTCCATCGCCACCGCGGCGTCGCTCGACGTCCCAACGCCGGCATCGACCAGCACCGGAACTTTTGCCCCTTCGACGATGAGCCGGATGGTGACCCTGTTCTGGATTCCAAGACCTGAGCCGATCGGCGCGCCGAGCGGCATGATCGCAACGGCGCCGGCTTCCTCGAGCTGCTTGGCTGCGATCGGATCATCGACGCAGTAAACCATCGGCTCGAAGCCGTCCTTCACGAGGACCTCGGTCGCGCGCAGGGTCTCGCGCATATCGGGATAGAGCGTCTTGGCCTCGCCCAGCACCTCGAGCTTCACCAGGTTCCAACCCCCCGCCTCGCGCGCGAGCTTCAGGGTTCGGATGGCGTCCTCCGCCGAAAAGCAGCCGGCCGTATTGGGGAGATAGGTGATCGTGTTCGGGTCGATGAAGTCCGTCAGCCTCGGCTGATTGGGATCGGCGATGTTCACCCGGCGAACGGCGACTGTGACGATTTCGGCGCCCGAGGCTTTTACTGCGGCCGCATTCTCCTCGAAGCTTTTGTACTTGCCGGTGCCGACGATGAGGCGCGAGGTGAAGGTGCGTCCGGCGACGGACCAGCTATCGGCCTGAACGGACTTGGGAGCGTTCACTTTAGCCCCCTCCAACGAAATGCACGATTTCATAATCGTCGCCGTCCTCGACGCACACCTGCCCAAGTGTCGAACGCGCAATCACTTCGAGGTTCCGCTCGACGGCCACGCGCAGCGGGTCGAGACCGAGCAGGCCCACCATCTCGGCGACGCTCGATCCGTCGGGCACGCGCCGATGCTCGCCGTTCACTCGGATGGATAGGGAAGCGTCGAGACTCATTGACAAAGCGCAGATAGGAGGCTCCACGCCGCCTCGCAAATGACCGATACGATCTTCGTCCTAAACGGCCCCAATCTCAACCTTCTCGGCACGCGTGAGCCGCGCATCTACGGTACGCAGACGCTCGCCGACCTCGAAGAGACGCTCGTGCAGCGCGCCAATTCGCTGAAGCTGAAGCTCGATATCAGGCAGTCGAACCATGAAGGCGTGCTTATCGACTGGCTGCACGAAGCGATGGCGAAGGCCTCCGCGGTGATCATCAATGCCGGCGCCTACGCGCACAGCTCGATCGCGATCCGCGATGCGGTTGCGGCATTGCCGATCCCCGTCATCGAGGTGCACCTGACAAACATCTATGCGCGCGAGGGTTTTCGCCGCCAAAGTTTGCTGGGCCAGGTGACCCACGGGTCGATCATCGGTCTCGGCCCGCTCGGCTACGCGCTCGCACTGGACGCGGCGGCGCACCTCTGCAAGGGAGCGGGCGCGACGCGGGTCAAGAGCCAGATTCAATAGGGGGTCGTTAGATGGCCGAAGCCTCGAAGGGCGACAAGAGCGGCGCAATGCGTATTGACCCCGCGCTGGTGCGCGAGCTTGCCCAGCTTCTCACCGACAACGAGCTGACCGAGATCGAGGTCCAGGACGGCGAGCGTCGGATCAAGGTGTCTCGCGAGCCTGCTCCGGTGATCGGAACGGCGCCGCTCGCAGCAGGACCCGGCGCAGCGCCTGCGCTCAGCGCTCCTCCAATGCACGCTAAAGAGGACGTCGGCGCGCTGAAGGACGAAGCGGCGGGAAATACGATCAAGTCGCCGATGGTCGGTACGGCCTATCTGTCGTCGGAGCCCGGCTCGAAGCCCTTCATAGAGGTCGGCAACAGCGTGAAGGCGGGCGATACGCTGCTGATCGTGGAAGCCATGAAGGTGATGAACCCGATTACTGCTCCAGAGGGCGGAGTGATCAAGAAGATCATGGTCGCGGACGCTCAGCCGGTCGAGTTCGATCAGCCACTCTTGATCATCGGCTGAGGCCGGACACGTGAAGATCGAAAAGCTCTTGATCGCCAACCGCGGAGAGATCGCGCTCAGGATCCACCGCGCCTGCCACGAAATGGGCATTCGAACCGTGGCGGTGCACTCGACCGCCGACTCCGATGCGATGCACGTGCGGCTCGCCGACGAGACGGTGTGCATCGGCCCGCCACCTGCAGCAGAATCCTACCTCAACATTCCGAACATCATCTCGGCAGCGGAGATCGTCCACGCCGACGCGATCCATCCGGGCTATGGCTTCCTCTCCGAGAACGCCCAGTTTGCCGAGATTGTCGAATCCCACAACATCATCTGGATCGGCCCCAAGCCGGAGCATATCCGGACGATGGGCGACAAGATCGAGGCGAAGCGTACGGCCGCGAAGCTCGGCCTCCCACTCGTCCCGGGTTCGGACGGGGCGATCGTTAGCGTCAAGCAGGCGCACAAGCTCGCCGAGGAGATCGGTTACCCCATACTGATCAAGGCCGCATCGGGCGGCGGCGGTCGAGGAATGAAGGTCGTCCCTGGCCAAGACCAGCTTGAGAGCCTCATGAGCCAGGCGGCGGCCGAGGCGCGCTCCGCGTTCGGCGACGACACCGTCTACATGGAGAAATATCTCGGGAACCCGCGCCACATCGAGTTCCAGGTCTTCGGCGACGGCAAGGGTGGAGCAATTCACCTCGGCGAACGCGACTGTTCGCTCCAGCGCCGCCACCAGAAAGTGCTCGAGGAAGCACCCTCACCCGTGATCACTCCCGAGGTACGCGCCCGAATGGGCGAAATCGTCCGCAAAGCGATGAGCGAGATGGCCTATCGCGGCGCCGGGACCATCGAATTCCTCTACGAGAACGGGGAATTCTACTTCATCGAGATGAACACCAGGCTGCAGGTCGAGCACCCCGTCACCGAAATGATCAGCAGCATTGACCTGGTCCGCGAGCAGATCCGGGTTGCGTCCGGCGAGGGACTGTCCTGCACCCAGGACGAGATCAACCTCCAAGGTCACGCGATCGAATGCCGGATCAACGCCGAGGATCCGGAAACCTTCGCGCCCTCGCCCGGCCTCGTGAAGAATTATGTCGCGCCCGGCGGCATGCATGTTCGCGTCGATAGCGGCCTCTACACCGGCTACAGGGTGCCGCCTTACTACGACAGCCTGATCGGCAAGCTGATCGTCTACGGCTCGACCCGCGAGCGCTGCATCATGCGTCTCAAGCGTGCGCTCGAGGAGTTCGTCGTCGAAGGGATGAAGACGACCATTCCCTTGCACCAGAACCTCGTGCGTGATCCCCAATTCCTGGCGGGCGACTACACGATCAAGTGGCTCGAGCAGTGGCTCGGTAAAGAGGCTCGGTAACCAATTAGCAACGGCGGTTGCCCGAATTGAACGAAGCGCCTCGACGGCTGTTCTTCAACTACATTCCTTTTCACATCCGGCAATTGGCCCATATGACGCTCAGCATGCGTAATTCATTTCATTCGGCCGACCCGCCCGTCGATGCTGGGGACGGCTCTTCGGCTGCTTCCGGCGATGGTCTTCGCCAAGGAACCTACATCAACCCGGTTCTTGACGAGGACTTTCCCGACCCGGCGGTGATCCTTGGTCCTGACGGCTATTATTACGCTTATGCGACCCAGACCCTGCGCGGCGAGCGGTGGATCAATATCCAGGTCGCACGTTCGGCCGACCTCCTGCACTGGGAGGATCTTGGGGACGCTCTTCCGGACAAGCCGGACTGGGCGCTGGAAACGCAGGATTTCTGGGCTCCGAGCGTGATCTGCGACGGCTCGACCTACTTCATGTATTATTCCGCAACGCCCGACGTTTGCCATCATCACGAGCGCGGACATGCGCTCGCGGTTGCCACTTCGGCTTCGCCGGCGGGGCCGTTTACCGACATCGGCATGCCGTTGCTGCTCGGGGCGGGCTTCGAATATATCGATCCCATGGCCTTTGACGACCCGGTCACCGGGAAGCATTTGCTTTACTGGGGTTCAGGTTATCAGCCGATCAAGGTCCAGGAGCTTTCCGCCGACCGGATGTCATTCGCTTCCGACAGCTCTCCTGTTGATCTCATCTGGCCGAACGGCAGGAATGGCGGCTTCCCGCGCCTCGTCGAGGCTTCGTGGGTGATCTGCCGTGATGGTTTCTATTATCTCTTCTATTCTGGCGACAATTGCTGCGGACCGGACGCCGATTATGGAGTGATGATCGCCCGTTCGGATAGCGCGACGGGGCCGTTCGAAACGCTCGAACAGGCCAAAGGCGTCCCGCACAGCCTGATTCTCTTCAAGAACGACCGCTGGCTTGCGCCCGGTCACAATTGCATCGTGATCGACGAGGCCGGGCAATATTGGATTGTCTATCATGCGATCGACGTGAACCGGCCGCGGCAGCGGCAGGAGGACGAGATCAACAGCCGGCGGATCCTTCTCATCGATCGCATCGAATGGCACGACGGCTGGCCGTGGGTGGGCACACCGTCTCTTGAGCCGCAGAGCGCGCCCATCACCTAGTCAGTCAACGAAATCGGCTCGGGGGATGGTGCCTAATGCCGTCCTCTGCCCGCCACTGCGCACGGAACACCGAGCCGGACCTCTTCTCCCTCGCTCTCGAATTCCTCGAACAGCTCGCGCTGAAGCTCGAATTCGGCAAGGAGGCGTTCATCGACGTGCCGGCTGCCGTCTGCGACGACCGACGAAAAGAGCCCGGTCTCGGCGTGACGCGAATTGTCCCAGCCGGGGTAGGCCGTTATCGGATACCAGCAAATACCGCGGAAATCGGCGCCGCGCCGGATGGCTTCCCTGACCTCGTTGCACACGTAGTGCAGCCACGAGGGCTTTCCGCTCCCTTCCGCCCCCGTTTCAGAGAGGCAAATTGGCTTCTGGTATCGCTCTGCCATTTCGACCAGCATGTCGGCGAGCGGCCTGTATTCGTGATGCCCCATGGGGATGGTCGGGCCGTCAAAATACCATTGATTGTGCGGGTAGAAATTCCACCCGACGACATCGACCAGCGAAGGATCGCCCCCGAGCTCCGGCTCGGCCCTGCCCATGAGCCAGTCATAAGCTTCGTACATGCCCTCCAGATTGCGCGAAGCATCGCGGACGGTGCGACGCCGGCGATCGTGCGGTGCGACATGGATCAACGGTTCAGCCCAGATGATCGTTGTCTCGGGCCAGCGCTCCTTGATCGCTTTGGAGGCCATGATCGCGGTCCTCACGAGCTGCTTCTTGAACCAGCCGCGCTGCTCCGGGCCGACCTGCGGAAAATAGCCGTCGTCCACGGCCCAGGCGAGAAAGTTGATCTCGTTGAGCGGGCAGACGAAGGGCGGCCGGGCACTGACCGATTGCTGAACCTCCATCGCTGCGATGGAAAATTCGGTGAAACGATCGGGAAAGTCCGGGCCAGCCTGGTCGATGCAATCGGGCGAGCCGTAGTGGAAAAGGTCCCAGATTACCTCGATTCCGCCCTCCTCGGCGGCTTCGAGCATCGGGAGCCAGCTCGACCAGTCGTATTTCCCGCGTGTCTTTTCGATGAGGTGCCAGCGAAGGCCATCACGGACCGTGCCGAATCCGAGGTCGCGGCACAGGCGATAGTCCTTGGCCACGTGTCGGTCGTGCGAGGTGGCGCCGATCAGGTCGAGACGGACGCCGTCCTTGCGTCGATGGGACGAGCATTCGAAACCGGCCATGAAGAAACTGTCGAAACTATGCGGCGTCACTTTTTCTCCTCCGGCGCGGGACCATGTCCGCGGCTGTAGATGAAGCCGTCATGGCGGCAGAGATGTCGGAGATCGTTTCTCAAAAC
>DATATH010000063.1:0-1703 GCA_036268895.1 Sphingomicrobium sp. | reverse complement strand
GCACCCGGCGCAGATAGGGCAGGTCGCTCGTCCAACCGCCCGGAAACTGGGTTCGGGCATCCTCGTCGGAAACCGAGGGAACGATGATGCAGTCCTCGCCATGCTTCCAGTTCACCGGAGTCGCGACCTTGTGTTTGGCGGTGAGCTGGATGGAATCGAGAAGCCGGAGGACTTCATCGAAGTTGCGGCCGCTCGACATCGGGTAGATCAGCATCGCCTTGATGAGCTTGTCGGGGCCGATCATGTAGACGGTGCGAACCGTCTGGTTGGTCGCTGCCGTGCGGCCCTGCGCAGTGCCGGGCTCCTCCTCCGGGAGCATGTCATATTTCTTGGCGACGCTGAGGTCGTTGTCGGCGATGATCGGATAGTCGACCCTGGCGCCGCCATAGCCTTCGACGTCCTTCAGCCAGCGGCTGTGGTCGTCGACTGGATCGACCGAGAGACCGATGATCTTGGTGTTGCGCTTCTCGAATTCCGGCTGGAGCTTCGCGAGATAGCCGAGCTCGGTCGTGCATACCGGCGTGAAGTCCTTCGGATGCGAGAAGAGGATGCCCCAGCTGTCGCCGAGCCATTCGTGGAACCGAATTCGGCCCTTCGTCGTGTCGGCTTCGAAGTCGGGCGCCTGCGAGCCAATGCGTAGTGTCATGAGAATGCCTCTTCAGGAAGATTGACGGGCACGCGTTACGAAACGGCGGCGCGGATAGCAGAAACGGCAGTATGTCGATATGGCACCTAAGCCGTTTCGGCCTCGACAAATGCCGGTTCGACGCGCGTCTTGCGGTCGAGCCACGACGGAACTGGCAGGCCTTTCGACCGCAGGAATTCGGGGTTGAACAGCTTCGACTGGTAGCGAGTGCCATAGTCGGCAAGGATGGTGACGATCGTCCTGCCCGGGCCAAGCTCGCGCGCGAGGCGAATGGCGCCGGCGACGTTCACGCCGGAGGAGGGGCCCATGCACAGCCCTTCATGCTCGAGAAGGTCGAAGCATGTTTGAACCGATTCCTCGTCGGGGATCTGGAACGAAAAATCCGGTTCGAAGCCCTCTAGATTGGCGGTGATGCGCCCCTGGCCGATCCCTTCGGTGATCGAGCTTCCCTCGGCTTTGAGCTCCCCGGTGGTGAAATAACTGAACAGCGCCGCTCCAGGCGGATCGGCGAGGCCGATCGCAACGTTGGGGTTTCGCTCGCGAAGTGCCGCAGCGACGCCAGCGAGCGTTCCGCCGGTTCCCACCGCGCAGATGAAACCGTCGACCTTCCCGCCGGTCTGGTCCCAGATTTCAGGGCCCGTCGTTTCGACATGCGCTTCCCTGTTGACGACATTGTCGAACTGGTTCGCCCAGATTGCGCCGTTTGGGTCCTCGCGCGCCAGCTTCTGGGCGATCCTTCCTGAGACCTTCACGTAGTTGTTGGGATTGCGGTAGGGCACGGCCGGCACCTCGACGAGGTCCGCTCCGAGCGTCCGGAGCGTTTCCTTCTTTTCCCTGGTCTGGGTTTCGGGGATGACGATCACTGTTCGCATTCCGAGCGCGCTTGCGACCATAGCGAGACCGATTCCGGTGTTGCCGGCAGTTCCGTCGACGACCACTCCGCCCTGCTTCAGCTCGCCACGGCGGATCGCGTCCTGGATGATGAAGAGCGCCGCCCGGTCCTTGACCGACTGGCCGGGGTTGAGGAACTCGCACTTGCCAAGAATGGTGCAGCCGG
>DATATH010000062.1:0-1741 GCA_036268895.1 Sphingomicrobium sp. | reverse complement strand
CAGTGCCGGCGTCGATTTCATCGGCAATGTCTCGATCGGCCAGGATGTCTCGGTCGCCGAGCTTCTCGAGCTCTACGACGCGGTGATCCTCGCGACCGGCGCACCGCACGACCGCAAGCTCGGTATTGCCGGTGAGGATTTGCCCGGCGTCGTCGGATCGTCCGGGTTCGTCGGCTGGTACAACGGTCACCCCGATTTCGCGGACCTCGACCCGTTTCTGTCGGGCAGCCACGCAGCTGTCATCGGCAATGGCAATGTCGCGCTCGACTGCGCGCGGATCCTGTCCAAGACGCGCCACGAGTTCGAAGGCTCTGACATTGTCGGTCACGCTCTCGACGCACTCGACGATTCGGCGATCCGAACCGTCACCATCCTCGGTCGCCGTGGCCCGCACCAGATCGCGATGACACCGAAGGAGTTGGGAGAACTTGGGCATCTCGAAGCCTCGGTTCCCGTCGTGGACATGGCAGACTTTCCGCCTGTCGAGGCCGATGAATCGCTGGAACCCGGTCTTCGAAAATCGGTGACGCTACTGCGCGGGTTCGCTGATCTGGAGGTGAACAAAGCCAAGACGATCGCCTTCGATTTCTTCGCCAAGCCGTTGGCGATCGAAGGTGATGGCAAGGTCGAACGGATTGTCGTCGAGCGCACCTTCCTTGACGAAAAGGGCGCGGCGCAGGGCTCTGGAGAGACGTACGAGGTGGCCGCGTCCTTGGTCATCACCGCGATCGGCTATTCAACCTCGCCGATTGCCGAGGTGCCCTTTGAGGGCGGCAAGTTCGTCAATCAGCAAGGCAAGATCGCCGACCGTTTGTACGCAGTCGGATGGGCGCGACGCGGACCGACAGGAACCATCGGAACCAACCGTCCGGACGGTTATGAAGTGGCCGATCAGGTTGCCGCCGCCATGCCTTCCGGAAACGCCGGAGACCGCGCCGGCGCCGAGGGTCTGAAGCGACTTCTCCAGGAGCGAGGGGTGATGACCACCGACTATGACGACTGGCGTAAGATCGAGGATACCGAGACCGGCCGAGCCCGGCCGGGAAGTCCCCGGGAAAAGTTCGTTCGCGTCGAGGACTGGCTGCAGACGCTGGGGCGCTGAAACGCCGCTTGCGCTTACCGGAACCCGCCTCTATCTAGCCGCGGCCTTGGCTCCCGCCGCGACCCTTGTCGCATGCAAAGCGGGTTCCGGTCGGGGAGTAGCTCAGCCTGGTAGAGCACTGTCTTCGGGAGGCAGGGGCCGGAGGTTCGAATCCTCTCTCCCCGACCAACAGCCGCATACCGATCGCCCCGGGGGACGTTCGGACCGGCTGAACAGCCCGTTAGGCGCTCGCCTAACCCACATCAGTGGCCACAATCTTAACCATCCCAAGTCAACATGCGGCGCATGGAACGTGCCGTTCGACGCCTGCGTAACGGGGGCGCGATCCCGCTGGGCTGCGCGCTGGCCGCGCTATGGACGACACCGGCGAGCGCCGACGCAGATCTCAAGCTATTCACTCCATCCAATTTCGAATTCAGCGGGGACGTCCGGGCAGTCGCGATCGACAGTGAGAAAAGCTGGGTAGACGGCGGCTTTGGCAAGTTGCGCTCGGGAAGCGATGGCGACCTTCGCGTCCAGCCGCAGCTCGGCAACGCCGCGCTGGTCTGGAAACCGCAGCTCACCTGGTCGCTAGGTGCAATTGTCGTCGGTGAGATCGAGGGCGGCCAGCGCACCGAAGCGGGCCTCAGCCAGGCTTAT
>DATATH010000061.1:0-10328 GCA_036268895.1 Sphingomicrobium sp. | reverse complement strand
TTATGTATTGTTAGTCCGACATGGAAATTGAATGTTTGAATGAGCGTAATGCCGCGAAGCGATTATCTGCAAACAGCGGCATCTGCGGCTGCGTGGGTTCCAGTCCGAATTCGTGTTCGGTCTCGCGCTGGATTGCGCCTTGCGCAGCCCCACCGCGTGGAGGCACGATCTAACGGCTAGCTGCTATGCGCCGAGAATACATTCCGAGCCACGCCCCGCACAGCCACACAAAAAGATCAAGACTGAGGCCGGCCACAAGGCCAAGGTTTATGTTCGGATCTGCCTTGTACAAGTGAAAGTGGTCAGTGAACCAGATGGACGGCGAAACGCGCAAGTCGATCCACATCATGAGCAATGGGCCGAATTCAACCACAATGAAGCAGATTGCCAGCGCGATAATTGCGGACGATCCCTGCCGCCATCAATGTCTACTTCTGTAATGGGCCGTTATGCCAAGCAGCCCCGTCCCCGACTTAGCGGGTCGGCTGCCGGAGCTGCTCATTACGAATGTCAGCCCCTGCCCGGGGGGCCCCTGTCCGGCAGAAGCAAGCTCGCATCCCCATAGCTGTAGAAGCGGTAACCTTCCCCGATAGCATGGGCGTAACCCTCTCTCATGACGTCCAGTCCCATCAGGGCACTTACCAGCATGAACAGTGTCGAGCGCGGCAGGTGGAAGTTGGTGATCAGTCCGTCGATCGCCTTGAACCGGTAGCCGGGCGTGATGAAGATTGCCGTGTCGCCCTCGAACGGGCGAATGAGCCCGTCGTCCCCGGTCGCACTCTCGAGCAGGCGAAGGCTCGTCGTTCCAACCGCGACCAATCGCCCACCCGACCGCCGGACCGCGTTCAAACGTTCTGCCGTCCCAAGTTCGATCCTGCCCCACTCGGCATGCATCTTATGGTCTTCGATCCGTTCGCTCTTGACCGGCAGGAACGTTCCGGCTCCGACATGGAGCGTCAGGGTCTCGGGTTTGATGCCTCGCGCATCGAGCGCATCGAGCAGCCCACGGGTGAAGTGGAGCGCCGCCGTGGGCGCTGCAACCGCCCCCTCCTCGCGCGCAAACATCGTCTGGTAATCATCGCGGTCCGCCTCATCGATCTCGCGCCGCGACGAGATGTAGGGCGGAAGCGGCATTCGCCCCGCGCGCTCGAGCAGCAACTCGACTGGCTCCCCGCCATGAAAAGAGAGGAGCGCCGACCCGTCCTTCGCTTTCCCAACGACCAAAGCCGCCACGCCTTGGCCAAAGTCGATCGTGTCGCCGATCCGAACCCTTTTCGAGTTCCGCAGGAAAGCCTGCCACTCGCGCTTTCCCTCTCGCTTGTGGAGGGTCGCCCCGATACTGGCCTCCCCTCGCCTCCCTTCAAGCTGCGCGGGGATGACCTTGGTGTCGTTGAAGACGAGAACGTCGCCGGGCTGGAGCAGGTCCGGAAGCTCGCGGACCTGATGATCGGAGATATCTGCGCACTCGACCATCAGCAGCCTCGCGCTGTCGCGCGGACGCGCCGGCCTCAGCGCAATCCGTTCGGCAGGAAGGTCGAAATCAAAATCGGCGACGCGCATGGGAAGCGCCGCCTAGCTGCCCAGATAGGCCTTCACAATCTTGGTCGGATCCGCGGGCGGCTCGCCGGGCGTGATCTTGTCGACCACGTCCATCCCTTTCACCACCCGGCCGATCACGGTGTAGCGGCCATCCAGGGCCGCATTGGGTACGAACATGATGAAGAACTGGCTGTTCGCGCTGTCGGGACTTTCAGCTCGAGCCGCTCCGACGGTTCCACGAAGGAACGGCACGGGGGTGAACTCCGCCTTGAGGTTGGGAAGCTCGGAGCCGCCCTCGCCGGTCCCCTTGGGATCGCCGCCCTGAGCCATGAAACCCGGAATGACGCGGTGGAATGCGAGGCCGTTGTAAAAGCCCCTTCGAACGAGCGTCTGGATGCGCTCGATATGGTTCGGGGCAAGGTCGGGCCGGAGCACGATCTCTATGGTTCCCCCGTTCGAAAGGTCGAGGAACAAATGATTTGCCGGATTGGCGGCGACATCGGCGGGCGCGGCGATGCTGGGTGCAGGCGGCGGGGTCGGATTATTGGCCGCAATCAGCGCAAAGGCGATCAGCGGCAACGCAATCAAAAGCTTCATATCCCTCCCGAACATTACCCCTCTTGCAAATAGGCTTGCGGCTCTTTTCCTCAGCGTGAACCGCCGTTGAGATGTCGCCGAACATCCGCGGCAACCGCAAAGGTCACGAACTTGTCGATCGACCCGCCGAAACGCGCGATCTCCTTGACCAGTTTGGACGCGATCGGCTGAAGCGACACGTCCGCCATCAGGAAGATGGTTTCGATATCGTCGTTGAGCTGCTGGTTCATGCCGGCCATCTGGAACTCATATTCGAAGTCGGCCACGGCTCTTAGTCCGCGAAGGATCATCGAGGCGCCCTGCGCTTCGGCAAAGTTCATCAGCAAACTGTCGAATTCGACGACCTCGATATTGCCCGGAATATCGGCCGTTTCGCGCCGAACCATCCCCAGCCGCTCCTCGACGGTGAACATCGGCTCCTTCGACGGATTGGTCGTAACCCCGATCACCAGCTTGTCGACGAGGTGCACGCCGCGCCGGATGATATCGAGATGCCCGAGCGTGATCGGATCGAATGTCCCGGGATAGACTGCCACCTTCATCAGTGATCTCTTTCTATCGCAAAGCGCGCGATCGCTCTAAGCAGGTCGGCCTCCCTGCCGTGACTCGAGAGATGCTCGATCGCCTGGTTGACGAGGAAACCTGCCTGCTGCCGAGCCCTCTCTTCGCCGAGCAGGGAAACGAACGTTGCCTTCCCGGCATTCGCGTCGCGACCGGTCGGCTTCCCGGCCGCGGCCTCGTCGCCGCTATGGTCGATGAGGTCGTCGGCAATCTGGAAGGCAAGCCCGATGTTGCGCGCATAGCCGCGGTAGGGAATCCGGGCTTCGGGCGGCATCTTGACCATGATGCACGCCGCTTCGACTGCATATTCGATCAATGCCCCCGTCTTGAGCTGCTGCAGCCTTGTGATCGAGCGAAGGTCGAGCTCCTGGCCTTCGGCTGCAAGATCCATCATCTGCCCGCCGGCCATGCCGTTCGGACCCGCTGCGCGTCCGAGTTCGAGCATCAGGTCGGAACGAACCCACGGATCCTCGTGGGTCGCGGAATTGCCGAGGATCTCGAATGCGAGGGCGTGGAGGCTGTCGCCGGCGAGTACCGCTGCTGCCTCGCCGAAGGCCTTGTGGACGGTTGCCTTTCCTCGCCTCAGCTCGGCATCGTCCATGCAAGGGAGGTCGTCGTGGATCAGCGAATAGACGTGGATCGCCTCGATCGCGCAGCCGACGCGGAGCGCCCGGTCCCGGTCGATTGCAAACAGGCGAGAGGCTGCGACCGTGAGCAGCGGGCGGAGCCGCTTGCCGCCGCCGATCGCGGCATGGCGCATCGCCACGTAGAAGGGCTCACGACTGTCGCCGGTTGGAGCGAGCACCTCGGCAAAGAAGCGGTCGACATCGGCCGAGACGGCCTTCGCCGCGGCCTCCAGCTCGTGAGCGAGCCGGTCGATGGCCTCAATCGGCATCGAAAGGCTTGAGCCCCGCCGGTTTGCCGTCGCTGCCAAATGCAATCTGCTCGATCCGTGCCTGCGCGTCTTTGAGGCGCGCCTCGCAATGCCGTCGAAGCCGATCGCCTTCCTGATAGAGTTCGATCGACTGGTCGAGCGGTGCCTCGCCCTTTTCAAGCGTGCGGACGATCTCTTCGAGTCGCTTGAGGGCGTCCTCGAAGCTCAGCTGGTCGACATTGCTCGTCTCGGCTGTAGCCATGTGCCGGGTTTTGAGCCGCGCTGGAGTTCAAATCAAGCGAACGGCTATTCGCTGCGACGGTTCGTGAACGGATCGCGAATGCCGGGCAGGATTTCGTCTCGCAAGGCTTCATCGCTTGCCCCGGCAAGCGCCGCTTCGGCATCGCGGACATGCTGCTCGCGCTCCCGGCGCAGCTCTTCGATCAGTGCCTCGCGGTCGCCTTCGAGCCGTGTGTCCGTGGGCGCTGGGACGCCTGCTGCCTTGGCCACCTTGGCAACCGCCGCATCGAGCTCACGCTGCGTTGTAAGGCCAAGCGTCACTGGGTCCTTTGGAGTGATGTTCGACATGTTCCAGTGCGTACGATCGCGGATCGCCGCGATGGTCGTTCGGGTCGTACCGATGAGCTTGCTGATCTGCCCGTCGCTGACCTCGGGATGGTTCTTGATGATCCAGGCGATTCCATCGGGCTTGTCCTGACGCTTGCTGACCGGCGTGTAGCGCGGCCCGCGCGTTCGGCGCACGGCTTCGGGTGCCTTGAACATCTTGAGCCGATGATCGGGATCGCTTTGTCCCTTTTCGATCTCTTCATGGGTGAGCTCGCCGGCGCGGATCGGATCGCGGCCGGTCAGCTTGGTTGCTGCGGTATCGTCGGCGATCGCCTGAACCTCCAGAATGTGGAGACCGCAAAATTCAGCGATCTGGTCGAAGGTTAGCGAAGTGTTGTCGACCAGCCATGCGGCGGTCGCGTGGGGCATCAGAGGCTGGGCCACTGGGATTCTCCAGGAGTTAGAAACGAATAGGGCCGCCCCTTTCGGAGCGGCCGGCTTGGGGGCGATCTAGTCCCGTGCCGCCGTTGCGGCAAGCCTTGTCAGGCGTCCATCGCGAGGTAATGGGGATGGCCTTTGATGCGCTCGATCCACATCGCGACATGGGAATAGCTCGCAAGATCGAAATCGGCATCGCCGGCGACATGGGTATAAGCAAAAAGACAGACATCGGCGAGGCTTAGCCCCTCGCCCACGAACCACTCTCTCCCGCTCAGATGGTCGTCCATAAGCTTCAGAGCTGCATTTCCGGCAGTGCGCTTGGGAGTCATCTGGAGCCGCTGCAGTTCGGACAGATTGTCGGTGCCGACCCAGCGCGTCCAGAAGCGCAGGGTCGCAACGTTCGGCTCGTGATTATACTGTTCCCAGAACATCCAGCGGAGCATGTCCGCATGATCGAAACGCTCGGTCGGGATGAGGTTCGAGCCGTCGGCGATGTAATAACAGGCGGCGTTGCTTTCGGGGATGAACCGCCCGCCGACCTCCAGCACTGGAATCCGCCCGTTCGCATTGACGTTCTGGAGAAACTCGGGCGTGCGCGTCTCGCCCTTCATGATGTCATATTCCCGCCGCTCGAGCGGGATGCCGATGAGAGCCGCCGTCAGCCGGACCTTGTAGCAATTCCCCGAGGCTGAAAATTCGTGAAGCACGAAGCGCTCGGTCATGGCCCCCTCCAAAAAGCAGGTCAGTCCACTTCTAGCACGATCTTCCCGACATGCTCGCCCGCTTCCATTCGCGCGTGCGCAGCGGCGGCATCGACAAGCGGGTAGATGCTATCGACTACCGGCTTGAGACGCCCGCCCTCGACATAGGGCCAGACCGTCTTTGCAATCTCGTCCGCGACCATGGTCTTGAATTCGATCGTCCGCGGACGGAGCGTCGAGCCGGTAAGGGTGAGCCGCCGTCGCATGATGTCGAAGATCGGGATCTCGGCGGTTGCGCCCCTCTGAACGGCGATCGAGACGTGGCGTCCCTCCTTCGCCAGGCTGGCAATATTTCGCGGTAGATAATCCCCGCCCACCATGTCGATAACGACATCAACTCCGACCCGCTCGGTCACTCGATGGACCTCCTCGACGAAGTCCTGCTCACGATAGTTGATTGCCGCTTCCGCGCCGAGCGCGAGTGCACGCGCACATTTCTCGTCGCTGCCGCAGGTGACGATCACCTTCAGGCCGAACAGCCGTCCGAGCGTGATCGCCATCGTTCCGATACCGCTGGTCCCGCCATGAACGAGCACCCAGTCACCATCGGCAGCAAAGCCGCGTTCGAACAGATTGATCCAGACGGTGAACAAGGTCTCCGGCATCGCCGCCGCTTCGATGAGCGAAATGGCGTCCGGCACGAACAGGCAGGTTCCGACCGGGGCAACCGAATATTCGGCATAGCCGCCGCCCGCGACAAGAGCGCAGACGTTACGGCCAATGAGCTCGTCAGGACCCTCGACCACCTCGCCCGCAATTTCCAGCCCCAGGATGTCCGATGCACCGGGCGGCGGCGGATAAAGCCCCTTGCGCTGAAGGATATCGGGGCGGTTCACGCCGGCTGCGGCTACTCTGACGAGGACTTCGTCGGTCCCTGGCCGAGGAACCGGCCGATCGACGAGGACGAGCTCGTCCTTCCCGTCGGTCGGCGGGGCGACGATCGCCTTCATCGAGGAGGGCAGGCTGCTCACGAGGCGGGCTTATTGACTTGGCAGCCCTATGGGTCAACGATTCAGGCGTGGATTTGGAAGACCTCTTCCCGAGCAAGCCGGACGATCCGCTCGTCGCCCTTGCAAAGCAGGACCTCGACCCCATGTCGATCGAGGAGTTGCTTTCGCGGATCGAGGCGCTGAAGGCGGAGATCGACCGCGTCGAAGCGCATATGAAGCGTGCACAGGATCATCGTTCAGCCGCCGAACAGCTCTTCAAGCGATAATCTGGGGAAAAGCCGGAACCGGCCCCTTGATTGCCGCGTCTCTGCGTATGACATTCTTTATGAAAGCCCGCTGGCTTTTCAGAGGGCGGGGAGTCATTGTCTAAATGCCTAGTTTCGCTCGCGAACTCGAACAAACCCTCCACAATGCCCTGGGGGAGGCCAGCAAGCGCCGGCACGAGTATGCGACCCTTGAACATCTGCTGATCGCGCTGATCGATGACGAGCACGCGTCGAAGGTGATGACCGCCTGCGGTGTCAGCCGCGACGAGCTGCGCGGCAGCGTCAAGCAGTATCTCGACAATGAGCTCGGGGCGCTGGTCGCCGACAGCGCCACCGACCCGACACCGACCAGCGGCTTCCAGCGAGTGGTTCAGCGCGCAATCCTGCACGTCCAGTCGTCGGGCCGCGACGAGGTTACGGGTGGAAATGTGCTCGTCGCTCTCTTCTCGGAGCGCGAAAGCTATGCCGTCTATTTCCTTCAGCAGCAGGACATGAGCCGGCTCGATGCGGTCACCTATATCAGCCACGGGGTCGGCAAGGGCGAGACTGCGGCCGAGCCGCGACCTCCCGAAGGGACGGAGGAGAAAAGCGAGAAGGAAGGGGGCAAGAAGGAATCCGCCCTCAAGCAGTTCACCGTCGACCTCAACGAGAAGGCCCGGGCCGGCAAGGTCGATCCGCTCATCGGGCGCGTGCCCGAGGTCGACCGCACTGTGCAGATCCTCTGCCGCCGCTCGAAGAACAACCCGCTCTATGTGGGCGATCCGGGCGTCGGCAAGACGGCGATCGCCGAGGGCCTTGCCCGCAAGATCATCGAAGGCGACGTTCCCGAGGTACTCAAGGGGGCGACCATCTATGCCCTCGACATGGGCGCTCTTCTCGCCGGTACGCGCTACCGCGGTGATTTCGAGGAGAGGCTGAAGTCGGTCGTCGGCGAGCTCGAGAAGCTCCCGAACGCGATCCTCTTCATCGACGAGATCCACACGGTGATCGGCGCCGGGGCGACTTCGGGCGGAGCGATGGACGCCTCGAACCTCCTCAAGCCGGCCCTCTCGAGCGGTGCGATCCGCTGCATCGGCTCAACGACCTACAAGGAATTCCGCAACCATTTCGAAAAGGATCGAGCGCTCCTTCGACGGTTCCAGAAGATCGATGTCAACGAGCCGACGATCGAGGACACGATCAAGATCGTCGCGGGCCTTCGCTCCGCGTTCGAGCAGCACCATAACGTGCGCTATACGCCGGATGCACTGAAGAGCGCCGTCGAGCTCTCGGCCCGCTACATCCATGATAGAAAGCTGCCCGATAAGGCGATCGACGTGATCGACGAGGTGGGAGCGATGCAGATGCTCGTTCCGCCGAGCCGCCGAAAGAAGGTGATCACGCCCAAGGAGATCGAGGCCGTCGTTGCGACCATGGCCCGAATTCCGCCCAAATCGGTCAGTGCCGACGACAAGCAGGTGCTCGAGCATCTCGAAGCCGACTTGAAGCGAGTCGTCTTCGGCCAGGAGCTGGCGATCGAGAAGCTCGCCTCGGCGATCAAACTCAGCCGCGCCGGACTTCGCGATCCCGACAAGCCCATTGGCAATTATCTCTTCTCGGGCCCGACCGGCGTCGGCAAGACCGAGGTCGCGCGCCAGCTGGCATTGATCCTTGGAATCCCGCTTCAGCGGTTCGACATGTCCGAATATATGGAGCGCCACGCCGTCAGCCGACTGATCGGAGCGCCGCCGGGCTATGTCGGCTATGACCAGGGCGGCCTGCTCACGGACGCGGTCGACCAGCACCCGCACAGCGTGCTCCTGCTCGACGAGATCGAAAAGGCCCACCCGGACCTGTTCAACATACTTCTGCAGGTGATGGACCACGGGAAGCTGACCGACCACCACGGCAAGAGCGTCGATTTCCGCAACTGCATCCTCATCATGACCACCAATGCAGGGGCTGCGGACATGGTACGCGAAAGCATCGGTTTCGGTGCCGCCACCCGCGAGGACGCGCAGGAGGATGCCGTCAAGAAGATGTTCACGCCGGAGTTTCGCAATCGCCTCGATGCGATTGTTCCGTTCGCCTACCTGCCGCCGGCGGTCGTCGCACGGGTCGTGGACAAGTTCATTTTGCAGCTCGAGCTGCAGCTTGCCGATCGCAACGTTCACATCGAGCTCGACGAGGAGGCCCGCCGCTGGCTGGTCGAGCGCGGATATGACAAGCTTTACGGGGCCCGCCCGATGGGCCGCCTGGTCCAGGAGAAGATCAAGCAGCCGCTCGCCGAAGAGCTGCTGTTCGGCAAGCTCGTGAATGGCGGCGAGGTGAGAGTCCGCATCAAGGACAATGCGCCCTCGTTCGAGATCGTTTCGGCACCGCCCAAAGCGACGAAGGCCAAACCCAAGGCGAAGCCAAAAGCAAAGAAGAGGGCCGACGGCGAGGAAGCTCCCGCGGCCAAGTAGTAGAGCCGAACGGCAAAGGGCCGGGATTTCAAGTCCCGGCCCTTTTTTGCTCAGTCCTTGTCCTGGACCACGATTTTCGCCTGAGATCCGCCTGCAGCGGAACTCACCTCGATCGTGAACGGGCTCCCGTCCTTTGATTTCCCGGTTACCGAATCTTGCGAGAGCGCCGCCTCGACACCCTGCTTCTTGAACTGGTCGAGGAAATAGGACCGGACCTCGTCGGGCGATTTGGGATTGGTGAAGCTCATGTCGACCGTCGCACCCTTGTCGTGCGCATCGAGATTGAACCCATTCACCGAGCTTCCTGGCGGCAACTTCACGCCGTCTATGTCGAAATTGCCGTTGTGCATGATCGAGGTAGGCAATTTCAGCTGTCCCTGGCCGATTGGCAGGTTGAAGCTGATGTGACCGCTGTCGTCGGCGTGGACGCTGACGTTCTCGTCGTTCGTCGCCGGATTCTTGGAATGCACGTTGCATCCGGCCAATAGCGGCAGGAGCAACAATAGGGCCGAACTCTTCATTGTGACCTCCTGTGTTACGCATATAACACAGCAGGCCTCCCGCCCGTCAAGATCACTTTAGAGCGCGCCATATTCGTACCGGCGCTTCCACCAGGGACCGCCCGGTTCGTTGCGGCCGAGCGGGGCGCGATCGAGCCACTGATAGGCGCCCCAGAGGATGTCGAGTCCGCGGCCGTAGGCGGAATAGGTGTGATAGACCTCGCTTTCCTCGAGCACGAATGCGCTCATTCCCGGCATTTCCCGAAGGAAGGTTCTCCAGTCGACGCCGCACGTTCCGGCATGGCTCCCGGGCTCTGCCGGCATCGATGCGGGGAGCGCCGGCTTCTCCTGGAAATTATACTGATAACCCTGATCCTGCTGGGCCTCGGTGAGGCCGACGAAAAAATCGTAATTGAAGTCGCTGCCGAAAGACGATGCCCAGGGGAAGGTCCAGCCCGCGCGATGCTTATGCGCCTCGATCTTTTGGAAGGGAGCTCGCGAAATCGCCCACATCATCACGTCGTGGTGGGCAAGATGCTCCCAGAAGCCGTTGAACCCGTCCGCAATCATCGAGCAGGAAGCGCAGGGCGCCGTGTAATCGGGACCGAACATCAGGTGATAGACAATGAGCTGCGAGCGGCCGCGGAAAAGCTCCTTGAGGCTCGCCTTCCCGTCCATGGTATCGAAGCAATAATCCTTCTCGACCCTGACCCACGGCAATGCCCTTCGCTGCTCTACCAGCTCGTCGCTCCGACGCGTCAGCATTTTCTCGGCCGCGAGGAGTTCGAGACGCTGCTTCAGCCATTCTTCACGGCTTGCGACCGGATG
>DATATH010000060.1:0-4987 GCA_036268895.1 Sphingomicrobium sp. | reverse complement strand
GAGCAGGAGACCAGCGCAGGAAAAGCCGGGACCGAATGCGGTCATCATCGTTCGATCGGGCAAGCCCTGCTTGATCAGTCGCTCGAGAACGAACAACACCGTCGGCGCGCTCATGTTTCCGAAGTCGCGAAGCACCTCGCGCTCGAGATTGAGTTCGCCTTGATTGAGATTGAGCGCGGTTTCGATCGCGTCGATGACCTTGATTCCGCCAGGATGCGAGCAGAGGCGGCCGATGTCCTCGCGCCTTATTCCCATCGATGCGCACATCTCGTCCACCGCGCCTGCAAGTTCCGCCTCGATGAATGGCGGGATCGCGCGATCGAAAACGACCGCCAGGCCGGGATCTTCGACTTCCCAGCCCATGATCCGCAGCGTGTCGGGCCAGAGCTTTTCGGCAGAGCCGGTGATCCGTGCAAGGCTGTGCTCGCCGCCGGCGACGACCGCCGCCGCAGCACCGTCCCCAAAAAGTGCGGTTGCAACCACCGCTGCCGGATCGTCGCTGTTGAGCTGGATCGAGATGGAGCAGGTCTCGACGGTCACCATGAGCCAATGACTGCCGGGATCCGCGGCGGCCAACCGCGCAGCGAGCGAGAGGCCGCTGACGCCGCCGGCGCAGCCGAGGCCGAAGACGGGCACTCGCCGGACATCCTTGCGGAACCCGACACGCGACGAAACCCGCGCCTCGAGGCTGGGCGTTGCAATTCCAGTCGTGGACACGGTCACGATCCCGTCGATCTGCTCGGGCATCAGGCCGGCTTTTTCGATTGCCGCAGTCGCTGCTTCGACGAACAAAGCTTCCGCGGCTTCGAGGTAGAGGGCATTGCGGTCATGCCATCCATGACTTGCCATGTACCACTCCTGGGGAGCGACGATATGACGTCGGGCGATGCCCGCATTGTCGAAGACCCCCGAAAGGCGGTCGAACAGCGCCTTCCGTCCGCCAAAGGCTTCGCGCGCTCGCTCCTTCGCTTCGGCCTGAGTGACGATGTGAGGAGGAACCGCCGTGGCGAGCGACAGGAGGCTGCAGGCTTGCATCATGTCCCTATAGAGCAGGGGAACCGGTCTTTGGTTCAAATATTGAAGGCAGGTTAGGAATGAAGATGCGCCTTCTCGAGCTCGTTGCCCTCCTTGTACTTGCCGCGTGCGGTTCTTCGGCACCAACGAGTGCCCGGAATGGCGGCGGCTCGGAGGAACCCGCGAATCTTTCCGTTTCCAATCCACCGTTCACGACCGCCACGATCGCGACATTCGATAATCCCTGGGCGCTGGCCTTCCTTCCGGGAACGAACATTGCGATCGTCACGGAGAAGCCGGGCCGGCTCTGGCTGGTGGACGTAACGAATGGCCAGAAGCGGCCGGTCAGTGGGGCTCCAGGGGTCGTTTATCGCGGCCAGGGCGGTCTGCTCGACATAGTCCTGGCGCCGGATTTCTCCAGTAATCAGCTGGTTTATCTGACCTACTCGGAACCTTCCTCCAACGGCGGCAGCGGACTGGCGCTGGCGCGGGCCAGGCTGGTTCGTGGGGCAGGCGGCGCGCGCCTCGACGGACTCCAGGTGCTTTGGCATGACCCGGCCGGCGGCCAAGGTGGCCAATTCGGGGCGATCGTCGTCTTCGCTCCCGATGGCAAATCGCTGTTCCTGAGCTCGGGCGAACGTCAGCGCTTCACGCCGGCACAGGACCCGAGCCAGCCGCTCGGGAAGATTCTGCATCTGACGCTCGATGGAAAGCCGGCGCCTGGCAATCCATGGGCGGGGCGGACCGGCGCCGCGACCGTGACGATCACCGATCCGCCCGAGGATACTGAAGCTGCCAAGCATGCGGCGGGCCGGGCCGTGAAATGGCCGGGGCCAAACCTCACCCCCGCGGAGACGTGGACGCTTGGACACCGAAATCCCTATGGACTCGCCTTCGCAGCCGATGGACGGCTGTGGGAAACCGAAATGGGCCCGCGAGGCGGCGATGAGCTCAACCTCATAGTCGCTGGAAAGAATTATGGATGGCCGCTTGTTTCAGAGGGCAAGAATTATGACGGAGTGTCGATTCCGCCCGATTCGAGCCGGCCCGACTTCATCGCTCCAAAGCTTTACTGGGTACCCTCGATCTCGCCCACGAGCCTTGTGATCTATTCGGGCAACATGTTTCCCCAGTGGAAGGGTGATGGACTGATCGGGACGCTGTCGGGAAAGGTGCTGGTCCACGTCCGGATCCGCGGCGAGCAGGCGAGCAAGGTCGAGGAATGGGACATGGGCCATCGCATCCGCTTCGTCGGGCAGGGGCCGGACGGGGCCATCTATCTGCTCGAGGACGAGTCCGGCGGCCGGCTGTTGCGGCTAACGCCGGCTCAAAGCCGGCGGAAGCGCAGATAATAAGGGCGCCGTCCTTCCCGGCGTGACTTCGCGCCGTAGCGCGTCTCGATCCAGCCGCCGGACGGTTCAAGAAAGTCGCTCGGCCGCTCGGCGAGCCATTCGAACTGCCGGTCGTGGCGCTGCATGACCATCAGCGACCAGGTGAGATAGGTCGGATCGTCGGTCGCGAGGCGAAACTCTCCGGCCGGTTTCAGCTTGGCCGCGAAGAGATCGATCGGCCCGTCGTTCACCATCCTCCGCTTCGCGTGCCGGGCCTTGGGCCATGGATCGGGGTGCAGCAGGTAGAGAAAGCTGAGCGCTCCATCGGGGACGCGTTGCAGCACTTCGAGGGCATCGCCTCGCCACAGACGGATGTTGCGCAATTGCCTGTCGCGGATGTGCGTCAAACCCGCTGCAACTCCGTTGAGGAACGGTTCAGCGCCGATGAAGCCGTGGTCGGGGAGCATGTCGGCACGGTCAGCAAGATGCTCGCCCGATCCAAAGCCGATCTCGAGATGGAGCGGGCGCTTATCGCCGAAAAGCGAGCGCGCGCTGACTTCACCTTCGCTTTGAACCTCGATCTGCGGGAGGAGTTTGTCGACGAGCTCCCGCTGCCCTTTTCTAAGCTTGTGCCCGCTCGAGCGGCCGTAGAGGCGGTTGAGCGTCAATGGATCGCCGGACTTGAATGCAGTCATTTGCGATTGGGCCTAGAGAGGGGGCGCCGGGACCGCAACGGCAGCCCTGCTAACCATTTCCCCACTCAAAGCATCAAGTCGTTCGGAGGAGAAGATCAGTCCAGCCAAGGTCATCCGCGTAGCACCGCCAGGATCGGCGATCATCCGATCCACCCGATGCTCGTGCCGTTTCCGATTGTCCGCTTCATCCTCGGGCTCGTCCAACGACGTGCTTTTCACCAGGGGCCCACCCGAGCTTGCGACAGCTTGGCTGCTTGGAATCGGCCTGGTAGTGGCCGCTCCGGCTGCCGTTGCCGGCCCTGCCGACTTCTTCGGCGAAAATCCTGCTCTACAGTGGATGGAAGGGGCGGTGACCTCGTTTTCAAGCGCGGAATGGGTGTCGAGGACTAGGCGGCGATCGCGGCCCTCAGGTCTTCGATCAGGTCGACCCGTTCCCAGGGAAAGAAGTCACCCTCGGACCTGCGGCCGAAATGCCCGTAGGCGGCGGTCGGCTCGTAGATCGGCTTGTTCAATCCGAGATGCGTTCGGATGCCGCGCGGGGTGAGGCCGCCAAGCTTTCCAATGCGTCCGATAGCCGCTTCGATATGCTCGTCGCCGACGGTTCCTGTCCCATGCGTATCGACGTAGAGAGACAAGGGCTCCGACACTCCGATCGCATAAGCGAGCTGGATTGTGCAGCGCTTGGCAAGGCCGGCTGCGACGATGTTCTTCGCGAGATAGCGGGCAACATAAGCAGCCGAGCGGTCGACCTTGGTCGGGTCCTTGCCCGAAAAGGCGCCTCCTCCGTGGGGGGCAGCGCCGCCATAGGTGTCAACGATGATCTTGCGGCCTGTCAGGCCGGTGTCGCCGTCGGGGCCACCGATCACGAAACTGCCGGTAGGGTTGATGTGATAGACGGTCTCGTTGCCAAGCAGGTGTGAAGGAAGAACGCGCGCAACGACGTTCTTCACATAAGCGTGGAGCTCGGCCTGCTTCTCACCCTTGTCGTAGCCGGGCTTGTGCTGGGTCGAAACGACGATCGCGGTCGCCTTGGCGGGCTTGCCGTCCTCGAAGCGCAGGGTGACCTGGCTCTTGGCGTCTGGTTCGAGGAACGGCGCCCGACCTTCGTGGCGGTCGGTCGCCATCTCAAAGAGGATCTTATGGCTGTAGTCGAGGGTCGCCGGCATGAGGTCCGGGGTCTCGTCGCAGGCGAAGCCGAACATGATCCCCTGATCGCCGGCGCCCTCGTCCTTGTTCTCCCCGGCATCGACGCCCTGGGCGATGTGCTCGGACTGGCCATGAAGGTGGTTGGCAAACGTGAACTCGGCCCAGTGGAACCCCGCCTGCTCGTACCCGATCTTCCGGACGACGCCGCGAACGACCTCCTCGATCTCGTCGCGTGCGGCGAGCGCCCAGCCGCCGGTCTCCGGCCAGCGCTCCTCGTCGAACACGGGCTTGCAACGGATCTCCCCTGCAAGAACGACACGATTGGTGGTCGTCATCGTCTCGCACGCGACTCGTGCCTCCGCATCCTTGGAGAGGAAGAGGTCGACGATCGCATCGGAAATCTGGTCCGCGACCTTGTCGGGATGCCCTTCGGACACGGATTCGGACGTGAAAAGATAGTTGCTGCGCATGGAATGGGAGAAGCCTCGGGATCGGGATATAAAGAAGTCTTTATATGTGCGCCTCTAGCGGCGCTTACGGCCAAGCACAATGCCGCCGGCGATGAGCAGGACCGCGAGGAACAGGGGAATTGCATTGCCCCACCGCGCGAACGGCGTGGGAGAATTGGCGGCGGGTGGCAGGACGGCATCGATCACCCCGGCGCTATGCCACGGCAATTCCTTGACGACATTTCCGCGGCCGTCGATCACGGCGCTGATCCCGGTGGGCGTTGCGCGAAGGACCGGAAGGCCCTCTTCGGCGGCGCGAAGCCGCGCCTGCGCGAGGTGCTGCGGCGGTCCC
>DATATH010000059.1:0-4337 GCA_036268895.1 Sphingomicrobium sp. | reverse complement strand
GGCTTCGGGCATGTGTACATCGAGCGTCTGCTCTTTCCGCCCTGGACGACCGAGTGGATCAGCGAGCGAGGACGCCAGCGTCTGAAGGCCTATGGAATCGCTCCGCCGGATCCATCGGCCAAGACGGAATGCCCGCTATGTGGATCGAGGGACACCGAGGAGGTGAGCAGGTTCGGCTCGACCCCATGCAAGGCTCAGTGGCGCTGCACCTCGTGCCTGGAGCCGTTCGAACGCTTCAAGTGCCATTGAAAACGAACTGAGACGCGGCCCGGCAAAGCCCTTCACCACTCGGCGAAGCTGCCGTCACTCGTTCGCCAGATCGGATTTCGCCAGCGGTGACGATCCCTGTCGGCCGACCTAACCGCCGGCTCGTCGATGTCGATCCCGAGGCCCGGCCCTTCCGGCACCGGCAAAAAGCCGTTGATCGGCGTCAGCGCTTCCTTGTTCGTGCAGAAGTTCAAAAGATCGTGCCCGTCGGTATTGTAGTGAATGCCAAGGCTGATCTCCTGGATGGCATGGTTGGGAGTGCAGGCGGCGATCTGAAGGCAGGCGCCGAGCGCAAGAGGGCCCAGCGGGCAATGCGGCGCGACGGCGACGTCATAGGCCTCGGCCATGGCGGCAATCTTGCGTACTTCGAGGATCCCTCCGGCATGGCTGAGGTCCGGCTGGATGATGTCGACCACGCCCTGCTCGAAGATCGGCTTGAACTCCCAGCGGTTATAGAGGCGCTCGCCAAGTGCGATCGGCGTCGATGTATGGGCAACGATGTCCGAAAGGGCGTGGACGTTCTCCGAGAGCAGCGGCTCCTCGATGAAGAGAAGGCCCAAGGGCTCGAGGCTTTTCGCCAGCTGCTTGGCGAGAGGACGATGGACTCGCCCGTGAAAGTCGAGGCCGACATCCATGCCCTGCGCCTGTGCCGCAGCGACACGCAGCAGGACCTCGTCGAACGATTTTGGAGTGCCGATCCAGTCGAGCTCGGCGGTCGCGTTCATCTTGACGGCTGTGAAGCCCTGCTTTTTCCGGGCTTCGGCGGCCTCAGCGATTTCGTTCGGCCGGTCGCCGCCGATCCAGGCGTAGGATCGCACCCGCTCACGCACCTTGCCTCCGAGCATCTGCCACGCGGGCAGGCCGAGGACTCGTCCCTTGAGGTCCCAGAGCGCCTGCTCGAGTCCGGACAGCGCCGACATGATGACCGCGCCGCCGCGGTAGAAGCCGCCGCGAAAGCCGATCTGCCAGATGTCCTCGATATTGAACGGGTCCGCGCCGATGAAGCGATCGCGATAGGCCTCGAATACACCGTCGACCGCTTCTGCCCAGCCCTCGAGGCTTGCCTCGCCCCACCCGAAGGCTCCGTCTTCGCTCTCGACCCGGACGAAGAGCCAGCGCGGCGGAACGAAGAAAGTCTCGATCTTCCCGATCTTGCGCTGGCTCATGCTTCGGCCTCGTTCGCCTGGGTGTCGTTGCCAAGCGTCCGCCCAGCGGCATCGTCGTCATCGGGCTTTTCGGTGACCTTCTTGATCGGCACGACGAGGCAGACGCTCGATGCCGGAAGAACGTTTCGCCAGTCGGCGATAAGCTGCTTGTAGGCCCGCCCGACGTTCCGGATCCGTCGATCGAGATCGAACAGTCCGAGCGGGTTGACGTTGCCGTTCCGCTCGCGAAGCGCAGTGTCCCAGTCGATCTGGTCGGTCAGGCTGTACCAGGTGAAGCCGACGGTCGGGATTCCGACGTTCCTCAGCCTCAGCACGTTGGCCCATTCCTTCCACAGCCACTTGACGGCCTCGTCGCCGTGCGGCCCCTCCCACAGGTTGGTCTCGGTGTGCATCACCGGCAGCCGGTAGCGGTTGTAATATTGGCGCGTGATCTCGGCATAACCGAAGGTTTCGCCCGCAGCGACGGTGTGGCCATCCGCGAAGACGCGGTGCTCGTTGAGCTGGTAATAATCGTTCCCGAAGATGCAATGCTGCTTCAGCCGGTGATCGAGGAACCATTCATATTCCTCGCGGCTCATGCCGCTATCGAGAAGAAACTGGTACATTCCGCTGTCGACGCGGCGCCCGTAATTGAGATCGAGCGAGAGGAAGCGCATCTGATTGAGGACTTCCGCGCGGCCGATCGCTCCTGGCGAATCCGCATGGTAATATTCGGACGATTCCGACTGGATGAAGATGGCGTCATGGCGACGCTTCAGGATCTCGATCATCGCCATGACATTGGCTTTGACGAGGTGCTTCAGCGCCGTGACGAACGAACGATCGTCCTTCTTCTGTTCGTTCCACCAGCCATATTTGGCCGAGAAGACCGCGCAGATGAACATCTCGTTGATCGGGGTGTAGAGCTGGACCCAGGGGAAGCGCTCCGCAAATTCCCCGGCATAGGCGGCGAACAGCCGCGGGAAGTCCGGGTTCTGGAAATTCTCGATCCAGTCGGGAACGCCGAAGTGACAGAGGTCCACGATCGGCGTGATCTCGCGTCGCTTCAAATCGCCGAAGGTGAGATCGGTAAACTCCCAGTCGAACTTGTTGGGCCCGAGATAGGTCTTGTAGAGCGGGGGCCCGTAACGGAGATAATTGATTCCGATCTCCTGGACGCAGTCGAAATCCTCGCGCCATCGATCATAGTGGCCGCACACAGCCATCTCGTCGATCCGCGTCTTCGAGTGGTCGATCGTCGGGATGCTGTTCTCGATCCCGGTCGCGAACATGAAGTTGGCGATGGGTCACTCTCCTCGGCGTTGCTGCTTCACTTCACAGGCTTGGCGGTGCGCTGCGCGCCGCACCCCTAGCGGTGCGCGCGGCAAACGAAAACCTTTGGGAGCCTTGTCGCATGGCGAAGGTTTTCGGCTAAGGCGATTAAAGCATGCGCTGGGCGAACGGTTTCATCGCGGTCGATTGGGGGACAACGAACAGGCGCGCCTATCGCCTCGATTGCGCGGGCGAGTGTACGGGCGAATTTGACGATTCGAAGGGTGTTCTCTCGGTGCCGGAGGGGGGGTTCCCGGCAGCTGTCGAAGAGATTCGCGAGCGCCTCGGGGACCTGCCCCTGCTCCTCGCCGGAATGGTTGGATCGAACAAAGGCTGGATCGAGGTTCCATACGTTGCCTGCCCCGCGGGCATCGACGAGCTCGTAGCCAAGCTCGGATGGGCGAGCGATCGCGAAGCGATCGTCCCGGGCGTTTCCTACGTCGGACAGGGGCGAGCGGACGTGATGCGCGGCGAGGAAGTCCAGCTGCTCGGCGGCATCGAATCGGGAGCCCTCCATCACGACGCGCTCGTTTGCCACCCCGGGACGCACAATAAATGGGCGTTGCTGCGCAACGGCATCATCCAGACGTTCGGAACGGTCATGACCGGGGAGCTGTTCGGCCTCCTCAGGGACCACAGCATTTTGGCCGAGCTCCTGCAGGGTCCGGTCGAAGTGAATGACGCGTTCAGAAAGGGCGCAGCCCACGCCCTTGAACGGGAAATGCTTCCAGCTGCGCTGTTCGAAGTTCGGGCGGCAGTTCTTCTCGGCCAAATGAAGCGTGAGGATGCCCCGTCCTATGTCAGTGGGCTTCTGATCGGAACGGACGTCCGGATCGGCCTCATGTGGCCGCTCGCCGCACGGATCTGGGTCATGGGCCGAAAGGATCTCGCCCGACTTTACGCAGCGGTAATCGAGGAGGCCGGGCGCGAGTCGATTGAACTCGACGGCGAGCAAAGCTTTCTTGCAGGTATCCGGGCCATCGCAAAAAGGATCTGACGTGAGCGCGAACGAGCTACTGCATCGCTATCTCGACGACTGTCCGCTCGTGGCGATCGTCCGCGGCATCACGCCCGACGATGCTGAGGCCACGGGCGAGGCCGTCCGGGAGGGCGGCATCAAGATCATCGAGGTGCCGCTCAATTCGCCGGATCCGATGAGGAGCATCGAGCGTCTTGCGACGAGGCTGGGCGATTCGATACTGGTCGGGGCGGGCACCGTCCTTGGCGCCGAGCAGGTGAGACGGGTCAAAGACGCAGGTGGGCGGATCATCGTCTCGCCGGACACCAACACTGACGTCATTGCGTCAACGGTTGAGGCGGGGCTGGTTTCCTCGCCCGGTTATTTCACTCCGTCGGAAGCTTTTGCAGCGATTCGCGCCGGAGCGACGGCGCTCAAGCTCTTCCCGGCCGAGGCTGCTGCGCCGTCGGTGCTGAGGGCCCATCTTGCCGTTCTCCCGAGCGACATTCCGCTGCTGATCGTCGGCGGGATCCGGCCCGACAACATGCAGCCATGGCTCGATGCGGGCGCGACGGGCTTTGGCCTGGGATCGGGTCTCTACAAGCCCGGCCAGTCGCAAGCCGAGACCTTGGACA
>DATATH010000058.1:0-3015 GCA_036268895.1 Sphingomicrobium sp. | reverse complement strand
CCTGTCCGCAGCGATCGCTGCGCGTAAGTCAACGGCTCTGGCCCAGGCGGACATCGATGCGCTCGGCGCAACCGCGCTCCAGACCCAGGGCGGGATCGCCCCGAACGACTTCAAAGCCATCAACACCGCGGCGGCCGAGGTCCTGGAGATCGCCAGGGGACAGACCGACCGGATCGACGCAATTCAGAAGAGACTTGGCCTTTAGCTCAGCCGGCGACCCGCCTGAGCCCCGATCGCGTCAACTCCGCGCGCGATCGCGTCGATTGCCTCGTCGACATGCTCAAGGTGCGTTCGGAAGCACAGGATTGCACAGCGCAGGTAGTAGCTGCCATCGATCCTCGTGCCGCTCAACATCACTCGGCCTTCCTGCTGGATCTGGTTCATCAAGCGCTGATTGAACTCGTCGATATCGCCATTCTTGGGAAGGTAGCGGAACGCGACCACCGACAGGTCTGGTGGCGGACCGGGGTCGAAACCCTCCATTTCTGAGAGCCGCGCGTGGAAATATCTCGCAAGAGCGAGCTTCTCGGCCTGCGCAGCCCGAAATGCCCCGAGCCCGGCAACCTGCAGCGGCAGCCACAGGCGAAGTGCGCGAAAATGGCGTGTGAGCTCCGGCGAGAGATCCGAAGGCGACGGGCCGACGTCGGTCTCGGCAAATGGATGGATGTAATCGGCGCTCGCGCTGAAGGCATTGAACAATAGACTGCCGTCCCGGACGATGGCCGCACCCGTGCCATAGGGCAGGAACAGCGTCTTGTGGGGATCGAGCGCAACACTGTCGGCCTGTTCGATGCCTCGCAACAGACCGCGCCCCGCATCGCACAGGGCAAAGAGGCCGCCGTAAGCACCGTCGACGTGAAGCCAGGCGCCGTAACGTCCGGCGAGCTCGGCAATCTTTAACAGGGGATCGATCGCCCCCGTATCGACCGTTCCCGCAGATGCGACGATGAGCCATGGCCGAATGCCGTTGCGGCGGTCTTCCGCGAGCGCCTCCTCCAACCCCTCGACTGACATTCGATAGGCGACATCGGTCGCGATCAGGCGGCGAGGCGACCGGCCGCGACCGGCAATGTGCAGCGCCTTGTCGATGCAATGGTGGGCGAAGCGGGTGAGATAGACAGCGCCGCCACCCACGCAGTCACGCGCCTCCCGTGCGGCCACGATGGCAGTGAGGTTCGCCATGCTTCCGCCGGATGTCAGGGTGCCCGCCGATTCGGCGGGATAGCCGATAACGCTCGACAGCCAGTCAGTGCAGGCATTCTCGATGCGAACGGCGCCTGGAGCGGCCGGAGCGAAGCCAGAATATTTGTTCGAGGCGGCCGCGAGCATGTCGCCGAGTGCCGAATAGAATAGGCCGCCGCCTGGAATATAACCCATGAACCGCGGCGAAGTCGTCGCAATACCCGGCCGATCGATGCATGCTCCGACATAATCAAGGACGGCCGCGGCTGTCCTGCCCTCCTCGGTAAACTCGGGGTCCAGTCGCTGCCTGAACACTTCCGAGGCGGGCCGAAGGCTGGGCGCCGTTTCCACCTGATCAAGGAAGGTAAGAGCATGCTCAAGCGCTTCGCTGCCGAGACGGCGACGTTCTTGACTGTCGGGCTCCAGCGGCGCCGTCGCTCCGCGGAGGCGGTCGATCTCGACGCGGAGTTCCTCGATCACACGATCAGTCGAGCGGCGTCGACCGCGTGATAGGTGAGGACCCCGGTTGCTCCGGCGCGTTTGAAGGCGAGTAAAGTCTCGAGGATGAGCGCGTCGCGATCACCTGCGCCGGCTGCCGCGGCATGCTCGATCATCGAATATTCGCCCGACACCTGATAGGCGAACGTCGGAACGCCGAACGCGGCCTTCACCCGGGCAATGACGTCCAGATAGGGCAGACCGGGTTTGACCATCACGAAATCGGCACCCTCTGCGAGATCGAGCGCGACTTCGCGCAGCGCCTCCTCGATGTTCGCCGGGTCCATCTGGTAGCCTCGCTTGTCGCCCTTGAGGCGTCCGAGGGAGCCGACCGCCTCTCGAAACGGCCCGTAGAAGGCCGACGCATATTTGGCTGCGTAAGCCATGATCGCGACGTTCTGATGCCCTGCCGCTTCCAAAGCGCCGCGGATCGCCGCGACTCGACCGTCCATCATGTCCGAGGGCGCGACGATGTCGGAGCCGGCATCGGCCTGGACCAGCGCCTGTTGGACGAGGATCTCAACCGTGTCGTCGTTGATCACGTTGCCGACCTCATCAATCAGTCCGTCGTGCCCGTGCGCAGTATAGGGGTCGAGCGCGACGTCGGTGAGAACTCCGATCTGAGGCACAGCGTCCTTGATTGAACGGATCGCGCGGCAGATGAGATTGTCGCGGTTGAGTGCCTCCTCGGCGCGGTCTGTCCGAAGTCCTTCGGGCGTGTTGGGAAACAGAGCGATGCACGGGATTCCAAGATCGGCCGCCTCGCGCGCCCTCGCCGCAACACGGTCGACGCTCCAGCGGCTGACCCCGGGAAGCGAGCCGATCGGCTCTTCTTGATCACGGCCTTCGCAGATGAACAATGGCCAGATGAAATCCGAGGGGTGAAGGCGGTTTTCGGCGAGCATCGAGCGCATCCAGGCGCTCGACCGTCCGCGGCGCATCCTAAGATGGGGGAAAGAAGCGATGGTCATTTGCGAAGGCGATTAGCCTCCGCTCACCCGTTCGTCACCCCGCCGGATTGAGTGCTCCGCCGGCTTCCCGTGTCGCGAGCGCTTCCTCGGTCGTTTCTTCCTCGGGGCATGGCTGCCCGACGACCATGCGCGCTTTCTTCCAGCTGCCCTGGAGATAATAGCCGATCGACAAGGCGACATTGGCGAACGAGCTCACCGGGAAGCTCCACCAGATGGCGTCCGCTCCAAGCCAATGGTCGGTCGCAAATATGAAGCCAAAACGTACCGGCAGCAGTCCGATGCAGAGGATGATCAGCGGAGCCCATACTGCCCCGTTCGCCCGAACGGTCGCGAACAGGACCATCGTGATTCCAAACAGGATGAA
>DATATH010000057.1:0-2052 GCA_036268895.1 Sphingomicrobium sp. | reverse complement strand
AACTTTGCCGATGTCTCATTTCGGGTGGTGCATTACAGAAGAAAATTTAGGAAGTGTTGTAGGACAAAGAAAGTCATGATCGAAGGGGCCGCCGAAATGCAACTTTCCAAAAAAACTCTGTGCCTCCGTGTCTGCTATGTAGTGCTTTGTCCAGTGGTCGGCAATGGAAAAGTTCGTGTTGATGTCGTGCAGCCTGCTATTCAGTCGTCCTCGAAGGCGAGGAGACTACTCTACCGATACGCAAAACCGGAACGGACTAAACTCCGTGACGGGGGATGCCCATGACATGAACAGTCGCGTTCCGATCGTTCGCATCAACGGTCAACTCGTTCGCTTGTCCAAATCCTGCACCGCCGCACGCGGCACTCAAAGCAGACGGCCCGCGTCGGCCGCCCGTTTCAATCGTCTAACTCGCCTCTCCGGAACAACAGAGAAGAGGGGAAGGGGGATGGGGGTCCGGGGGAAGGGAACTTGGGGCCTGATGGTCCCTTCCCCCGCGAATCGCCGCCTCGCTCTGCATCGCCTGTTGCGCCTGATGCCCGGCGTGCCACATGCGGATTGCCAACCGCCGCATGGAGGCCACCACGGCGACCTTCTTCCGCCTGGGATTCCTGGTCACGATCCGCTGGTAAGCCGCTTGCTCCGGTCCCTCCCCGCGCACGCTCGACCAGGCCGCCTGGCACAGCACGCGCCGCACGCGCGACGGGCCTTGCCGCGTGATATGACCTTTGCAATCGCTGCGATCGCCGCTTTCACGGCTCGAAGGCGCCAAGCCCAGAAACGCGGCCAACTGCCGGCGATTGCGAAAGCGGCTCAGATCGCCGATCTCCGTCAGGAAGACCAACGCCGTCAAGAGCCCGACGCCACGGATGCGCAGCAACGCGTAAACCACGCGTCGATAACGGGGCGATTGCGCCAACTGGGCCAATCCTTCGTCGAGCTTCTCCGTCTCGTCCTCCAAAGCTTGCAACTGACGCAACAGGCTTTCCAAGGCCATGCGCGTGCTGGCGCCCAGCGGCGAAGCGGGCAAGGCCAGCCCCCGCAGCCAGGTCCGGTACGACTTGGTCCAGCCCTTGCCCAGCGTCGCCGGGCGTTCCGCGCGGTTGCGCTTCAACAACCCCTTGATCTGCGACTTGACCCCGCTCAGCTTGTACGCCACGTCGCTGCGAGCCCGCAACAGTTCGCGATCGTCGCGGGTCGCCGCGGCGGGAATCCAGACGTCGGGCAAGGCGTTGCCGGCCAGCACGTGCGCTCGCAGCAGATCCAGGATGTCGTCGGCGTCCTTCTCGTCGGTCTTCTGCTTCTGCTGCGACGGCGAGCGTTTCATCTTCGTCGGCGCCAGCACATGGCACTTGAAACCGGCGTCGGTCAACTCATCGTACAGCCCGAACCCCTGGCCCGAGGCCTCATAGGCGAAAATCACTTCTGCGCCGCCCGCGCGCCGGGCCCGCTCGCGCAGCCAGGCGATCATCGCCTGACGGCCCGCCGGCGTATTGGGTCGCAGCAGCTTCTCGGCGACTTCTCGCCCTTGGGCGACTTTCAACAGCATCGTTTTGTCGTGCAAATCGCAGCCCACCATGATAATCTCACACATGGCCAGTCCTCCGGATCGAGAAGGTGTAGGAAACGTTCGTTCACACACTTGAACTTTCCTACCGCCCCCTCTCGCCGAAGGCAACTGGCCGCTTTTTTGCGCACTACATGGTAACTCTGTGGTTCAATCTCCTCGTATGCGTGGTTCAAGCTCCTCGTCTTCCTCGTCACCTCACGGCGGCGATTCGACCATCGCGGCGATGCCAGCGGAGTCGTGATACAGCGCGGCGGCGGGCACGGCGCACTCGCTCGACAAATCGCGCAGCTGCCAAATCAACCGCACAGCGGCCGTGGCGCCGTATTCGTTGTATTCGACCTTCATCGCGTGCAAACCTTCGGTCAGATCGACTTCCTTGCTTTCGTCCCCCGCTCCGCCCCAGCGGTTCAGCACGACGTTTCCGTCGAGCCAGAGCCGAAAGCCGTCGTCGGCCATCCCGCGCAGCATGTATTTGCCCGCTA
>DATATH010000056.1:0-13849 GCA_036268895.1 Sphingomicrobium sp. | reverse complement strand
CGCTTCGGGGACTCCAGCAGCAAGGGCGACGAATTTTCCAATCACACGAACTTCGCCGATCCCATCGCGAGAATGCCCGATCATCAATGCGCGGGTCGGAATCCTCGGTTTCACCTTTAAGGAGAACGTGCCGGACGTTCGCAACTCGAAGGTCGTCGACACGTACCGCGAGCTTCGCGAATTCGGGATCGAGCCGATCATCCACGATGCGCGGGCCGATGCCGCGACCGTCGGTCACGAATATGGCGTCCAACTGGCGCCGCTCGAGGAGTTCACGGATCTTGCTGCACTCATCTACGCTGTCGGACATGACGAATATCGCGCACTTCACGGCCGCATCAGCGACATGGTCGGCGACGAACGGATAATCGCCGATGTCCGATCGCTGCTCGATCCTTCGACGCTTCGTCCCGATATCACCTATTGGAGCCTCTAGATCGGATAATGGCCTGGCTCGCCGGCGATGGTGATCCATCTCGTTTCGGTGAAAGCCTCTATTCCCGCCTTGCCGCCGAACCGGCCATAGCCGGACGCACCTACACCGCCGAAGGGCATTTGCGGTTCGTCGTGCACCGTAGGCCCGTTGACGTGGCAGATGCCCGACCGGATCCTGCGCGCGACGACAAGGCCCCGCGCCGAATCCCTCGTGAAGACAGCGGCCGAAAGACCGAAGTCGCTGTCGTTTGCGACCCTGATCGCCTCGTCTTCGTCGGCTACTCGAACGATTCCAACCACCGGACCGAAGCTCTCGTCTCGGTAGAGGCGCATTGCGGGCGTCAGTCCGTCGAGGACCGTTGCCGGGCCGGAGGCGATTGCGCGCGCCCCGAGAGCGAGCGCGTCATCGATCATCAAGCGGACGCTCGCCCGTGAAGCTTCGTCGACCTGGGTGCCAACGGCGATGGCAGGCATGGCCGCTGCCTTTTCGGCGAACCGCCGCGCAAATTCATCGGCTATCGCTTCAACAACGATAATACGTTCGGTCGACATGCAGATTTGACCCGCGTTCATGAAAGCGCCGAACGCCGCGGCCTTCACGGCTTCGTCGAGATCGGCATCCTCGAGGACGATCAGCGGCGCCTTGCCGCCAAGCTCGAGGAGCACGGGCTTCAGATTCTCGGCCGCACGTATCGCAACGAACCTCCCGACGGCCGTCGAGCCGGTGAAGTTGACCCGCCGTATGGCTGGATGATCGATCAGTGCGCCAACCACCTCGCCGGCGTCCGCCGGCTCATTTGTTACGAGATTGATGACTCCGGTCGGAAAGCCGGCAGCAGCGAAAGCCTCGACGATCAGCCTATGCGTTCGAGGGCAGCGCTCGGATGCTTTGAGGATTACGGTGTTGCCGCAAGCAAGAGGCGTCGCGATCGCGCGGCAGCCGAGGATTACCGGCGCGTTCCACGGCGCGATCCCAAGCACCACGCCGACCGGCTCGCGAAGGGCGAGCGACAGCAGACCGGGCTTGTCCGATGGGATCACCTCGCCGGTGATCTGAGTCGTCAGCGCTGCAGCCTCGCGCACCATTCCGGCGCCGAGCATCACGTTGAAGCGTGCCCAGGGCTCGGAAGCTCGGAGCTCTTCGGCCATGGTTTGGACAAAGGCATCGCCTCGAGCCTCGAGCTCTCCGGCGGCAGCGTTGAGCAATGAGCGGCGCGCATTTGGGCCGAGCCCGGACCAGTTGGAGAAAGCGGCGGAAGCGGCCTCGGCCGCAGCGATGGGCGAGCTTAGCATGCGATGCCGCTAGCGCGATCGGCACGGCGCCGCCACCATCTCATAGTCGCGAAACCATGTCCGTTTCGGAATGAAGCTTTAGATGTCGGAGACCGCGCTCGGGCTAGGCGCGGAGCCGATGCAGTCTCGAATGTCTTCGCAAAAGCCGCGTGAGCTTCGTCGCCGTGTGGTCGTCCCCGCGAGGCTTCGCCATGGCGCGGCCTGGACCGACGCCTGCATCCTCGACATCTCGTCGCGCGGCTTAATGATTCATACGGGCCGCCAGATCGCCAAGGGGACGCAGGTCGAGGTACGTCGCGGTGACCATGTGATCATCGCCCGGGTAATCTGGCGCGACGGCGGCCGTGCGGGGCTGCGGGCCGAAGACCGGGTCCCGATCGAAGACATCATGAGACTGGGTCAATCGCCGGCCCTGCGGCTTACCGCCGGACCCGCCAAGCGCCGAAAACGTCCGCGTCCGCAAGAGCTGAGCCGATTGCAGGGGGGGGCGATGGAATTTGGAACAGTGATTGCGATCGGCGCCAGTCTGGCCTTAGCGGGCGTCAGCATGGTGCAGGCGGCGTTCGCCCGGCCGGTCGAAATGGTCTCCGCCGCACTCGGACACTGACGCGTCCCCGCGCATACTCGCAGCGAATCGATCTCCACGCTATTTCCGGGGGCGATGAACCCACTCTACGAACAGATGAAGACCAGCGTCTTCGAGCGCATGTCCGCGCTCGCCGCCGAGCACAGGGCCGTGAACCTGGGCCAGGGCTTTCCCGACTTCGGCTGGCCCCCGGAGATCCTGAAAGCCGCCGCGGGGGCCGTCCTCGACGGCTCCAACCAATATCCGCCGTCGCGTGGATTGAGCGTTCTTCGGGAGGCGGTCGCCGCGCACTACAATCGGCACTTTGGTCAGCTGCTCGACGCGGACCATGTCTGCGTGACGAGCGGTGCCACCGAAGCGCTCGGGTCGGCGATCCTCGCGGTGGTTGAAGCCGGCGACGAAGTCGTCATCCTCACACCAGCCTACGACAGTTATGCTCCGACGATCCGCAGGGCAGGAGGTACGCCGGTCGAAGTCGCGCTCCGTCCCCCGCAATGGAAGGTTGAGAGGGAGCCGCTCGAGCGGGCAATTTCTACGAAGACTCGAGCGATCCTATTCAACAATCCGCACAATCCCGCGGGACGACTGTTCGGGTTGGACGAGCTGGAGATCCTCGCGTCGCTCGCCCGCGAGCACGATCTCATCGTGATCAGCGACGAGGTGTGGGAGCATATCGTGCTCGATGGTTGCCGCTTTACGCCGCTCGCAACCCTGCCGGGAATGGATGAGCGAACCATCAAGGTCGGTTCGGCGGGAAAGATTTTCTCGCTGACTGGATGGAAGGTGGGGTGGATCGTCGCCGTCCCGGCGCTCGCGCCCCTGGTCGCACGGGCGCACCAGTTCCTGACTTTTTCGACAGCACCGAACCTCCAGGCTGCTGTGGCATTCGGGCTGAACGAAGGAGACTCCTGGCTCCAGCCAATGCGCGATCGCTTCCAGCGCTCGCGCGACCTTATGGCCAGAGGGCTGCGCTCTGCAGGCTACGCGACCCTCGACGTCGAGGCGACCTACTTCATGTGTGTCGATCTCGCGGCTTCGGGAATTTCACTCGACGACGAGGGCTTTGCCGGCAGGGCGGTGGAGAAGGCGGGTGTCGCGGTCGTGCCTCTGTCGGCGTTCGCGGAATCCGATCCTTCGCGCCATCTGGTCCGTGTCTGCTTCAGCAAGAAGGACGAGACCATCAAAGCGGGGGTCGCTGCCATGGCGAAAGCGAAGGAGATGTTGCGATGAGCCCCGCTGATGAGGCTGCTCAGGTCCTCGGACTGTTCGGCATCGATCATGCGGGCGGGCTTGTCAGCCATTCGCCGATCGACGGCGCAGTTATCGGCCGTGTGACTGTGGGCGATCCCGAGCGCGCCGCGGCCGGTGCCACCGAAGCGTTCGAGAGCTGGCGCGTGGTGCCGGCACCTCGTCGCGGCGAACTCGTCCGGTTACTCGGCGAAGAAATCCGGGAGGCGAAGCCCATCCTCGCCAAGATGATCACCCTCGAGGCCGGCAAAATCATGGCCGAGAGCCTTGGCGAAGTGCAGGAGATGATCGACATTTGCGACTTCGCTGTCGGCCTGTCGCGACAGCTCTACGGGCTCGCAATCGCGAGCGAGCGACCCGCGCATCGGATGATCGAGCAATGGCATCCGCTTGGACCAGTGCTCGTCATCAGCGCCTTCAACTTTCCGGTTGCGGTCTGGGCTTGGAACGCAGCGCTGGCACTCGTTTGCGGCGATCCGGTGATCTGGAAGCCGAGCGAGAAGACTCCCCTTTGCTCGGAGCTGGTGATGCAATTGGTGCGCCGTGCGCGGCGCAGGTTCGGGCTTACTCCTGACGGACTTGTCCAGCTCGTCCAGGGCGAACGCGAGATCGGCGAAGCAATGGTGCGAGACGGGCGCATCGCGCTCGTTTCGGCGACTGGGTCGACAAGAATGGGACGGATGGTGGCGCCGATCGTGGCGAAGCGGTTTGGCCGCTCCCTGCTCGAGCTCGGCGGCAACAATGCGGCGATCGTCTGCCCCTCGGCCGACCTGGAGCTTGCCGAGCGCGCAATCCTCTTCTCGGCAGTCGGAACGGCGGGCCAGCGGTGCACGACCTTGAGGCGCCTAATTGTTCATGAAAGCATCGCCGATGCACTTCTGGAGCGTCTGAAGCGGCTGCTCGGGGCAGTGAAGGTTGGTGATCCGCGCCGGGGTGAGGTGCTTGTCGGTCCGCTCATCGACGGATCGGCGTATGATGCCATGCAAGGAGCGCTCGACGCTGCCCGGAAGCGCGAGGCGGTTGTCTGGGGAGGTGAGCGCCTCGAGGCCGTTTCCGGCGGCTATTATGTCCGACCGGCAATCGTCGAGATGAAGCGCCAGGAAGGTCCCGCCGTCGAGGAGACGTTTGCTCCGATCCTTTACGTCATTCGCTACGGCGAGCTCGACGAGGCAATCGCGCTCAACAACGCGGTCCCCCAGGGTCTATCCTCGTCCATCTTCTCGAACGACATTCGCGACACCGAAAGGTTCATCGGCTCAAGCGGCTCCGATTGCGGGATCGCAAACGTCAATATCGGTCCCTCCGGCGCGGAGATAGGCGGCGCGTTCGGTGGTGAGAAAGAGACTGGAGGCGGTCGCGAAAGTGGCTCGGATTCCTGGCGCGCCTACATGCGCCGACAGACCAACACCATAAATTACGGCGCCGAGCTACCGTTGGCTCAGGGCGTCCGGTTCGACATCGCTCCATAGCGCCAGTCGCTCATCCGCCATGAGCGAGGGCCACTCGCGGCGGAACTGTTCCTTCCAGCTCCTCAGCCCCCGCGGATCGATTGGAGGCGACAGAAGATAGCCCTGCACAAGGTCGCAACCGAGTTCGCTCAAGGCTCGGAGCTGCTCGACGGTTTCGATGCCTTCGGCGGTTGAGGCGATGCCGAGTCCGCGAGCAAGCTCCGTGATCGCCTGGACGATCAGCCGGCTGTCGCGAGAGCAGGGAACGTCGGCGACGAATGCCCGATCGATTTTCACTTCGGTAAACGGCAATTGCCGCAATAGCATCAGCGACGAATAGCCGGTGCCGAAATCGTCGATCGCAAGACCGAGCCCCTTGATGCGGAACCGTGTCAACGTATCCATGAGCTTGACCAGGGGCTGTGTCGCGCCCTCGGTGAGCTCGAGCATGAGCCGATCGGTGGGGACCTCGAGTCCGCCGCACATCCGTTCGACGAGGTCGGGAAAATCGAGGTGCTCGAGGCTCAAAGCCGAAATATTGAAGGCGATCTGCACATCGATCCCTTCTTCGCGCCAGTCGAGCCATTGCCTGAGGATGGTGCGAAGACCCCACTGAGTGAGTTCGTCGATCAGGCCGTGTTCCTCGGCGAGCGGTACAAAGCGCGACGGTTCTATGCTGCCGAGTTTGGGGTCGTCCCAGCGGACCAGCGCTTCAACGCTCGCCAGCGTCCCGTCGCGAAGCCTCACCTTGGGCTGGTAGAGCATGTGAAGGCGCTGCTTCTTGAGCGCTAATTCGAGCGCGGCGATCAACTCCTTATTGCTACGCCTGGTCACGACTAGAGCGTGGCCTTGAGCCGGCTCAACATCTCTTCGAGCACTTCGAAGCGAACGGGCTTTTCGACCGGCCCGACCATCGTCAGGCCGAGCGCTTCGCCGAGGCGGAACGCAGATTCGAGCACTCGCCGATCGAAGCCGCTGACGATCAGCACCGGCGCCGAATAATTTTGCGCAGCGAGGAAGCGAATGAGCTCGATCCCGTCCATTCCCGGCATTCCAAGGTCGAGCGCGACCATGTCGGGCCGCTGCGAGATGAATGCGTCGCGGAACTGCTGGTCACGCTCGGTTGTGACCGGCTCAAAGCCGCTCTCCTCGGCAGCGCTCGCCAGGAACTCGGCCAGCGCCGGCTCGTCATCGATCAGGAGCAGGCGCGGCAGCGGCATTCAGAACTTCTCCCGCGAAGGGCCTAGGCCGCAAGGACCCGTCATTTCAACCGGATGAAACGCTCTTTTAACCATGGTGTCCATAAAGTCCCAATTTGGCGCGGATTGCGCGCGTAAAGAGGCACTCTGGAAGCATGTTTGCATCGCTGATCCGCAGGAAATCGGCCGGATCCGGGCTATCGGAAACTGACGCTGCCTTCGAATCGACGACCGTGTCGCTGTCGACCGCGGTTCCGCGCCCTGCCGAGCGGCGCGAGGATGAGCGCATTCCGGCAATGCTCCGCGTCGGCAAGCTGGTCGACCAAAGCGGCTCTCAGCAGCTCATCAGAATCAAGAACATGTCCGCCGGCGGAGTCATGGCAATCGTCACTCGATTGCCCGGCATCGGCGATCGTGTCGAGATCGAGGTCTCCTCACAGAAGATCCCATCGACCGTCGTTTGGACCCGCGATGACGTGGTCGGCTGCAAGTTCGACCAGAATGTCGATCTTGGCGAGCTCCTTGCGGGGCGTAAGCCGCGGCTTGGCTTTAGAGCGCGCCCCCCGCGGCTCCAGATTGCGTGCAAGGCATCGGTCAAGGTCGGCAAGGTCTATTACACGGTCGACGTCCACGACATCTCGCTTGGCGGGATGAAGGTCGAGCCGATCGAGGAATATTGCGTTGGCAAGAAGGTCATCGTGGTCGTCGAAAGCCTGCGTCCGATCAAGGGCGAGGTCCGCTGGTACGCTGACCGGCGCGCCGGGATCGTGTTCGAAAAGCCGCTCGACTTCGACGAGCTGTCCGAGTGGGTCGGAAAGCGGCTCGAGCTTGCAAGCCTCAAGGCGTCCTACCAAAAGAACTAGGCCTCCCCAATTGGAGGCGCGGCGAAGCAATTGAGGGTCCCGACCGGATTGGCGGGGCGCGCTCGAGCAGAGTGACCAGCCGTCAAGAAGAACCTGAATGCGCCACTCGCAATGACGGCCGGTCGCTCCTATCTGCCGCTCAGAGCAAGAAGGAGCGGACAGATGGCCGAGGAGGTCGCGGTACTCGCGGGCGGGTGCTTCTGGTGCACCGAAGCGGTTTTCCTGGATGTTGCCGGTGTGAAATCGGTCGAGAGCGGGTACACCGGCGGTCACACCAGCAATCCGAAGTACAAGCAGGTCTGCGGCGGCGATACCGGACATGCGGAGACGATCCGGATCACCTTCGAGCCTGCCCAGATCAGCTATGACGAGCTACTCGACATCTTCTTTGCGATTCACGACCCGACGCAGCTCAACCGCCAGGGCAATGATGTTGGAACCCAGTATCGATCCGCGATCTTTCCTCAGAATGAGGAACAGGAGCACCAGGCTCGCGAAGCAATCGCGCGCGCCAACGTCACACATCACGGCAGCGTCGTCACAACGATAGAACCCAAGGGCGAATGGTGGCCGGCGGAGGATTATCACCAGGATTATTGGGCAGGCGAGGGCCAGCGGAACCCCTATTGCCTCGCGACCATCCCTCCCAAGCTTCAGAAGCTCCGCAAGAGCTTTCAGGCTCGTGCTAAATCCGCAACAGCCCAGGCTTAAATGACCCAATCATAGGGATTTGCCTTGGAAGATTAACACCACCGTGCAATTGCATGGTCACTAACAGGGGAAGGGGCGGCTTTGGCCGCCCCTTTTTCATTTCGGCCGATCCGCCGCCGCTCGGCTCAGACGATCGTTGATCGCCGCTCCGAGGCCTTTGTCGGGAACTGCAGCAACGGCAATGCGCGCCTTGCGCGAGTCGTCGGCCTCGTGGAGCAGGTCGAAAAGTCGTGACGCGGCTTCGATGAGATCGCCAGATGCGCTGAGATTTGCGTCTCCCGCCACGGGGCCGAAGCCGATCAGAAACTCGTCTTCGTCCGCCGTCCCGGCCCCAAGACGCAATGGCTTTGACGGAGCGTAGTGGCTAGCAAGCTGACCAGGCGCTTCGATGCCGGATGCTGATGTCGATGCGCTCCTGGCGTCGATCTCGATCGGCCCTTGCCTCAGTAGCCGGAGCGGCCCTCCGGTCGCCGCGACGATGGTCGATTCAATCCCCCGTCTTGTGGAACCGCCATCGATGACGAGGGGTATCATGCCGCCGAGGCTTTTGAGGACGTGCGCAGCGCGTGTCGGACTGATCGAGCCGCTGGAATTTGCCGACGGTGCTGCGAGCGGTCTCGCCGAAGCGCGGAGCAATGCCTGCATCGCCGGATGATCGGGCACTCGCAGGCCGACCGTTGGAAGCCCGGCAGTGACGAGGGAGGCGATCGGCGAATTTGCACGAAGAGGGACGACGAGCGTCAGCGGCCCCGGCCAATGCTCGCGCGCGAGCGACAGCGCATCCTCGCCGAATTCGCCGATGTCGATCGCTGCAGAAAGGTCCGGCACGTGAACGATGAGCGGATTGAAGCTTGGTCTTCCCTTCGCCTTATAGACCAGTGCTACAGCCCCGGCGCTGGTCGCATCGGCGGCGAGGCCGTAGACCGTTTCCGTCGGCACGGCGACACACTCTCCGGCAAGGACCAGCCGAGCGGCTTCTGCAATGCTCTTGTCGGTGAAGGGGAGGGCCCTCGTCTCCATGCCGACGCGGCTAGAGGATTACTTCCCTTGCGGGAAGTTCAAGCCTGCTCGCGCGCCAGCAGCTCGGTGGGGTCGATGCCCAGTCGCCTCATTCGGGCACGGATCTGTGGCCATTCCTCCTTGAGGAAGCGGCTTCGCTCGCTGTCGCTGAGGCGCGACCGGGCGCCCGGCGCGACGAACATGCCAACGCCGCGCTTCACCACGATCAACCCTTCGTCCTGGAAACCCTGGTAGGCCTTGGCGACCGTCAGCGGATTTGCCTGCTCCTCAGCGGCGAGCGCCCGGACCGACGGAAGCGCGTCGCCATCGGCATACTTACCGGCAAGGATTGCATCTGCGATCGTTTCACGCAGGCGAACGTAAACCGGTTTTTCGTGCTGTGTGCGAAGCGTCATGCTGTCATAATACAGCTACTCGCGGAAAGTTCAATGGCAAACTCAGGGCCTTGGCGGCTCCCAGCCTCTCGATACGTCTGAAGCCTGTGGGCGCGGCCGGTCCTCGGCCTCGCGTTCCGAATGGCCGATGAAGATGAAACCGGCGATCCGCTCGCCGGGTCCGCAAAAGGCACGTCGCACCCGCTCGGAGTAGGCGCGCCACCCGGTCACCCAACCGGCGACAAAGCCGAGCGCGTGCGCGGCGAGCAGCAGGTTCATCCCTGCCGCACCGCACGAAAGCTCCTGCTCAAACACCGGAATCTTGTGGCCCGCCACGGGCGCCGAAACGAGCACCACCAGCTGACCTGCATAATGGGCGAAATCGTCTTCCTTCTGATGGTGCGCGATGGTGGCGCAGGGATTGTGCTCGACGAGCGCTTCACGAAACAGCGCGCCGAGGGCGTCGCGCTGGTTTTCAGCGACCGTGACAAAACGCCAAGGCGTGAGCTTGCCATGGTCGGGTGTCCGCGCGGCGATGGTCAGCATGCGCTCTAGCTCGGCGCTGCTCGGCCCCGGGCCGACCAGCTCTCGCGGCTTCGCTGAGCGGCGGGTCTCGAGAAGGGAACTGATCGATGAACTGTCGTTGAGCATCGACGAGGGCAGATAAAGCCAGCGCCTCGTCTCAACAATCCACCTTCACAAGTCGATTTTGGTCGTTACGCTCACGACCCGGCGCTTCACCGCGCAAGGGGAGTTCTTTCATGGTCGATACGCCTGGCGCAGAAGCGCCGACTTCGCCCGACATCACGCACGTAGACCCGTCCGCCGCGAAAACCTGGATGGGTCATCCGCGCCAGCTCGCGCGCCTCTTCTCCATCGAAATGTGGGAGCGGTTCGGCTTCTACGGCATGCGGGCACTGCTCGTTCTATACCTCGTCAAGCACTTCCTGCTCGCGCAATACCAGGCGAGCGGCATCGTCGGGGGCTACCTGAGCCTCGTTTACCTCACTCCCGTGATCGGCGGCTGGCTCGCAGATTATTATCTGGGCTCCAAGCGGTCGGTGAAGTGGGGCGCCCTGGTCATGGCGGCCGGCTACCTGCTGCTTTGCTTCGGCGGGGACCAGGCCAAGCCTTATGCCACCATCGATGGGCAGCGTTACGAGGTTCAGGTCGAACGGGGCGGATCGCTTCTGGATTCGACCAAGACTAAACAGTGGGTTGTTGCCGATCGGCAGCGGCTGACTATCCGTGGATTGCCGGACGGCTCGGTCCAACTGGTCGCGGATAATGGCCAGGTTGCCAAGACGATTGCGAAGGAGGCGTTCCAGCCCGGCGCGACCCGCTCTCCCTTCTACCTGACGCTGATGCTGGTTGCCCTCAGCCTCATTGTAATCGGGAACGGATTTTTCAAACCAAACATCTCGACGATCGTCGGTTCGCTCTACAAGCAGGGTGACCGCCGACGAGACGCCGGCTTCACCATATTCTATATGGGCATCAACATCGGCTCCATCGGCTCGCAAATACTCTGCCCGATCTTCGTCGACTGGTTCGGATGGTGGGCGGGCTTTGCGATCGTCGTCGTTGGAATGCTGATCGGCTACGCGCTCGTTCAATTCGATGGCGGACGGCTGGCCGGTTATGGCGAACCTCCCAAGCGCAGCGGCCCCGATCGTGCATTGCTGATCTACATCCTGTCGATCGCCTCTGTGCCGTTGTTCTGGCTCGTCTTTCGCAACGTCATGAACACACCCGAGGCGGCGCCTGGAAGCGGCATTTGGGGTTACATCGTCGCAACGCCGTTTCTTGGAAAGGTTCTCTTCATCACCTTCCTCGGGGCGGTGATCGGCATTCCGATCTGGTCGTGGCGAGCGGGAAGCAGGGTTGAATTCCAGATGATGCTCGCCGCCATCATTCTGGTCATCTTCAATGTGACGTTCTGGACTTTGTTCGAACAGGCGGCCTCGTCGCTGACCCTGTTCGCGGACAGCAACACGACACTCGAACTCTTCGGAATTCCGATCTCGGCGCCGCAAACCCAGAACTTCAACCCGATCACCATCGTCATTTTCGCACCGATCATGAGCTGGCTCTGGATTGGGCTGTCGAAAAAGGGCTGGGAGCCCTCAATTCAGGTCAAATTCGGTATAGCCCTGCTCCTCGTCGGGCTTGGATTTGTCGTGCTCGCATGGAGCGAGGGTACCGCCAACGCCGACTTCCGGGTCGCTCTCTGGTGGCTCGTTCTCACCTACTTCCTGCACTCGATTGCCGAACTCTGCATTTCGCCGGTGGGCTTGAGCATGATCACCAAGCTTTCGATCGCGCGGGTGGTCGGGATGATGATGGGCGTGTGGTTCCTCTCGATCTCGATCGGTGAGTATCTTGCTGGAGCTGCCGCGCAGGCCGCGTCCGTCCAGACAGTCGGCGGCGAGGTGACAAACCCGCAATTGGCACTGCAAACCTACGCCCACACCTTCATGGTCGGCGGCAAATTGACAATGATCGCGGGCGCGATCCTCCTCGCGATCTCGCCGTTGCTCAGAAAACTCATGCACGGAGTTAAATGATGCGCGTTCTCGGCGTTGCCGCTTTCAGTACCGCTTTCATCGTCTCGGGCTGCGCCGTTCTGAACCCGCCGCCAAAGCCGGCTCCTGCCATCCACATCAATGAGGACCCGTATCCATCGACCTACGTCCGCTATCCGGGCGTATTGACGGTCATCCGCCACGCGACCTTATTCACTGGCGACGGTCAGCAGATCAACAATGGCACGATCGTCTTTGCCGACGGCCTCATCCAGGCGGTTGGCGGGCCCGATCTCCCTTCGCCGGCCGGAGCGCTCGAGATCGATGGCACGGGCAAGTTCGTCACTCCTGGGATCATCGACATTCACAGCCATCTTGGCGACTATCCTTCGCCGGGAGTCGAGGCGAATTCGGACGGGAACGAAGCAACCGATCCGGTTCGGCCTGAAGTCTGGGCTGAGCATAGCGTCTGGCCGCAGGATCCCGGCTTCAGCCGAGCCCTCGTGAACGGCGGTGTGACGACGCTGCAGATCCTCCCCGGATCGGCCAATCTGTTCGGCGGCCGCTCCGTCGTGTTGAAAAACGTGCCCGGCCGCACCGCGCAGGACATGAAGTTTCCTGGTGCCCCCTACGGCCTCAAGATGGCCTGCGGCGAGAATCCGAAGCGAGTCTACGGTTCAAAAGGCCACATGCCGCAAACCCGCATGGGCAATATCGCGCTTGCTCGCGAGACCTGGGCGAAGGCCGTCGAATATAAGCGCAAGTGGGACGATTATTATGCCCACGGCGGAAAGATGCCCGAACGTGACCTCGCGATGGACACGCTGAAAGGCGTGCTCGAGGGCAAGATCCTTGTGCAGAACCACTGCTATCGCGCGGATGAGATGGCCAACATGATCGATATGTCGAAGGAGTTCGGCTATCACGTCACCGCGTTCCACCACGCGGTCGAGGCTTACAAGATCGCCGATCTCCTGCGCGCAAACGACATTTGCGCGGTAATGTGGGCCGACTGGTACGGCTTCAAGATGGAAGCCTATGATGCGATCCCCGAGAATATTGCGCTGGTCCAGAATGCCGGAGCCTGCGCGATGGTCCACTCGGACGATCCCAACGGAATTCAGCGGCTGAACCAGGCGGCGGCAAAGGCCATGGCCGCCGGACAGCGTGCGGGGATCCCGGGCCTCACCGAAGCGGTCGCCTGGGAGTGGCTGAGCGGCAATCCCGCCAAGGCGCTGGGGATCCTCGACAAGACTGGCACGCTGACTGCGGGCAAGGGTGCGGACGTGGTGCTCTGGAATGGCGATCCCTTCAGCACTTATTCGCGTCCGCAGCAGATCTGGATCGACGGCGCCGAAATGTACGATGCGAACGATCCGAAGAAACGGCCGGTGAGCGACTTCGAGCTTGGCCAGCCCGGTGATGGAGATGTGAAATGATCAGCCGCGTTGCTGCTGCCCTGTTTCTTGCGGCCGCTGCTCCGGCGGGCGCCCAGACCTTCGCAATCGTTGGAGGTACCGTGGCGCTTGGCGACGGATCCGCGCCGATCCCCAATGGCATGGTCGTCGTTCGTGACGGGCGAATCGTCGCTGCGGGAGAAGTCCGAATGAAATTGCCCGATGGCACTCAGGTGATCGACGCCACCGGCAAATGGGTAACTCCCGGAATCGTCGCGGGCTTCTCGCGTCTCGGGCTGACCGACGTCAGTGGCGGAGCCGAAGGCGCCAACGATGAGAGCGCCGAGAAGAGCCCATTCAATGCCGCGATCGATGTCGCTCCGGCGATCAATCCCAACTACCAGCCGGTCGGAGTCAATCGTGCAGATGGAGTGACTCGCGCGGTTGTCGCACCGCGGGCTCAGCACAGCATCTTTGCCGGCCAGGGCGCGGTGATCGACACCGGCGCGGACATGGACCCCATCACCAAGCGCAAGGCCTTCCAGTTCGTCGAGCTCGGCCAGAATGGTGCCGAGGACGCGGGGGGATCTCGCCCTTCGGCCTATGTTTTCTTCCATGACGCGCTTCGCGAGGCGGCCGAGCTCGGCCGTTACACCAGCCCGGTGCGGTCGGCAGCCGCAGGAACGCCCGATGAGCGCATGCGGCCGACAGTCCATAATCCGAACGAGACGCGACTCTACACTCGGAGCG
>DATATH010000055.1:0-8252 GCA_036268895.1 Sphingomicrobium sp. | reverse complement strand
TTTGCCGATCACGTCACCCACGACGCGGGCCGACTTCTTGTAGGCACCGGCTGGGTCAAGCCGAAGCAGACGCATCGCCCAGAGAAGGCGGCGGTGGACCGGTTTCAGGCCGTCCCTGACGTCCGGAAGCGACCGCGCGGTGATGGTCGAGAGGGCATAGACGAGATAGCGCTCCGACAAAGCCGACGCGAACGGGGTTTCGATTACGGATGAAAGGTCAGGATCGGCCATGGCCGCTGCCTAGCAAGCGCAGGTGAGGCCCGCCACCGCTTAAGGGGCTTATTGGGCAGCGACCCTAAGAGGCTGCGGCCAACCTCCGGCCGCGTCCTCGAGGGCGCGCCGCATCTCGGTCAGAAGCCACTCCCGGAAGCGCTTCACCTTCGGCACCATCCGCCGCTCGGCCGGATAGACCAGCCAATAGGCCCAGCCTCGCGTCGACACCCGGTCGAAAAAGGGCACGGAAAGCCGCCCGGCAGCGACGTCGCCTTTCCACAGCAACGGAGTCAGCAGCGCGAAACCCTGCCCGGCCATCGCCGCGTGACCTTCGTCGGCCTGGCTGTCGAGGCGGACTCCGGGACGGCGGAAAATACCATCGTCCGCCGGGACCCCATTGTCGCCGAACCATTGCTGCCACCAGTCGTCGCTGGCGTTGATCCGGGTCTGAAAAGGAAGATCGTTCGGGAGGATCTCGCGGCCGAGATCGCGTCTGACGGCTGCAACACAGTCCGGGCTCGCCATCGGCGTGAAGCTGGACTTGAATAGCTCGTAATGCTCGAGGCCCTCCCAGTCGCCTCGCCCGGCACGAATGGCGACGTCGGCAACTCCTGACCTCAAGTCGACAACCTCATTGCTCGTCGTCATCCTCACCGCGAGCTCGGGATGATCGATCTGGAACGCGCCGAGGCGCCATGCCAGCCACGTGTTGGCGAAGGTGTGGGTCGTGGTGATGGTGAGGAGCGTTTCATCCTCTTCGCGGTGGGTCGCGAACGCGGCCTCGATCGAATCGAATGCGCTCGACAATGCAGGGAGCAGGCGCCCGCCGAGCGGAGTCAGCCGAACTCGCCCCTTTTCCCGAACGAACAACGGAGCGCCCATCCGCTCCTCGAGACTCTTCACCTGATAGGAGACGGCCGCTTGAGTCATTCCGAGCTCGGCGGCCGCAGCCGTAAAATTCTCGGTCCGCGCCGCGGCTTCGAACGCCCTGACGGCCGCCAATGGCGGAAGTCTTCTCATCAAGTTACCCCATAAGTCAGATTTATCGATTCCATTGAGCGTTTGATTGGCGAAAATCGGCTCAAAGACATAGATGAAACTCACACCGCCGGCGAGGGAAATCCCCTCCACTCCCAAAGGTCCCTCGCCGGCGGTCCACAATAGGTCAGGAGACACGCCATGGCTTATGGCCACAGCATCCGTGCGTTCATCGAAGACGGCCCGGTCGAGCAGGTCGCCAGGATTGACGCGCTGCGGTCAACCGCTCGTGCCTGGCGCGCTCTCGACGAAGCCCGCCGCCTCGAACTGGTGGAGCAGGCCCTGCAACCGGCGAACGACTGCCACGACGAATTCTCTGTGGCGCTCTGAGGCAAGCAAGACAGGAGGAAAGGATGGTCACCATGATCGATGAGATTTACGACCGCCACTATCAAAGCGGCCGCGACCAGCTCAACGGCGCGATGGTCACTGGGCTCATGCGACTGGGACGCTCCATCGCGACCGCCTTCGCGGTGCTCAACCGGATCGAATATGATGCGCCCTGGAAGGTTAAGGCAGAGCGGGTGCGCTGCAACTGGAGCTGAGGCAAGAGCGCGGACCCGCACGCACCGCGCTTCTCCTTGATCCCCCTCAATTCTCCTTGGCTTTGGTATGTTTACCCAATAAAATCAGCTGTTTGTCGAAACCGGGGGTTGCCCCTCCCCGCCAAATCTCTACGCTCGCCAGTTCAGTCATCCAGTTCGGGCGGGGATTTTCTTGTGATTGTCGGGTCGTTCTTTTCGCGCGTCAGCAGCGCAGCCATTGCCATTGCCATCATTGCCGGCAGCGCTCCCGCACTCGCCACGGCCGATCCTGCACCCCCTCTCAACGGATGGGGGGTGCGCCTCACCGATGTCACCCCTGATCCTTCGATCAAATATGGAACGCTGCCCAACGGGATGAGATATGCGATCATGCGCAATAGGACGCCCAAGGGCACGGCGTCGGTTCGGCTTCAGATCGCCTTCGGATCGATCGGTGAAGCCGAGAAGGAGCGCGGTCTCGCCCATTTCATCGAGCACATGGCGTTCAATGGGTCGACCCACGTTCCCGAAGGCGACATGGTCAAGATTCTCGAGCGGCAGGGGCTCGCTTTTGGTCCGGACACCAACGCGGTGACCGACTTCGACACGACGACATACATGCTTGATCTGCCCAAGACGGACGATGAGCATGTCGACACCGCATTATTCCTGTTCCGCGAAGTCGCGAGCGAGGTGAAGTTCGATCCCGGAGCGGTCGACCGGGAGCGCCGCGTGATCCTCGGCGAGGAGCGCGCTCGTGACAATTTCCAGTTCCATCAGGTCGTCGACGCGCTGAGCTTCGAGCTTCCTGACACGCCCTACCCCAATCGCCTCCCGATCGGCCTCGATGCGGTTATCAAGAACGCGTCAGCCGACACCATCCGCGACCTTTACCGTCGTTATTACCGGCCGGAAAATGCAACCCTCATATTCGTCGGCGACGCCGATCCCGCGATCATCGAAGCCAAGATCAAGAGGTCTTTTGGCGACTGGAAAGGCATGGGCCCTGGCGGAGCGCGGCTGCCGCGCGGCAAGGTCGACTTCTCTCGCCCGGCTTCATTCGGCACGTTCATCGATCCGGCGGTCGCGACAACCGTCGATTACGCAGTTGCCCGTCCGTGGAAGGACCCTGCCGATACATTGGCGGAGCGCTCTCGCATGATGAGTGAAGCGGTGGCGACGGCCCTTTTCAACCGGCGCCTCCAGAAAATCGTCGACTCTCCCGGATCGCCGCTCATCGGGGCGGGGATGGCAACCGATGAAGAGCGCGACGCGGCGCGACTGACGACGGTCCAGATCGCCGCCAAGGACGGAGCATGGAGGGACGCCCTCTCGACCGCCGAGCAGGAAGTGCGCCGAGCGCTTAAATTCGGCTTCACCGCCGGCGAGCTCAAGATGGAGATCGCCGACATGGCTGGCGCTCTGCACGCGGCGGTCGAGGAATCGGACACGCGGCCGAACAGGGAGCTGGCAAGCGTCATTCTGAAGGTCGCCGGAAGGGACAAGTTCGTCACCACCCCCAAATTCGTAGCCGCCGAATTCGATTCAACTGCAAAGGGCCTTACGCCCGAGAGCGTCAACGTCGCCTTCCGGGAGCTTTGGACCGGCAGCGCGCCGCTGGTCCACGTCAGCGCCAAGCAGGACATCCCGGTCGGGGAGCTTGCGGCCGCATTCAATGCAAGCCACGCGGTGGCTGTCGCCGCGCCCGCGGAGCATGCAGCCAAGGCTTTCGCCTACGAAAGCTTCGGGAAAGCGGGAACGGTGGCGGCCGACAAGCGGATCGCCGACCTCGGTATAAGGACGGTGCGTTTTGCAAACAACGTCCGGCTCAATATCAAGAAGACCGGCTTCGAGGCGGGAAAGGTCCGCTTCATCGTTCGGCTTGGCGATGGAGTCCTCGACCTGCCCAGGGACGAGCCAGGCCTCGGCGCCATGATGACTCTGACCTCAGCTGCGGGCGGCCTTAAAAAGCATTCGTTCGAAGAGCTGAAGGATCTGCTCGCCGGAAAGGTGATCAGTGTCGGCACCAGCGTCGATGACGATGCGTTCATCGCGGCCGGCGCAACCACGCCGCAGGACTTGGCACTCCAGATGAAGGTCAGCGCGGCCTATCTGCTCGATCCCGGATTCCGCCCGGAAGCTGCAGGCAGATGGGCAAATGCTCTTCCCGTTATCGAGAAGCAGGTGGATGCTGAGCCCGAAGCGGTCGCCGGAGTACGACTACCCATCCTTCTCGCGGACGGAGACCAAAGGTTCGGAATGCCCGACACGGCGGTCCTTGCAAAGCGCAGTTTCGATGAAGCGAAGGCGGCGCTTGCGCCGGTCATCGCATCATCGCCGATCGAGATTACGATCGTCGGCGACGTCGATGAGAATGCTGCGATCTCAGCGGTGGCCTCGAGCTTCGGCGCGCTGCCTACACGCAAGCTGAGCGGTTCGGCCTCCCCCGACGCGCGCAAGGCGGCGTTCCGCGCGGACCGAAGTCCAATCCTGCTTACCGACGATGGTCCAACGGACAAGGCGATGGTCGAATCGGTTTGGCCGACGACCGACGACTCCAACTATCGCGAGGTCATTGGGGTCGAATTGTTGAAGGACGTTCTCGACATCATGCTGACGGACAATGTCCGAGAGACGCTCGGCGACAGCTATGGAGTGAGCCTGCAAAGCGCGATGTCGGACGCGTTTCCTGGTTTCGGCTATCTCTCGGCAGCCGCGGTCGTGGCGCCCGACAAGATCGAAGAGGTGCAAAAGGCGATCGCGGAAGCCACGGCCCAGCTCAGGGACAAGCCGGTCAGCAAGGACATTCTGGAGCGCGCTCGAAATCCGGAACTCGACAAGGCCGATCGTCAGCTTCGCGACAACTCCTACTGGCTTTCCTCTCTCGCGAAGGCGCAGAGCGAGCCCGAACGCCTCGACCGTATTCGGCACAAGAAGGCGCTTCTTCAGTCGATTTCCGCCGCAGACATCCAGAAGCTGGCACTGAAATATTTGCAGCCCGAGAGGGTCCAGAAGGTTCAGATCGTCAGTAGCAAGGTCGCGACGACCGCTTCGCGCTAGCGCATCAATTGCGGAGGGGCGGCGGCTCGCCTATAGCCGCCGCTCCTTCCCAATGCCGTTGGAGTGAAGCGAACCGTGGCTCGCCGCCGCCAGATTTACGAGGGCAAGGCCAAGATCCTCTACGAGGGTCCGGAGCCCGGCACGCTGATTCAATATTTCAAGGACGACGCAACTGCGTTCAACGCGCAAAAACGCGGGACGATCAGCGGCAAGGGCGTGATCAACAACCGAATTTCGGAGCACATTTTCACCGCGCTCCAGACGATCGGAGTACCGACCCACTTCATCCGCCGCGTCAACATGCGCGGGCAGCTGATCCGGCAGGTCGAAATAATCCCCATCGAGGTGGTGGTTCGCAATGTCGCTGCCGGATCGCTCTCGAAGCGCCTCGGTATCGAAGAAGGCACCCAGCTGCCCCGGACGATCATCGAATATTATTACAAGGACGATGCCCTCGGCGATCCGATGATCGCCGATGAGCATATCGCCTGCTTCGGCTGGGCGACGCAGGACGAGATGAACGATATCGCCGACATGGCGATCCGAGTGAACGACTTTCTCTCTGGGATGTTCGCGGCGATCGGGATCCGCCTGATCGATTTCAAGCTGGAGTTCGGGCGGATCTGGGACGGCGATTACGCCCGAGTGATCCTTGCCGACGAGATCAGTCCCGACGGCTGCCGGCTGTGGGACATGAAGACCAATGAGAAGCTCGACAAGGACCGCTTCCGCCAGGACCTGGGCGGAGTGGAGGAAGCCTATCAGGAAGTGGCTCGGCGCCTGGGGCTGCTCCAGCCCGACGACGATTTTGCGGTGCTTGACTTCGACACTCACCGCAAGAAGCGCGGGCGTTAGGCGTCAGGCCGCCCCTTCGCCGATACCGACGGACCACAATCTTCCCTGGAGCGGCGGGACCGAGCGGCGGCTGAGCGATCGCCAGGGCGAAGCCGATCAGCGCGTCAATTCGTTCGTCGTCGTCAAGCCAAATACGGGTCACATTTGGGACGTTTCCGCGCCTTGCGCCCTCACCCTCCAGCAGCTCCCCGCGAAAAGCAGGCTGTTGCCAATGACGTTCGGCCTCTCGATTTAGGCGAGCATGAAACGGGCCCGTGTCGTGACCCTCAATGCTGCGCTCGGGCCACTCGATTACCGGGTGCCCGAGAACCTGGCTGTCGAACCCGGCTCGATCGTCATCGCACCGGTCGGACCCCGCCAGCTGCTCGCAGTTGCCTGGGATGCGAACAGGCTTTCGGCGAGCGAAGTACCCGATTCAAGGCTTCGGCCACTGGCGGCAGTCGTCGACGTGCCCCCGATCGCGGCTCCCCTGCGGCGGCTCTGCGAATGGACCTCCGATTACTACCTTGCTCCGCTGGCGTCCGTGCTTCGGATGGTCATGCCCTCCTCAGCTGCGCTCGATGGACCCCGGCACATGATCGAGTACCGGCCAACCGGGCTCGTACCTGAGCGACTGACGCCTCATCGACAAAAGGCGCTCGCAGGGATCGAGGGCCGGCAAGGGACCATCCGTGAGCTCGCCAGTCATGCGGACGTGAGCGAAGCGGTTCTTCGGGGTCTGGTGAAGTCAGGGTCATTGGAAGCCGTCGCTGTCGATGCCGACCGGCCGCTTGCCTCACCCAATGCGGACTTTGCGCCACCCGACCTCAACGAGGAGCAGCGCAAAGCCGCCTCGAGCCTTGCTGCTGCCATTGGCAAAGGCTTCGATCCCGTCCTCCTCGATGGAATTACCGGATCGGGGAAGACGGAGGTCTATTTCGAAGCGATCGGGGAGTGCATTCGACAGGGCCGCCAGGCCCTCGTTCTGCTGCCCGAGATCGCTCTGACCGAACCCTTCCTCAAGCGCTTCGAAGCGCGCTTTGGCTGCGCGCCGGTCGCCTGGCACTCCGACCTGCGCTCTTCGCAGCGCCGACGCGCCTGGCGCGGCATCGCCAGCGGCGAAGCGGCGGTGACCGTCGGAGCGCGATCCGCACTCTTTCTCCCCTACCCGAACCTCGGCCTGATCGTTGTCGACGAGGCTCACGAGCCAAGCTTCAAACAGGAGGACGGGGTCCAGTACCATGCGCGCGACACAGCGGTCATGCGCGCGAAGTTCGAGGACATTCCGGTGATTCTCTCGACGGCGACTCCGCCGATCGAGAGCAAGCACATGGTTGAGCTCGGGCGCTACCGAGAGCTTTCGCTTCGCCAGCGCTTTGCTGGAGCATCGCTGCCAAAGATTTGCGCGCTCGACCTCACTCAAGACCCGCCGCCGCGCGGGCGCTGGCTCGCACCGGTTCTCGTCGACGAAATCAAAGCGAACCTCACTCGGAGCGAGCAATCGCTCTTGTTCCTCAATCGACGCGGCTTTGCGCCGCTGACGCTGTGCCGGCATTGCGGTCACCGCTTCCAATGCCCGAATTGCACCGCCTGGATGGTCGAGCACCGGCTGATGCACCGGCTCGCCTGCCACCATTGTGGACACGTGATGCCGCCGCCCAAAGCGTGCCCCGAATGCGGCGAACCAGACAGTCTCGTCGCATGCGGTCCGGGCGTCGAACGCATCGCCGACGAAGTGGCCGAGCTCTTTCCCGAGGCCCGTACGGCGATCGTCACCTCGGACACGATCTGGTCGCCGCTGCGCGCAGCGGAGTTTGTCGGGGCGATGGAAGCTGGCGCCATCGACGTGGTGATCGGCACGCAGCTCGTCACCAAGGGCTATCACTTCCCCAATCTGACCCTCGTGGGAGTCGTCGACGCCGACCTCGGCCTTGCCGGCGGCGACCTCCGGGCGGCGGAGCGCAGCTTTCAGCAGATCCAGCAGGTCGCCGGCCGAGCCGGCCGCGGCGACAAGCCGGGCCGAGTGTTCGTCCAGACGCACGATCCCCAAGCGGCTGTCATCGCTGCCCTGGTATCCGGTGACGCACCAGGCTTCTACGCCGCCGAGACCGAGGCGCGCAGGGAAGCGGCGATGCCGCCGTTCGGCCGTCTCGCCGCCATTGTCGTTTCCGCCGAAGACGCCGGCGAAGCGGAAAGCGTGGCACGGCGCATCGGCAACGCCGCGCCCGAGGTCGAGGGCATGGCGGTGTTCGGCCCTGCCCCCGCCCCCCTCGCAATGTTGCGAGGCCGCCACCGCCAGCGGTTGCTGGTGCACGCGAAGCGCAGTCTCGATGTCCAGGATGTAATTCGCGACTGGCTGGCCGAAATCGAATGGAGCGCAAAGGTCCGCGTCGGCGTCGATGTAGACCCCTACAGCTTTCTCTAGGAAAAGTCGGAAATCGACTTCAAACTAGCGGCCCTTAGGCGAGCGTCTCCTGGAGCGGGTCTTTGGATGGATGGCGGCGGCGGATCCATCTCGGCTGGACCAGTTCGCCATTTCGAACGGCCAGCCACAACAGCCACAGACCGAACACCGTCGCGACT
>DATATH010000054.1:0-2974 GCA_036268895.1 Sphingomicrobium sp. | reverse complement strand
AGCACCACCCGCGAACATAAAGTCCACATGTGGACGATTCCCAAGGCGAAAAGCAAGTAAGGCTTTCGTTAAGGGCATCCCAATCGACTCCGCGAATTCTCTCGCGGGTTTTTTCTGCAATTCAGACGTAACCCGGCGGCCGGGCGGCATTCGGCGGGCCGTCGCGTTCGTTGGCGGAAGCGATTCGCCCCGTTTTTCGCGGCGCAACTCCTGCGGCCGGCGGCAGCGGATCTCCTTGCCGCCGTTCCGTCCCTGCACGCGGATTCTTCCTTTTTTTCCCTTTTTCCGGTTTTTCGCGAAACCTTTCCCTCTTCTGTAGGTTATATATTATATTAGACTACAGAACACCTCCCCGGGACTCCTCATGAATCTCCCCCGTCTCAGTTCCCTCCGGACCCAACTTCTCCAGGCCCAGCAGCTCTTGCCGAGTTTGCTCGAAGACTGCCTCGCTCGGGAGCCGCTCCTGCCCGGCTCTCTCTACACCCTGCGACGGAAGTGCGGCAAAGCCTCCTGCCATTGCGCTCGCGGCGAACTCCACGAAAGCTGCGTCCTCTCCTATCGCGGGCAAGGACCAGCGCAAAACATCTCGCCGGACCCAGAGCACCTCGAGGCCATTAAGAAGTTGACCGAACCTTATCGACGCTGCCGACAAGCCCGCGCGCAACTGGTGCGCTGGCAACGACAGCTGCTCCAACTCGTCGATGCACTCCAGGACGCCCGCGTTCAGCTCGGCGAAGCTCAGTTCCAAAAGCTCCAGACAGCACGCGCCCCCAAACCGCGTCAACCTCGTTCTCCAAGGAAGTGAACCATGGACCTCGTCGTCTTCGAAAACAACAAGCCGTTCATCATTGACGAGTTTCGCGAGGGACGCTTCGACTACGTCGAACTTGCCTCCGACGTCGCCGAAACCAAGTTCTTCCAGTTCCTCTTCGGCAAGCAGATCGTCGACCAACTCGCCGAGCACTACCCCACGCCGCGCGAGCGCGAATTGGTGCCGCGCTGGATGTACCTCTGTAGCCAATTGTCGCTACGGTTGCACGGCCAGCACGGCTTTCACGCCTATCCGCTCATCATTCGCGCCGGCGGCCTGGTCGAGGCCCTCGGCCCCGAGCACGCCCGCCGCGACGTCGATCCCAAGACCGGCGATCTCCATCTGCAATGCGCCGGCTTCAACGACCGCAATCTCTATCCGCGGCAGACTCCCTGCGATCAAGACTTCCTGCGCAAGCTGGCCCGCGATACCGAGCCGCAGCGGTTAGAAGACTGGTACAACCGCCACGTCGCCAAGATCTATCAGTCCCTCGGCGCCTTCGACGCCGAGGGGCTCTTCATGGCCGACGGCACCTATCTCTTCGTGCCCAACAATGAGCACTACGAAGGTTCACAGAGGCTCTTGTTCGATGAACACAACCATCCCGTGAGCCAGAAGCAACAACAGGACATGACCAAGGCTCAGCGGGCGCGCTGTCAGTGGCGACGTTTTTACAAGGCCGTGCTCTTGCTGCACGGCGACGCCGCCGGTGAACGCTTCGTGGTCGTCGGCGTGCGCGTGCTGCGCGACGACGAAGCGGAAGCCGCGGCGCTGTGGCCGCTCGTGAACACGTTTCTCGCCACGGTCGGCGCCGGTGTGCTGAAGACGCTGCTGCTCGACCGCGGCTTCATCAACGGCCCCGAGATCGGCCGACTCAAACGCGACCACAAGGTCGACACCGTCATCCCCATTCGCAGCGACATGAACTTGCAAGACGACGTGCGTGGCCTGATGAAGCTGCCGACCGAGTGGCACGAGTACGAGCCGAAGCATCGCGATCCGCTCCCCGATGTCACCCGTTCGTCACACGGCCAGGCGCCGCATCCCACCGCCGCGAAACGCGAACGCAAGCGGCAGCAGACGCTGGCCCAACAGCGCGCCGAACAGCGCGCCGAACAGCGCGCCGAACAGGACCAAGATGCGCCGTCCGATCCGAGCCGCGTTCGCGAACGCACGCTCATCGCCCGCTTCGCCGACCTGACCAGTTGGTGGGATTGCCCAGTGCCGCTGACCGGCGTCTACTCCCGCGACATTTTCGCCGACGGCCACGAGACCGGTTGGCTGTTGGTGACGACCAATCCGGACTGGTCGGCGCGCACGGTGCGCGACCTGTACGGCCGACGCACCGACATTGAGGAACGGCATCGCCAAGTCAAATGCTTCTGGGATTTGACACGCTTCCACTCGACGGCCTGGAGCCTGGTGGTGAGCCAAACCATCTTCGTGTGCCTGACGTACAGCCTGCTCCAGATCCATCTGCTGCAGCAGGGCCATGAGGCGTTGAACCGTCGCACGGTGACGACGACCCGTCGCCTGCTTCCCGACGGCGACCGCGTGGTGGTCTACCGCCAGCAATACTTCGCATTCTTCACGCTGCTGGAACACATGGAGATGACCTTGAGCCTGGAAAACAAGGCTCGCCGCCGCGCGTTAGCGACGGCCCGGCGCTTGCTCCAGGACGAGCCGGCCGCCCCGACCGATGCCCACCAGCCGTGAAAAGGGCGCAGGTTACGTCTGAATTGCAGCGCCCGCTTCGTTCCACTTGATCGATTCGAGGAAACGCTGTAGAGTGCGCGGCGACTTGGCGAACTCCAGGGCGATCGCCTCAGCGTTTTTGCGGTTCAGGTCGGAAAGCAAACCTTGCACGTAGATCAAAGCCAACCCAAAACCGGGTTGACTGCGAAAGCAACTCCTGAACAGCAAAAGGAACTTGTTCAGCTCCTTGCCCAAACGAGCTATTTGTTTCAGCGTCATCCTGACGGTCCTCCGTGAGATTCCTCGTGAATCCGAACACACGGAGGATCGTCATGATGACGCTGGGCCAAATTGCGAGACTTGGCAAAGAGCTGACCAAGTTCTTGGCGTTGTTCGTCGGTTGTTTTCGGAGCCAGCCTGGTTTTGCTTTGGGTCGCGTTTACGTCCAGGGCTTGCTTTCGAATCTAG
>DATATH010000053.1:0-22994 GCA_036268895.1 Sphingomicrobium sp. | reverse complement strand
GCGGCCGCAGCGAAGGGAAATGACGCATTGGCAGACGCGAAGAGCGCGACCGAAACCGTCGCCCGGCGCGCGGAAGGCATTTTGCGGTTCGTCGAAAGCTACCGGGAGTTTGCTCAGGCGCCCGACGTTCACCGGCGCAATTTCAAGGCGAAGCCCTGGGCCGACGAGATCATGCGTCTTGCATTGGCGAACGCCGGGGAGCGCGACATCGAAGCCCGGGTCGAAGTCGCACCCAAGACGCTAACCGTCGAGGGCGACGCCGAGCTGTTGTCGCAGGCTGTCCTCAACCTACTTCGAAATGCCATCCGCGCGACATCCGACGTCAAGTCGCCGATCCTCGCTCTCGCGATGTCGCGCGAGCCGACAGGGCATTGCCGGATCGAGGTCCGCGACAATGGGGGCGGTATCCCCGAGGACCGCCGCGAAGACATTTTCCTGCCGTTCTACACGACCCACAAAGGCGGAAGCGGCGTCGGCCTCAGCTTCTCGAAGCAGGTCGCGCTCGCCCACGGCGGCTCCATCTGCGCGCTCGATGCACCCGAGGGCGGAGCCAACATCCGGATGGTGGTCTGACGACGATCAGCCGACGATCAAAACCCCTCGTCAGTACGCATCTCGAGGCGTCTCCATGATTTCGGTGAGTACACCGCCCATGTCCTTTGGATGGATAAAGAAGACTGGCGTGCCGTGCGCTCCGATCCGCGTCGGGCCGAGGATCCGGGCGCCTTTTCCCTCGAACCATTCCCGCGCCTGATCGATGTCCTCCGCTTCGAAGCAGACATGATGCTGCCCGCCCGCGGGACTGAACTTGAGGAACTTCACGATCGGCGAACTTTCGCCGAGCGGCTCAATCAGCTCAATCTGCGAATTTGGAGTGTCGACAAAGCAGACTCGAACGCCCTGGACTGGAAGCTCGAACGGCTCGCCGTGCGGCTCGGCGCCGAACATCGAGCGGTAGAGCTCCAAACTTCGCTCGATCGAAGGCGTTGCGACGCCCACATGATTGAGGCGACCGAGTTTCATGAAGAAGTCTCCTTTGGCCCGTCATTGCGAGGAGCGCGACGGCGACGCAATCCGCTGGTCGCAAGTCCTAAAAGCGACGGACTCGAGTATCAGCAGGTTTCCATCCGGCTCTTGGCGCCCGACCCGATTGCATAGGTATCGCCGGCCCGCACATAATGGTCGGTGAAATCCTTCGACCCGAAATAGATGACGTCGAAGGACCTGCCGGGCTTGATATTTTCGATTCGGCCAGTGAACTGCTTGAGCTTGTCGCCGCCGCCGACCGCCTGGGAATTGTCATAGGTCATCGGCACGGTGACGAGCTGCTTGGGACCGTCGGGCCCAAGTTCGAGCAAGGTCGTGACGCTGCACGCATAACCCTGCCAGTTACCGGCTCCATTGACCATTACGACGGGGTTGTCCCCGAAGCTGCGGCTCACGCTCCAGTCGACGATCTTGCCGAACGAGCCGGTTTGCGTCGCTGGAACGAACCGCTTCACGACATCGAAGCCATTTGGCGAGGACTTGAGATAGAATACCGCCAGCTTGCCCGAATTAACGTGTGAGGCGTCCTCAACCTCGCCCGGGCTGAGCAGCACCGGCCCGAACGGCGCCTGGACGAGTTCGCCAGGAGTGTACTTCACATTCTCCTTCAGCTGTCCCTGTTTCTTGAGAACCACGCTATCGCTTTTTCCGAATGCCGCATGGAAGGCTGCAGCGACGGGCTTCTCGGCGCCCGACGCGGCCGTCGAGACGACAATCAAGGCAAGGAGTACGCGCTTCATTTCGGCCTCCCCTGGACTGGCCGCCACGAGTCGTCAGGGGGCGGTCGTTACATCCGCATTGACACTATTTGCAATAAAACCACGGTTTATGTCGGCGCGGTCCTCGCGCTCGCGCCCGGCGAGACTCAAGTCCGACGGGCTTCGACAATCACATCCGTGGTCACGCTGTTTGCAATGAAGCAAGCCTCATGCGCGCGGTGGTGGAGGTCGGCGGTAACGGCTTCGTCCGGCGGCTCGCCACTCCAGGTAACGATCGGACGAAGTGTCACTCTGGTGATTGCGAGCCTGCCGTCGGAGCGCTTTTCGAGAACGCCTTCCGCCTCATCGACATATTCGTCGACGACGAGCCCGGCCCGCCGCGCGAAGTCGACGAAGAACAGCATGTGGCAGGATGAGAGCGAGGCGACGAACGCCTCCTCGGGGTCGACCCCGCTCGCATCCGACCAGGGTGCGGGCACGATGTGAGGGCTTGGTGAGGCTGTGACCTTGGCGCCGCCGTCGAACAGCCATTCGTGCGCTCGGCTATACTGTCCCTTTGTGAAGTCGCCGTCGCCCGTCCGGCTCCAGCGGATCGTTGCAATGTGGCTCATTTCTGCCCCTTAAAGCGGAATGTTGTCGTGCTTCTTCCAGGGATTTTCGAGTTGCTTGTTCCTGAGCTTGCGCAGGCCCATCGCCACGCGCCGCCGGGTCGAGTGCGGCATGATCACTTCGTCGATAAAGCCCTTGCTCGCAGCCACAAAGGGATTTGCGAAACGCTCCTCATATTCGCGGGTGCGGTCGGCGATCTTCTTGGCATCGCCGATGTCCTTGCGAAAGATGATCTCGACCGCGCCCTTGGCGCCCATCACCGCGATCTCGGCCGTCGGCCAAGCATAGTTCAAGTCGCCGCGCAGATGTTTGGAGGCCATGACATCATAAGCGCCGCCATAGGCTTTTCGAGTGATTACCGTGATCTTGGGCACCGTCGCTTCGGCATAGGCGAAGAGGAGCTTCGCGCCGTGCTTGATGATGCCGTGATGCTCCTGCCCGACTCCGGGAAGGAAACCCGGGACGTCGACGAAGGTGAGGATCGGAATATCGAACGCGTCGCAGAAGCGGACGAAGCGCGCCGCCTTTTTGGACGAATTGATGTCGAGCACGCCGGCGAGGACCATCGGCTGGTTGGCAACGATCCCGACCGTCCGGCCGTCTATCCGGCAGAAGCCCGTGATGATGTTCCCGGCATGCGCCGGCTGCAGCTCGAAGAAGTCGCCCTCGTCGGCGACCTTCCGGATAAGCTCGTGCATGTCATAGGGCGTTGCGGCGCTCGGCGGGACAAGCGTGTCGAGGCTTTCCTCGACGCGGTCGATCGGATCCTCGCACGGACGCTCCGAGAGGTCGTGACGATTCGAAAGCGGCAGGAAGTCGATGAACTCGCGCGTCGCGAGCAAGGCGTCGATGTCGTTTTCGAAGGCGACGTCGGCAACCCCCGACTTGGTCGTGTGGGTGATCGCGCCGCCAAGTTCCTCCTGGGTCACGACCTCGTTGGTGACAGTCTTCACGACGTCCGGCCCGGTGACAAACATGTAGGAGCTGTCCTTCACCATGAAGATGAAGTCGGTCATTGCCGGAGAGTAAACGGCACCGCCGGCGCACGGGCCCATGATCAAGCTGACCTGCGGGATAACTCCCGAGGCAAGCACGTTGCGCTGGAACACCTCGGCATAGCCAGCGAGGCTCGCGACACCCTCCTGGATCCGCGCGCCGCCGCTATCGTTGAGGCCGATGACGGGTGATCCGACCTTCATCGCCATGTCCATGATCTTGCAAATCTTCTGCGCGTGCCGTTCGCTCAATGAGCCGCCGAAGACCGTGAAATCCTGAGCGAAGACATGGACCAGCCGGCCGTTGATCGTCCCCGAGCCGGTAACGACGCCGTCGCCGGGGATTTTCTGGGTCTCCATTCCGAAATCCGAGCAATTGTGCTCGACGAACATGTCATATTCTTCGAAGCTGCCGGGATCGAGGAGCACCGAGAGTCGCTCGCGGGCGGTCAGCCTTCCCTTGGCGTGCTGCGCCTCGATGCGCTTCTCGCCGCCGCCCATGCGGGCGCGCTCGCGGCGCTTGTCGAGCTCTTCGATGGTCGTCGCCACAGGCCTCTCTCCTCGGCGACGCGTCCTTCCACGGCTGCTTGGCCTTGGTCAACCGGGCCTTGAAGAAGGCTGTTGCCAATCCGAAATGTTAACGGCTCCGAAGGGTCCGGGCGCGGTCGCGTAACGGCTGGTCGTTTGCTGCACTGCACAACGCATTATTTTGGCGCTAAGATTAACGAAGGTTACGGAACCTCAGAGCGAGTCGCCCCGTTCAGTACAAAAGGGCAGAACCAGCAAGTACGGAGGATAAAACCAAAATGCTGACTAGCGTCGGGGTGCCAGTGGTGTTTGAAGCCGAGTCTTCGGTGCCAGACTCCGAACCCGCAACTTTGATCTGCTTTTCGCACCTGCGGTGGAACTTCGTCTTCCAGCGGCCGCAGCATCTGATGAGCCGCTTTTCAGGAGAGATGAATGTCATCTTCTGGGAAGAGCCGATCGACATTGCCCCCTACGAGACCGCCTTCTTGCAGGTGCGTCACGCAGAGGATTCCAGGAACGTCCTGATCATCGTCCCCCACCTTCCCGAAGGTATCCCCGAGGATGCTCGGGAGGCGACCTTGAAGCGCCTGCTCGATGCCCATCTCGCATCGCACCATGGACAGATCATTGCCTGGTATTACACCCCGATGATGCTGCCCTTCTCACGCCACCTCGAGCCGGCAGTCACCGTTTTCGACGCGATGGACGAGCTATCGAAGTTCAAATTCGCTCCGGCCAAGCTGCTCGACCTCGAACAGGAACTGATCGAGCGTGCCGACATCGTCTTCACCGGCGGATCGAGCCTTTACGAGGCGAAAAAGGACCGCCACCCAAATGTCCATTGCTTCGCCTCCTCGGTCGACCGGGTTCATTTTCTCAAGGCGCGAGCCCGCCAGTTCGATCCGGCGGACCAGGAGGAGCTGCCCAAGCCGAGGCTAGGTTTCTACGGAGTGATCGACGAGCGCTTCGATACCGAGCTTCTTGCGAACGTGGCGGAAATGCGTCCGGACTGGTCGTTCGTGATGGTCGGACCGGTCGTCAAGATCAGCGCGGATGATCTGCCGAAGCGGCCGAACATTCACTATCTGGGCAGCAAGACTTACGCCGAGCTTCCGGCCTATCTCTCGGGCTGGAACGTTGCCCTGATGCCGTTCGCGATGAACGAATCGACTCAGTTCATTTCACCCACGAAGACGCCCGAATATCTTGCCGGCGGGAAGCCCGTCGTATCCACTCCCATCAAGGACGTGGTGCGCCATTATGGAGCCCTCGAGGGCGTAAAGATCGCCAAAGAAGCTGATGAGTTCGTCGCCGCCTGCGAGGATGCGATCGAGCTGTCGGGTCATTCGGATAGCGGCTGGCTCGCCGAAGCCGATGTCATGCTCTCGGCATCGAGCTGGGACACGACCCAGGCACGCATGGCGGGGCTCGTCGCGGACCTTCTTGGGATTCGCACCGGCGTGACTTCGCCGGCGCTTCTGGTTGCGGCAGAATGATCGGGCTTCAGGGAACGAAGGCCGCCAACGGCGGCCGCTACGACTATTTGATCGTCGGAGCCGGCTTTGCCGGCTCGGTCCTTGCCGAGCGCCTCGCGTCCCAGCACGGAGCGCGAATTCTCCTGATCGACCGCCGGCCTCACATCGGCGGCAATGCCTATGACGAGCAAAACGAGGCCGGCATCCTCTACCATAAATATGGACCGCACATCTTCCATACGAACAGCGATCAGGTGCTGGACTATCTCTCGCAGTTCACCAAGTGGCGGCCGTACGAGCATCGTGTGCGGGCGATCGTTCGCGATCAGCTGGTGCCGATCCCGATCAACCGAACGACGCTCAACGAGCTGTTCCACCTCGATCTCAAGACCGACGATGAAGCGGCCGATTATCTTGCCTCGCGCGCCGAGCCGGTCGACGACATCAAGACTTCGGAAGACGTGGTCATCAATGCTGTCGGGCGCGAGCTCTACGAGCTTTTCTTCCAGGGCTACACCCGCAAGCAATGGGGACTGGACCCAAGCGAACTCGACAAGCAGGTGACATCGCGAATTCCGACGCGGACCAATACCGACGATCGTTATTTCACCGACACCCATCAGGCCATGCCGCTCCATGGCTATACCGCGATGTTCGAGAGGATGCTCGACCATCCGTTGATCGACAGAAAGCTCGGCACCGATTTTCGTGACATCAAGGAGCGGGCGCACGAAATTGCGGACCACATCATCTACACCGGGCCCATCGACGAATATTTCGACTTCAGATTCGGCAAACTGCCGTACCGCAGCCTCAAATTCGATCATCGGACGCTCGAGGAGGAATGGCATCAGCCGATCGCGGTTGTGAACTATCCATCGCCCGACGTCCCATACACGCGCGTCAGCGAGTACAAGCATCTGACGGGCCAGGAAGCTCCGGTAACGACGATAACCTACGAATATCCGTCGGCCGAAGGCGATCCTTATTATCCCATCCCGCGAGCAGAGAATCAGGCGCTGTACAAGCGCTACGAGGCGCTCGCCGATTCGACGAAGGGCGTGACCTTTGTCGGGCGGCTCGCTACCTACCGCTACTATAATATGGACCAGATCGTCGGTCAGGCCCTCGCGACATTCCGGAGGATCGACGACCTGCGAAAACGGGATCGGCCGCAGCCGACTGCGGTTGCGGCCGAATGATCTGAGGGGCCTGAAGGGCGCTATGATTGCCGTTGTTAGGGAAGAGCGCTGAATGAAGCTGCGCTCGACGGGACTAAGTCAGGGTCCCGGCGTATCCTTGCTGCCGTGATAGCGCTCGAGCTCGTCGCCAATCAACCGGACGACGTGGAGGACGTTTGTCGAGCCGGCCGTCCCAAAGGGAATTCCGGCCATCAGCACGATGCGGTCCCCGCCCTGGGCGATCTTGTGGCGTAGCGCCATGCGCTTGCCCTTCTCGACCATCTCCTCGAAGCTCGAAACGTCGCGCGTGTGGACCGCGTATACGCCCCACAGGAGACCCATTCGCCGCGACGTGTGAAGCGATGCGCTCATCGCCAGAAGCGGCACCGGTGTCCGTTCGCGTGCAATTCGCCGCGCAGTTGCGCCCGAGCTTGTGTAGCAGACCATCGCCGTTGCCGAGACCGTATGCGCGATCTGACGCGCCGATCCCGCCAGCGCATCCGCGGTAGTCGGCTCGAGCCGAGTCTGGGTGAAGTGAATTCGCGCCTGGTAGGAGGGATCGCGTTCGACGCTGTTCGCAATGCGGTCCATCATCTGCACGGCTTCCAACGGGAATTGACCGGTGGCGCTCTCCGCCGAGAGCATGACCGCGTCGGCGCCATCGTAGATTGCTGTTGCAACGTCGCTGACCTCGGCACGAGTCGGGGTTGGCGATGTCACCATCGATTCGAGCATCTGGGTCGCAACGACCACAGGTTTTCCGAATTGGCGCGCGCAGGCGACGATCTTGTTTTGAAGCGGTGGCACCTCTTCGGGCGGGAGCTCGACTCCGAGATCGCCGCGAGCGACCATGACTGCGTCCGAAAGGGCAATGATATCGTCCAACCGGTCGATCGCTGCCGGCTTCTCGATCTTGGCGAGTAGAGCCGCCCGCTCACCGATCAGCGAGCGCGCTTCGGCGACGTCTTCGGGGCGCTGAACGAAAGACAGCGCGATCCAGTCCGTCCGCTGATCGAGTGCGAAATGGAGATCGTCGCGGTCCTTGTCGGTCAGCGCGGGGATCGGCACCACCACGTCGGGCACGTTGACGCCCTTGTTGTCCGAAATTGTCCCGCCGACCTCCACCTCGCTGATGATTTGTCCTTCGTCGGCTTCCAGCACGTTGAGCCGGACTCGGCCGTCGTCGATCAGGATGTTCGTTCCCGGTTTGACCGATTCGAAGAGTTCCGCGTGCGGCAGCTGGACTCGGCTGTTGTCGCCGGCCTTTTTCTCGCGGTCGAAGATGAAGCGCTTGCCCTTTTCGAGCACCGTGCGACCGCCTTCGAAATGGCCGACTCTGAGCTTGGGTCCCTGAAGATCGAACAGGATCGTCGTTGGACGATGGAATTCCTTTTCAAGCGCGCGGATATGCTCGACCAGCTTGGCCTTGGTCTTCTGGTCGCCGTGGCTCATGTTGATCCGGAACGCGTCGGCGCCCGCAAACATGAGTTTTCGGATCATTCGAGCGTCGCTCGAGGCGGGCCCGAGCGTCGCAAGGATCTTCACCTTGCGTGAACGGGGCGGAAGAGTCTCGGTCACCCGCCTGCCCATAGCCGCTTGATATGAGCGTTCAACCCGCTAGAGCCGCTGTTCAAACCTGAAATCGGAGAGTGTGGAACATGGCGGAGGGCACCGTCGCGGCCGACCAGCTGCGGCTGTTCATCGAGCGGATCGAACGGCTTGAGGAGGAAAAGAAGGGAATCGCGGACGATGTTCGCGATGTCTATGCGGAGGCGAAGGCGAATGGATATGATCCCAGGATCATGCGGATGATTGTTCGCTTGAGGAGGATGGAGACTCATACGCGCCGCGAGCAGGATGCGGTGCTGGAGACCTATCGCGCGGCGCTGGGGCTGGAGTAAGGAACAGCCATGGCCGGCCATTCCAAGTTCAAGAACATCATGTACCGGAAGGGGGCGCAGGATAAGAAGCGCTCCGCCCTCTTCTCCAAGCTCAGCCGGGAAATCACGGTCGCGGCCAAGATGGGCCTTCCCGAGCCCGAAACGAATGCGCGGCTTCGAGCAGCCATCATCGCGGCCCGGGCGCAGTCGATGCCCAAGGACAATATCCAACGCTCGATCGACAAAGCCGCGGGCTCGGACGCCGAGAATTACGAAGAGATCCGCTACGAGGGCTTCGGCCCGGGCGGAGTCGCGCTGATCGTCGAGGCATTGACCGACAACCGCAACCGAACAGCGACGAATGTTCGAACCATCTTTTCCAAAAATGGCGGCAATCTAGGCGCGAGCGGCAGCGTGAGTCATGGCTTCGAGCGCCTCGGGCTGATCGAATATCGAGGTGAAGCCGGCGATTCCGACAAGGTCCTGGAGGCGGCAATCGAGGCCGGCGCCGACGATGTCGAGAGCGACGAGGAGGGCCACCGCATCTGGACCAGCGTCGAGAATCTCCACGAGGTCAGCAAGGCGCTCGAGCCGATGCTTGGCGAGGCCGAAAGCTCGAAGCTCGCCTGGCGGCCGACAACCGAGGCCGAGGTCAGCGGCGAACAGGCGCAGCAGCTCGCCCGCCTGATGGAAGCGCTCGATGAGGACGACGACGTCCAGAACGTATGGGGGAACGAGAAAATCTCCGACGAGGAGCTGGCGAACCTCGCGTGAGGATCATCGGTCTCGATCCCGGACTGGGCACCACCGGCTGGGGCGTGATCGAAGCTGAGGGCAACCGACTCGCGCATGTCGCCAACGGACACATCAAGACCGTTACGAGTGCTCCCTTGCCCACCCGCCTCGCCGCTCTTGCCGACCAGCTCGAGCTCTTGATTGCCGAGCAGCGTCCCGAGGCGGCTGCAGCCGAAGAGGTGTTCGTGAGCCAGAACGCCCAGTCGACGCTCAAGCTCGGGCAGGCTCGAGGGGTCGTGCTGATGTGCGCGGCCCGGGCCGGGATCGAGGTTGGCGAATATTCGCCGCGCCTTGTCAAAAAAGCTGTTGTTGGAACAGGCGGAGCCGAAAAGGCCCAGGTCCATTCGATGGTCGCGCGGCTGCTCCCGGGCGTGAAGATCGCGGGACCTGACGCCGCCGATGCGCTCGCAGTCGCAATCACCCATGCTCATCATCTGGCGACAGCGCGCCGCATCGCCTAAGCGTAAGGCCGATGATCGCGCGTCTTTCGGGGATCCTGGTCGAGACCGCCGCCGATACAGCGGTGATTGACGTCGGCGGAGTCGGATATCTTGTCCACCTGAGCGGCAGGACGCTGGATGCGATCGGCCCGGTCGGAGGCGAGATCGTAATCCTGACCGAGCTCCAGGTCCGCGAAGATGCCTGGACGCTGTTCGGGTTCGGCTCGACGGCCGAGCGCGATGCCTTCAGGGCGCTCACCTCGATCCAGGGCGTCGGTGGACGCCTCGCGCTCGCCATCCTTACCGTACTCACTCCCGACGAACTTTCGCTCGCGGTCGCGAATGAGGACAAGGGCATGATCGGCCGCGCCAACGGCGTCGGTCCAAAGCTCGCAGCGAGAATCGCGAACGAGCTTAAGGGCAAGCTCGGCTTGCCAAGTGTCAGCGCCGCCGCTCGTCCCGCTCGCGACGGCGCCGCCGCAGACGCGCTCTCCGCTCTCGCCAATCTCGGATTCAAGCCGGCAGAAGCGAATGCGGCAGTCGGTGCCGCTCGGGACGAACTGGGTGCCGAGGCCTCGCTCGACGCACTGGTCCGACTGGCGCTGAGGAAGGCCGCCAAGTGATCGTGGCGGTCTACAGCGCCAAGGGCGGGGTCGGCAAAACCACCCTGGCGGTGAATCTCGCCTGGGCGAGTGCCACGCTGTCGAAGCGCCGCACTCTCCTCTGGGACCTCGATGCGCAGGCTGGAGCGAGCTACATCCTGGGCCAGGAGACCGGCGCCGGGGCTGCCAAGGCGGAAATCACCCGCCATGGAAACCTGAGCGGCCTCATCCGCCCGTCAAATACGCCCGGGATCGATATCCTCCCTGCGGACGAATCGCTCCGTCACCTCGACATTGCGTTTCACGACCTTGGGAAGCGAAAGCGCCTCGCCAAGATCGCCGCGGATCTTGGCCATGACTATGACCGGATCATCATCGACTGCCCGCCCGGTTTAACCGACACTTCCGACCAGATTCTCCGAGCATCGAACATCGTCGTCGTGCCCGTGATCCCGAGCATGCTCTCGCAGCGTTCGCTCGACGTGATCAAGGATTATGTCGGCCGGAAGAAGGGGCCGAAGGTGACGCTCGCGCCCGTCTTCTCGATGGTCGACCGCCGACGAGCGTTGCACCGCGTCGAGCTCGAGCGGCACAAGGGCTGGCCCACGGTTCCGATGGCGAGCGCCTACGAGCGGATGAGCGATCTGCGCGCTCCGATCGGTGAGATCGTGCCCCGCTCCTCGCCGACCGTCGAGGCGGTGGCTCAGCTCTGGCGGCGGATCGAGAAGGCGCTGGCGAAGTGAGCTCGCGCGAAGCCTCCTGTCGCTGCGGACAGCTGCGAGCGACGACGAGCGGCGCGCCGGTTCGTGTGTCCGTCTGCCATTGCCTCGACTGCAAGAAGCGATCGGGAAGTGCATTTGCGGTGCAGGCGCGATGGCCGGCCGAGCGGGTGACGATCGAAGGGCGATCCAAGAGCTGGTCGAAGCTCGCCGAGAGCGGCAACCGGATCAGCTTCCATTTCTGTCCCGACTGCGGCTCGGATGTGTATTACGTGATCGAGGGAAAGTTTGCCGGGCTCCTCGCCATTCCGCTCGGCGCCTTCGACGATCCGTATTTCGAACGCCCGAGCTTCTCGGTTTGGGAGGAACGCAAGCACGACTGGGTGGAGGTGCTTGGCGCTATCGAGCATTCGTTTTAAGCTCGAGTCTCGAAACGGCAATGGAACAATCCCATTCCTTGAACGTGTAGTTGTTCTCGAAAGATCAGGAGAGCGGAGATGAATCGCCTTCTTTGTGCCGCCGCCGCGATCGCCCTGTTGGTTCCCGCCGGAGCATCGGCGCAGCAGCAGAACGATCGCCGTAACGGAAACCGAACGGAGCAACAAAAAAATCAACCCAAGCATGAGCAGCGACAGAACCGGCAGTCCGGGAACCGGAGTACTGGCGGGCCAAATCAGCGGCCGACCATTCAGCCGAGCCGGCCGAACCATGGTCGACCGACGATTCAGCCCGTCCCCAACCGGCCGAACCATGGCCGACCGACGATTCAGCCGGTCCCCAACCGGCCGAGCCGCCCGAACCACGGCCGGCCGACGATTCAGCCGGTCCCCAGCCGGCCGGTCTATCACCCGGGGCGCCGGCCCCCCACCTATCATCGGATTCGCGGACCGAGCTTCCATTATCCGCGCGGCTACAGCTATCGCCACTGGGGCATCGGAGGCATCCTTCCGCGCATTTTCCTGTCGAGCTATTATTATTGGACCGATTGGAGAGCGCTTGGACTTCTCCCACCGCCGCCGGGATATGTCTGGGTTCGCTATGGACCGGATCTCCTGCTTGTGAACAGGTACACGGGCAGGATCGCGGACGTGATTTACGGGGCTTTTTACTGACGAGTGATGATCGGGGCGGCGAATTCAGCCGCCCCACACATCCGCGTAGAGCCTCTGCAAATTGCCGCCCAGCAACTTCTCCACCCGACGCGCTGTCCAACCGCGCTTCATGAGGTCGGTGCCGAGCCGCTCAAGCTTGTCGATCGAATTATAATCGAGCACGAGCGGAAAGACGTCGGGTCCTTCGCCCGGAGCGGCGATGCCCGCCGCCTTGCGCTGCTCGTAATCCTTGCGCGCGGCGTCCCGTGCCGCCGCGTCGATCACCACAGGGAGAACTCCACCATCGGTGCCGATCGAGATGTGGTCCTCGCCCGCAACGCGCGCGACATGGTCGATATGGTCGAGCAGCGTTGCCCCGCTCGCGTGCATGTCGGGGGCGAGATAGGGCATGAAATAGACCCCGACGACTCCACCCTTGTCCGCCACTCCCCGGATCGCGGAATCGGACACGTTGCGCGGGTGATCGGTGATTGCGCGGGCGCCCGTATGGCTGATCGTCAGTGGCCGCTTGGCAAAGGCGACCGCCTCCTCGATTGTCCTTGCGCCGCCGTGCGCTAGGTCGAGAAGCAGCTCTTCGGCCTCGATCCTGCGGATCGTGTTGCGTCCAAGATTGGTGATCCCGCCGTTGCGCGGTTCGATCGACCCGTCGCCGCTCAGGTTCGCAAGATTATATGTGAGCTGAACAGCGCGCACGCCGCGCTTCTTCATCTCCGCGAGGCGGTCGAGTGCCGGCCCGACCATCGCGCTGTCCTGCGTTCCAAGGATGACACCGAGCTTGCCCGCGCTCTTCGCCGCGGGGATGTCCGCCGCTTTCTCGATGAGGACGAGGCGGTCGGGGTTGGCGGCCAGCTGATTGTGATAATCGTCGAGGTTCTTGCTGAACTTTTCCCAGCTGTCCGCAAAGTTTCCGACTGGCATCAGAGTGTCCCTGACAGCCGTAATCCCGGTCATCCGGGACTCGGCCCAGCCGCGGTCCGTCAATCGCAGTTCGCCGTCGCTTCCATAGGGATCGCTGATCCCGCCAAGGCCGTCGATGACGATTGCATTGGCGTACCAGGAAGGAACCGATGCCTTCCTCGCAAGCGCCGGGCCCGCCAGCGCTGCCGCGGCCATGCCGCCCATCATGGCCCGCCGATCGAATTTCATGATTTGCCCTCCCTCGCTGAAAATGAGGCTAACAGCCTTCGCTTCTTGTCCCAAGCCGATCCATCTGCGAATCATCGGTTCGGATGGCTACCGATCCCGCCCGCATCACGACGCCCGAGCGAACGAACGAAGATTCGGACCCGGCGCTTCGTCCCAAGAGCCTCGACGAGTTCATCGGCCAGCAGACCGCGCGTGAGAATCTTCGAGTGTTCGTTAAGGCCGCAAGGAGCCGGGGCGAGCCACTCGACCATGTGCTGCTTCACGGTCCTCCCGGGTTGGGCAAGACGACCCTCGCCGGAATATTGGCGCGCGAGATGGGGGTCGGCTTTCGAGCGACTTCCGGACCGGTGATCGCCAAGTCGGGCGATCTTGCAGCGCTCCTCACCAATCTCGAGGACGGCGACGTACTCTTCATCGACGAGATCCACCGCCTCAATCCCGCAGTCGAGGAAGTGCTCTATCCGGCAATGGAAGACCGGGCACTCGACCTGATGATCGGCGAGGGGCCCTCGGCCCGCTCGGTTCGAATCGAGCTGCCCCGCTTCACGCTCATTGGCGCGACCACCCGACAGGGGCTTCTGACGACGCCGCTGCGTGATCGATTCGGCATTCCGGTCCGGCTCAACTTCTACACGGTCGAGGAGCTCGAGCAGGTGGTTCGCCGTGCCGCACGGCTGCTCGGCGCCGAGCTGACGGACGATGGTGCCCATGAAATAGCGCGCCGTTCGCGAGGCACGCCGCGGATCTCCGGCCGGCTCCTGAGGCGCGTTCGCGACTTCGCGCACGCCTCGGGATCGGAGGTGATCGATTCTAAGGTCGCCGATGCCGCCTTGTCCCGGCTGGAGATCGACGCGCTCGGGCTCGATGCCATGGATCGCCGCTATCTTGCGATGATCGCCGACCTTTATGGCGGCGGCCCGGTTGGGGTGGAGACCCTGTGCGCAGGACTGTCGGAACCACGCGACACGATCGAGGATGTGATCGAACCCTATCTCATTCAGCTCGGCCTCATCGCGAGAACTGCACGAGGACGATGTCTCAACGGCCGCGGCTATGCCCATCTGGGACTGCCGGTGCCCCAAGGCGGTCAGGACGGATTGTTCGACACCGGAGCCTCCTCGAAGTGATTTTCCGATCAGTGGCGGTGCTTGTGCTCGTCTTGGTGGCCGTTCCAGCTTCGGCCCAGCCGACGGGCGCAGGCGCTGCGCCGGATTATTCCAAAGACTCAAGCTGGCTGTGCCTTCCCGGGCGAGCCGACAGCTGCTCGAGCCCGCTCCCGACGACCGCGCTTGGTCCTCGTGGTTATGGATCCGTCAGCCGAAGCGAAATCGCGAAGGATCCGCCGGTCGACTGCTTCTATGTCTATCCGACTGTTTCGAGCGACGGGGCGCTCAACAGCGATCTCATCGCCGGGCGCGAAGAGAAGCTAGCAGCCGAGACCCAGTTCGCGCGCTTCGCCTCGGTCTGCCGGCCGTTTGCGCCGATATACCGGCAGATGACGTTCGCTGCCGTGGCGGCCTATTCGGCAGGAGCGAACATCGATGCTGCGGCCGCTCTTGCCTATGGCGACGTGCTCGCGGCCTGGCGTAACTACATCCACACTCGAAACTCCGGCCGCCCGTTCGTCCTTATCGGGCACAGCCAGGGCAGCCTGATGATCGAGCAGCTGATCGCTCGGGAGATCGAGACCGATCCGGCGATCGCCAGCCGGATGAAGCTCGCCATTCTTCCGGGCTTCAATGTGCTGGTGCCGCAAGGAAAGCTCCTTGGCGGCACGTTCAAGAAAACGCCGCTGTGCAGCCGCCCTGGTGAAACCGGCTGCATCATCAGCTGGACGAGCTTCCGCGAGAAGAACGCCCCGCCCGATGGCGCGCTGTTCGGCTATGCCGACCAGCCTGGGATGACCGTGGGCTGCGTCAATCCGGCGCGTCCGGGCTCTCGCGAATGGGTCAAGCTCGACAGTTACTGGTTCACGAGGTCGACCCTTCGCGTGCCGGGCGGACCGGTCCAATGGTCGAGCGAGGGCCAGCCCTCGACGCCCTACGTCAGGACCGAGGGACTCGTTTCGGCGAAATGTGTGAACGACGGCCCGCGCGGGTTCCTCTCCATTCGGACGAACCATTCGGCGGGAGAGAAATGGACCGACCGGATCGGCGGGGAAGTCAGCGTCCTTGGAATGTTCCTTCCCGGCTGGGGAATGCACCTCGCCGACATGGCGGAAGCCGAGGGTGATCTCGTCCACGAAGTCGGGGAGATAAGCGCCGCGGGCGCGGGGACTTACGGTGCAAGTCGGTGGCCGCTAGAGCGGCGCTGATGGCGGGATCCGAATTCGACAGGCCCTATCGCGGCGGCTTCGCGGGTCGCCAGCACCGCTTCGCGCTGACGGTCTATTTCGAGGATACCGACACGGCTGGCGTGGTCTATTATGCCAATTACCTGAGGTTCCTCGAACGGGCGCGCTCGGACATGATTCGGGCGGCCGGAATCGATCAGGGCGCAATGCTCAACGGTGAAGGCAGCGCCTATTTCGTCACTCACGTCGACATCCGCTATCGGCGGCCGGCGCGGCTCGGCGACGATCTTCAGGTCGTCAGCAGTGTCGAACAAGTCCGCGCATCGTCCGTCAATATTCATCAGCGAGTCATGCGCGGGCCCGAACTGTTGGCCGACGCATCTGTCACCGCCGCGTTCCTCGACCGAAAGGGCCGGCCGCGGCGTCAGCCAAGAGAGTGGGTCGAGGAATTCCGGCAAATCGTCGCGAAGGAGCAATGAAAGCAATTCGAGCAGGAACCTTCGCGCTCCTGGCGGCCGCATGCGCGGCCGGCACTGCAAGCGCAGCTCAGCCCGGAACCCCGGCCGCGACCGTCATCGCCATTCCGCCGATGACCACGCCCGATGCCGGCACTAAGGGCAACGAAATGCTCGCTGTCGCGTGGCAGGCGACGAAGCTCATTCAACTGGATCTCGGGCAGACCTCGGAGCTTATGCCGCTCGAGCCCAATCGGAGGGACTATTATTCCTACCCCGAGGTCACTGCGCCGAGCTTTCCCAAGTGGCGCGACCGTGGCGCAAGGGCCCTGATCACCGGGTTCGTCCAGTCGCGCTCCGATGGACGTCTGACGATCGGCTGTTACGTTTACGATGTCGACAAGGGGCGAGAGCTCGGCCGGGTCGGCTTCGTCGCTGCGCCGAGCGAAATCAGACGCGCGGCGCACAAATGCTCGGGTCTCGCCTACAAGGTGGTCACCGGTTCCCCGGGGATGTTCGACACGCGCATCGCCTACGTCGCCGAAACGGGTTCCCCCGGCGCCCGGGTCAAGCGCATAGCGGTCATGGACAGCGATGGAAACGACCACAGCTATGTGACGCCCGGGGGCACCAGCGTGCTCACCCCGCGCCTTTCCCCAAAGGCTCACCACCTCGCCTATGTGAGCTTCGAGGGCGGCGTTCCGCAGGTCCAAATCGTGGATCTCGATTCGGGTCGCCAGCAACCGCTTCTTCAGGGCCAGACGATGTCGTTCGCTCCGCGCTATTCGCCGGATGGAACGAAGATCGTCTTCTCGATGATGCTCGGCGCCAATAGCGACATTTACGTGGTCGGCGAGAATGGCGGAATGCCGCGCAGGCTCACGACCTCGCCCGGCATCGATACCGATCCCTGCTTCTCGCCCGATGGAAGCAGGATCGTGTTCGAGAGCGACCGTTCGGGAACGCAGCAGCTCTATGTGATGGACTCCGACGGCTCGAACGAGAGACGGATCACGTTCAGCACCGCTGCCTACAGTGCTCCGGAGTGGAGCCCCGACGGCAAGCTGATCGCCTTTACTTGGCGCTTTGGCGATACCCGCCGGATCGGAATCATGAGCCCCGACGGGACCGGCGAGAAGATCCTGACCCAGGGCCCCGCCGACGAGGAGCCGAGCTGGGCCGCAAGCAGCCGTGAACTGGTCTTTCAGCGCACGGACCCCTCGGGCCGCCCTGGGATCTATCGTGTCAGCCTTGACGGGAGCCCGGCGCGGAAAATGACAATCCCACAGGACGGGTCCGACCCCAATTGGTCGGGCACGATGGACTAGCTATGCGCAAACTGCTCCTGATCGCACTTCTTGTCGCCGTCCCCGCTTGGGCGCAATTGCCCGGCCTCAGGCGCCGCGACCCGCCGCCGCCGGCGCCCGTCCAGAATCCGATCGAGGTCCTGCGTGCGGATTTCTCGGCCCAGTCGGGTGGCACCATCGTCTATTTCGCACCGGGGAGTGCGCAGCTGAGCGTCCAGTCGAGAACGCTTCTTTCAGCCCAGGCGATGTGGTTGAGGCAGCATCCTGAGGTCGCGGTCAGGGTCGAAGGGCATGGCGATCCCACCGATACGCGCGATCATGCGCTTGCGCTGGGCGCCGAGCGGGCGGCTCAAGCGCGCGATTTTCTCATATTGCTTGGCCTGCCCGCGGCGCAGGTCGGCGCCATGACCTGGGGCAAGGAGCGCCCGGGCCCTCCGAGCGCAGTGACGACGATCCAGCTGTCAGGCGGCCCGACGCTGATACCCGCAGCTCGATAGCCAGGCACGCGCCTGGCGCTGCGCTTCTGCAATTTCACGCGCCGTCATCTCCAGCGCGATCTCGGCCCGGCACTCCTGGCCCCGAGTCGAGCCCGACAATGCTGCGAGATTGAACCATTTGTGCGCTTCGATGAGGTCCACGGCGATGCCGCCGCGGCCGGTCGAATAGGTCAATCCAAGTTCGAACAGCGCATCGACATCGCCTGTTTCCGCGTCCGCGATTCGACTCCGAAGCAGAAACTCCGCGCTCTTCTGACTGATGGCACCCATTTCGATTCCCCTTCCCTGTTGGAATGCAAATTCAACGCCGAAGGCAAAAAAATGGTTAACGCCACTCAATCACGATTCAAACGGCAAGATTGTCGATGAGGCGCGTAGTGCCGATAATTGCTGCGGCGATCAGCCGCATTTCGCCTCTTGGCTCGTCGAGTGGCTCGAGCGTCGAAGCATCAACGAGGGCGACATAATCGATCCCCGAGAAGCCCGCTTGGACGAGCGATTTGCGGGCAATCTCGAGCGCGTGACGGACTGGCGCGCCCTCGAGAATCGTCTTGCGCGCGCGCTCAAGAGCCTCAGGCAAAGCACTCGCCCGGCTACGCTCGTCCTTGGACAAATAAGCGTTGCGCGACGAGAGAGCGAGGCCATCTTGCTCGCGGACGGTGGGCACCGCTGCAATTTCGACAGGAATATTCAGGTCGACGGCCATTCTTCGGATCACCGCGAGCTGCTGGAAATCCTTTTCACCAAAAAGGGCGACGTCGGGGCGCACCGAAATCAGCAATTTCGCAACCACCGTCGCAACGCCCTCGAAATGGCCCGGTCGTGCCTCTGCCTCCCATCGATCCGACACGCCGTCGACTCGAATCGAGGTCGAAAACCCGTCGGGGTACATGTCGGCAACCGAAGGAATCCACAGGAGTTCGCAGCCGCTCTCCTCGAGCATGTGCGCATCTTCCGCCTCGCGGCGGGGGTAACGGCCAAAATCCTCGTTCGGGCCGAATTGGGTTGGATTGACAAAGAGCGAGGCTGCGACGCAGGAGGCACTGCGTTTCGCCTGCTCGACAAGCGCGATGTGCCCGGCGTGGAGCGCTCCCATTGTCGGGACAAGGGCCAGAGTGGTGGTGACTGCGGCCCTCGCGAGCGCCAATTCTTCACTCGATCGAACGATTTGCACGCGCCGAGAGCCTCAGTTAATCTTTGCAACGGGCGGCGCTTGCGCATGCGCCGGGGGAAAGATCAAGCATGAGCCAGTCGCATTTCATCGTCTTCGCGAACGAAAAGGGCGGGACCGGCAAGTCGACGACTGCCGTCCACACCGCCATCGCGCTCGCCGCTTCGGGACACCGCGTCGGCGCCCTCGACCTCGACAGCCGCCAGCGGACGATGACGCGCTACCTCGAGAACCGCGACGCGACCATGCGCCGGCTCGAGAAGGAGCTTCCGCACGCTGTCTACGAAGTGCTCGAGGATCATTGCGACGATGGTCTCACTGCCGCGATCGACCGCTTGTCGGCGAAGGCCGACATAATCGTGGTCGATACGCCCGGCCGCGACGATTCGATCGCCCGCGCCGCAATTCTTCGTGCGGACACCCTGGTGACGCCGATGAACGACAGTTTTGTCGATCTCGATCTGATCGGCCAGGTACACCCCGAAAATTACAAGGTGACGAAGCCAAGCTTCTATGCGGAGCTGATCTGGAACAGCCGAACCGCCCGCGCGAAGCTGACAGGGAAGAGTGTCGACTGGGTGGTCCTGAGGAACCGCCTCCAGCACATTGAATCGCATAATCTGAAACGCGTCGGTGCCGCTCTCGATGAGCTAGCCAAGCGCGTCGGATTCCGGGTGATCCCGGGCCTTGGCGAGCGCGTCATCTACCGCGAGCTCTTCCCCAAGGGCCTCACTCTCCTCGACCTCAAGCAGATCACTGACGCCGGGCTCGGCCATGTGACGGCGCGGCAGGAACTGCGCGAGATGATCGCGGGGCTCGGCATCCCGGACTCGAGCGAGCGCCAGGCCGCCTAGTTTCGATTGCGCTTGAACAAAGGCTCGGTTTGGAGTGTTCGCACGCTCCATGGCTCACATTTTCAATCCCACCATCCTTCGCGAGTATGACATCCGCGGAATTGTCGGAGACACGCTCGACGAGGCCGACGCTTATGCGCTCGGCCGAACCTATGCGGCGCTCGCGAGCGACGAAGGCGCGTTGCGGATCGCCGTCGGGCGCGACGGCCGAACGCACTCTCCAATGCTCGAGGCTGCGCTAATCCGGGGTCTTAGCGAAGGCGGCGTCGACGTGGTTCAGATCGGAATGGGCCCATCACCGATGCTTTATTTTGCGACCCATTATCTCGATGTCGATGGCGGGGTTCAGGTCACCGGCAGCCACAATCCGGCCGATTACAACGGCTTCAAGTTGCTCCTCAAAGGACGATCGGTCTTCGGACGGGAGATCCAGGCGATGGGCGAGCGGTCCGCTCGGGGCGACTGGAGCAGCGGCGCGGGCAACGTCGAGGAAGTGGACATCCGTCAAGCCTACGCCGATCGTTTGCTCGAGGGCTTCTCGGGAAAGGCGTTCCGGATCGGCTGGGATGCGGGCAATGGTGCCGCCGGCCCGATCCTCGACATGCTGGTCGAACGGTTGCCAGGGCAGCAGTTCACCATCCACACCGACGTCGATGGGACATTCCCGAACCATCATCCCGATCCGACCGTCGAGACGAACCTCGCTGACCTCAAGAGCCTCGTCGTCGACAAGGAGCTCGATTACGGATTCGCCTTCGACGGCGACGGGGATCGCATCGGCGCGGTCGACGGCAAGGGTCGCGCTATCTGGGGCGACCAGCTGCTGGCGATCCTCGCCGAGCCGGTGCTGAAGGCTGAACCCGGAGCGACCATCATTGCCGACGTTAAGGCTAGCCAGGTGTTGTTCGACCGGGTCGCCGAACTTGGCGGCAGACCGCTCATGTGGAAGACGGGGCACAGCCTCATCAAGTCCAAGATGAAGGAGACCGGGGCTCCGCTCGCGGGCGAGATGAGCGGTCACGTCTTTTTCAGGCACCGCTGGTACGGCTTTGACGATGCTCTTTATGCAGCAGTCCGGCTCATCGAGGCGGTAAGCGCGACGGGCCGGAGCCTGACCGAGATCATGGACTCAATGCCCAAGACGAAAGCGACGCCCGAGATGCGCTTCCAGGTCGATGAGTCCCGCAAGTTCGAGATCGTCGACGAGGTCCGGGATCGGCTCTCCGCCTCTGGAGCAACGCTCAACGACACCGACGGCGTGCGCGTCAGCACTTCCGACGGCTGGTGGCTGCTTCGAGCGTCAAACACGCAGGACATGCTCGTCGCGAGGGCCGAGGCGAAGGACCAGGCCGGGCTTGAGCGTCTCGTCGCCGAGGTTGATGACCAGCTCGAACAGTCGGGCGTCCGGCGCATTAGGACGGCGCACTAAAGCTCCCCGCCTATAATCCGGCAAACAGCAGCGCCGTCGCCGTCAGCGCCAGTGCAGACATTGCGAAGACCGCGACTGCCCACCAGAGGCCGACGAGCAACCCTCGCTTTGACTCCTTCGCGAACCAGACCGTTTCAACTCCGATGTAGAAGGCGCTCGCCGCAGCAAAGAGGAGCGCGGCAGGAATATCCGCAGCCGGCGGGAGTCGGGTCAGAGTCTCGGCGATGCTGCACAAGAGGACGACCGGCGTCGTCACGAAACATTGGGCATAGAACAAGGGCTGAAGAGTTATCCGATCGATGGGCCTGCGCATCACTCCGAGCGCGAAGGCACCAGCGATCACCGGCAGCGACGAAAAGGCGAGAAGCCGGAACAGGATGAGTCCCGTATTGTCCTGGATCAATGCGGCAAGGCCGATGCCATTGTCGATCAGCGGACTGTTGCCGACGACCGCCACTTCGAAAGCATGTGCGGCGACGACGGTGAGCAGCAGGAAGATGGGCGGGCTTACGATGTCCCTGAACTGTTGTTCGGCGGGGAGTTTCAGCTCCGCCTCGCTTCGATCCATCATCGTGAGCGGGTGCAGACCCGCCCGCCACAGCGTGCGTGGGTAGAAGACTATCCACGACATGATCTCGAAGAGGAGGACTTCGAAGGATTTGAGGAAGACGAGGAAAGGCACGAGCTCTCCAGCCGCTTGAGCGGCTTTTCTAACTGATGTTCTCGAGCGGACCTAATGTTGTTTGGCCGGGTTGCGTTTTCGTTCGAAGTGACGGCGCCCGGCCGTTGCTGTAATGACGAGTCCATGCTGGACCAGATGTCCGCATGCCGAAGCGAGCACCAACGGCTCCAACTCATGTTCGAGCAGGCGCCCGGCTTCATGGCAATGCTCGAGGGACCCGATCACAAGATCGTGATCGCCAACCAGGCATTTGTCGCGCTCGTCGGAAAGCGAGCCCTTGCCGGCGAGCCGCTCGGGGAGGCGCTTCCCGAGCTCACCCGCCAGGGCATCGACGAGATCCTCAATGGAGTCGCGCGTTCGGGCGAGGCGTTTGTCGGACACGGAATGTCGCTCGCGTTGGAGAGACCGGACGGGTCCATTGAAGAGGTCCTGGTCGATCTTGTCCTTCAGCCGCTGCCGCCTGCCGACGGCGAGCCTGCGGGGGTCTTCATCCAGGGGAACAACGTCAGCGAGGACCGAAGGAACGAGGTCCTTCGAACCGCGCACAACAAGGTTCTCGAGCTAGCGATTGGCGATGCTCCGCTCGAAACCACGCTGAGCGAGCTCATTAGCATCGTCGAAGCGACCTCGCGCACCGGCGTGCTCGGCTCGATCCTGCTCCTTGATCCCGACGGGAAGCACCTGCGCCACGGCGCGGCGCCGAGCCTTCCGCGGCCGTATAGCGCGGCGATCGATGGGTTTGAGATCGGCGCGTGTGCCGGTTCGTGTGGAACCGCGGCCTATCTTGGAGCGGCGGTATTCGTCTCCGATATTGCGACCGATCCTCTGTGGGCCGACTACAGGGAAGTCGCGCTTCCGCACGGGCTTCGCGCCTGCTGGTCGATCCCGATCCTGACTCGGGGACGCAAGGTGCTCGGCACCTTCGCCATGTATCACCGCGAGCCGCGCGAGCCGACCGTTCGCGATCTGATGCTCGTCGATCTCATTACTCAAACGGCGGCGCTGGTGATCGACCGGGCACAGGCGAAGAAAGCGCTCCAGAACATCGCGACGATGGT
>DATATH010000052.1:0-1759 GCA_036268895.1 Sphingomicrobium sp. | reverse complement strand
GCCTGATTGAGGCGCAGCGACTTCACCTCGGCGACGATGTCGTTCTTGAGCCGCTTGTAGCGACGCTCCTGCGCGGGCGAGAGGGAATCATTGCGCAGCTGGTTCTGAATGTCCTGCTCCTGCAGGCGGCGCAGGCGCTTGTACGCATCGGCGATGTTGTCGAAGGTGGCGACCACCTTGGGCTTGAGCTCGGCCTCGATGGCGGCGAGCGAAAGCGAGTTCTCCATATCGTCATCGTCGAAATCGTCTTCGCTGGGCGCTTCCGGTCCCTCGCTTTGAGCCCCTTCGTCGTTGTCGCGCTGGCGCGCCGGCTTGAACAGGGTGGCGGGTGCGGCCGGCGGCGCTGGCGTCTGCACCGGCGGGACGGTTCCCGCCGCCGAGGCGGGCACGGATGCTCCCCACAGGGCGCCGGCACCAACGACCGGTGCCGGCGGGGCCTTGGCGTCGGGCCCGGCATGGGTGGCTTCGAGGTCGATGATGTCGCGCAGGAGGACGTTGCCCTCGTTGAGCTCGTCGCGCCAGATGATGATGGCTTGGAAGGTCAGCGGGCTCTCGCACAGGCCGGCGATCATCGCCTCACGGCCGGCCTCGATGCGCTTGGCAATCGCCACCTCGCCTTCCCGCGACAAAAGTTCCACCGAGCCCATCTCGCGCAAATACATCCGCACGGGATCGTCGGTGCGCTCGATCGGCTCGTTGGCAGCCGGCTTGGCCGGAGGCTTCGGCTGGACCTCGACTAGGTCGCCGCCCTCGCCCTCATCCTCGTCGGCCTCGTCGAGCACGTCTGCCTCCTTGCTCGCCTCGTCACTCTTGGCGAAAGTTAATCCCATCGTGCTGAACATCGCGAGAAGGTCTTCGAGCTGCTCGGAACCAAGCTCCTGCGACAGCGCGCTGATCTGCTCGTCGGTGACGTAGCCGCGTTTCTTGGCGCTGCGGATTAACTTGTTGATGCCGGCGTCCGACAGATCGAGCAGGGGGCTGTCCGCAGGGATCTCATTGCCCTCCCGTTCCGAACTCTCGTCCTGCCGCGACGTCGTGTCCGTTTTGTTTGCCATGAACCTCCACAAGGGCAACCGCCGCAGCCGGGTCTAGAGCGGGATGACTTTTCTTCGAATCGTCACCGAGCATGATCTTTTCCGAAAACCGGTATCAACTTTTCGGGATCATGCTCTAGAGCGAAGCTCCCGCACATCCAAAACTGCTCCGCCGCAACTCCCCCGGTTCCCGGCGAGCATCGAGATCACGTTCGTATCAGCATTTCCGGCAGCAGCCCTCGCCGGGCAAGCTCCCGCTTCAGCTCCTCAATCGCGCTGGTGGCCGCTTCGGATGAATTCGCCTTCTCCATCCGGCGAAGCAGAACGCGTACAGCCGGATCCTTGTCTCTGATCGCCCATCGCCGAACAAACACCTGGGCATCGAAAAACGAGCTGATCCGAACCGGCGAAGCCACGTTGGGCAAGCTCGCGTCAAAGACTCGTGCGACCGGGGCATCGCTCATTTCATGTCCTTTCGATCATTCCTCGCGGCCATCGCCGCGAGCGCAACAGGGGTCGAATCGCGGACGAGACGCACATACCCATGCCGAGACGAGATTGCGCCACGGTCGGCGGCTGCTGTCGATCGCGACTTTTGTCACGGTCTCTGTACGTGCGACCATTAAGCAGCCTCCCGGGATGAACTTTCAACAGGGCAAAGCGGCAAGGGAGCATCGCAGGCAGCGCTGCGCATCTCTTCGAAGCTCAAGCAACCAGAGCGGCCG
>DATATH010000051.1:0-1864 GCA_036268895.1 Sphingomicrobium sp. | reverse complement strand
GTCCGGTTGGCGTCAAGACAGTGCGCCGCCCAGTGGGAGAAATTTCGGCAAAGGTCGAGAACGACGATCTAGTCGACGACAGCCTCGAAGCGCGGCGACGACGGAAGCGACTTACCGAGGACGGGACTTTAGAATGAGTTCGATCGAGTGCGATAACAGGCTCGCCGAGGCAATCGCCCGCCACAAAGGACTCTCCGTTGCGGTGAGTGGCGGGGTGGACAGCCTCACACTGGCGACCTTCGCTCATCGCCATGGGGAAGCCAAGGTTTGCGTGATCCATGCTGTCTCGCCGGCTGTGCCGCCCTTCGCCACCCGGCGGGTTCGCAATTTCGCCGATGCGGAAGGCTGGCATTTGATTGTCACAGGCGCTGGGGAGTTCGACGACCCTCGCTATCGCGACAATCCGGTCGATCGCTGTTACTTTTGTAAGACGAATCTCTATGAGCGCATTCGCGAGCTGACGCCGTACGCAATAGCCTCCGGCGCCAATCTCGACGATCTAGGAGACTATAGACCCGGTCTGCTGGCCGCGGCGGAACGCAACGTCGTCCATCCCTTCATCGAGGCAGGTATGGATAAAGGCGCGATCCGCGAGCTGGCCCGTCGAGAGGGGCTCAATGACATTTCGGAGCTGCCGGCTCAACCTTGCTTGGCCAGCCGGGTTGAAACTGGCATCGCCATCGACGCCGCCGACCTCATCTTCATCGATGCCGTCGAGACGCGCCTCGCCGATCTTGTCCCGTCGAACTCGACATTACGTTGCCGCATAACCCGCGCGGGCGTGGTCATCGAGGTCGGTCAGGAGGTCGAGGATTTTCTGGTCTTGACCGAGATCGCGGGCGCGCTCTGCGAGGAAAATGGCCGAGCCTTTGTGGGAGTTGCGCGTTACCGCCGAGGGTCGATGTTCGTTCGGGGGTAACGCGTGGATTTCCAGATCGATTGGGATCGCGAATCTCGAACCGGCGTGCCGGAGGCCGTCTTCTGCGCACGGAAAACCACCGCCCAAATCGAAGCCATCATCGGGTTGGCCCATGCAGCCGGCCGACGCCTGCTATTCACTCGTCTAGGTCAGGCTGAATACGCCGCCCTGTCCGGACCATCCACCGACCTGCTCGACTACGAACCGCTTTCGTCGACCGCTATTCTGGGCGGCATTGCAGACCTGACGGCTGACGGCGTCGGCATCGTAGCTGCCGGGACCTCGGACCTCTCCGTCGCGAGAGAAGCGGCGCGCACGCTGGCATTCGCTGGCCATGACGCCCCGGTCATTGCCGACGTCGGGGTCGCCGGGCTTTGGCGACTGATGGATCGAATCGAAGAGATTCGCAAATTCCGGGTCTTGATCGCCGTCGCCGGCATGGAGGGCGCCTTGTTCAGCGTGCTCGCCGGCCTTGTGTCCGCGCCGGTCATCGCGGTTCCGACTTCGGTGGGCTATGGCGTCGCCAATGGCGGAACGACCGCGTTGCACGCCGCCTTGGCGAGTTGCTCGCCCGGCCTCGTTGTCGTCAACATCGACAACGGCTATGGCGCCGCGTCGGCCGCGCTCAAGTTGCTCGCAGCCGCTTCCCGGTGATTTCCGGCCGCGTCCGAACTACTCGGTTCCCGTGACATTGGCGATCAGCGGCACCGACACCATGGACAACTCGTCGGGGTCATGGATGTAACCAACGCGAAAGATCCCGTTGATCGGATGCCTCCCGGGCTTGGTGGCCTGCAAGCCGACTTCGAAGACGAGGGCGCCCTCTTGCAGCTGAGCCGGCACCATCTTGCGCTCGAAGACGACGCCGTCGTCATACGAAGACAGCTGGATCACCCGGTTGTTGTAGGGTTCGAGAATTCGGTAGCCGTCGCGAACCCTGAGGGT
>DATATH010000050.1:0-14499 GCA_036268895.1 Sphingomicrobium sp. | reverse complement strand
TCGCTCCCACCCGCCGCCCATCGTGGCTCGAATGGGTGCCGGCTCCGAAAGCGCCTCGACCACGTCTTCGACGAGATCGACGATCAGCGCATAATGATGACCATCGAACTCGACGACGGCCGCTTCGCGGATTCCGTCCGAGCAATCGCTTGCACCGAGCTCGAGCGAGCGCTTGCAATCGATGACGGTCAAAACGCGACTGCGAAGCGCCGACAGACCCGCAACATGCGGCGCAGCACGCGGAACCGGGATCAAGGTGTCGAGCTCGACAACCGATTCGACCGACGCCGCCGGCAGCGCAACACGTTCAGCCGCGATCGTGACCACAAGCAGGAGCTCGTTCATTTGCCTCTCCGTGTGCCGGCGGTCTGGAGCGCCAACAGGAGTCCTGCACGGTCGTAGCGATAGATGCTGTCGTCCTTCTTGCCGGAAGTCTCCGGATCGGTCCTCAGCCAGATCGTCCTTTTCGCCGAGTCGTCAACGACTTCCCCGCCCTTTGCGGCGATGACGAGATCCGCGTCTCCCTCGTGCTCGTCGCCGACGACCTGGTAGCCTGCCGCCTCCACGATCGGTCGCAGCATGTTCTGCATCCAAGGGTCCTCGCTAGGCAGACGACAAACGAGCTGCTCCATCGTCCGTGCAGCGGCGCCGACATGCTTCGCGAACAGCCAGTGCGCGTCGACCAGCTCGGCCGGTTCACCATTGACAAGGGAAACGCCGCTGACCTCGCCCGGACACTCGGCGTGGATAACTTCATTGTCGATCGTCGCAAAGTCGATGACCTCGGCAAATACGTAGCCGATCTCATGTGAGCCATCGTTGAGCCGGAAAAGACGAACCTTGCCCTCTCCAAGCTCCGAACCAGTTGCGCCGGCAAGCGGAAGGATCACATCGCCGACCTGAACGCGAAGCTGGCCGGCCGCCTTCCTTACTGAAATGGCCGGGACCTCCTCGATCCGGTCGACGACCGCGAGGCGCAGTGCGCGGCGACTGCCATCCATTGCCCGGAACAGCAGCACGGGGATGGATTTCGAAGGGCTCGCCGCCGGCCCTTCGGCGATACGGCTCGAGCGCTCCAGAGTTTCGAGCTTGATGCCGCCAACCTGGGCCAGCCCGGCCGGGTCGAACAGCAGAATCGGACTGCCGTCGTCGGCGAGCGTAGTTCCAGCATAAAGACCGGTCGCCATCACGGCCGGGGCTGCGGGTTTTACCACCAGCTCTTCATGATCGTGGATCCGGTCGACCAAGAGTGCGTAGAGGTCGCCGCCGGCAGGCCGAAGCACAATCAGGGTACGATCCTTCTCCAGGACTGCGCTTTCAATACCGAGGATTTCAGCAAGCGAGATCTCAGGCACCCGGCGGCCGCGGATGGTGGCGACGCCTGCGCCGCCGAGATGCTCGAGCGTTACGCTCTCGCCATTGGCGCGGACGATCTCCTCGATCGCAGACCGGGGAATCGCGAAATGCTGACCGTCTATCGAGACCGTGAGTGCTGGTATGATTGTCAGGGTCAGCGGCACGCGCAGGGTCATGCGCGTTCCCTCGCCGAGCCTGCTGTCGACCTCGACGACGCCGCCGATCCGCTCGACGTTGGAACGCACGACATCCATGCCGACACCCCGACCCGAGATGGACGTGACTTCCTTGGCGGTCGACAGGCCAGCTTCGAAAATGAGCGCCAACTGTTCGCGAGAGCTCAGTTTCGCGGCATCGTCTTTCTCAAGGAAGCCGGAGTCGAGTGCCCTGGCAACGAGATTCTTGCCATCGATACCACGTCCATCATCATGGATGTCGATAAGAATCTGATTGCCTGACTGGCGCGCTGATACCGAGAGAATTCCGATCTCTCGCTTTCCCGCCCTGAGGCGATCTGCCGGCTTTTCAATTCCGTGATCGACTGCGTTGCGGATGATGTGGGTCAAGGGATCGCGGATCATCTCGATCATCTCGCGATCGAGCTCGACGTCCCCTCCCTCGATATCGACGAGCACCTGCTTGCCGAGTTCGGCAGAGAGGTCGCGCACCATCCGCGGCAATCCGACAAAGAGATTTTCGATACGTTGCATGCGCGTTCGAGTGATTGCGTCACGCATGTCAGCGATGATCGCCGAAAGTCGCTCAAACGCGCCGTCCACCGGAACATCGGTTGGGCTCTCGCGAAGCCGGCGGGCCAGCTCGTTGCGAGCAAGAACCATGTCGGAAACGGTGCTCATCACTCGGTCGAGCAGCTCTACCGAGAGCCGGATCGTTCGCGGGGCCGAAGCGGCGCGGCCATGACCCTCGGCAACGGCGATCGTGACCGCAGCGGCCACGCCCTCCGCGCCAGGAGCGAGCGCATGGATGAGTGCGCTGTCGTCGCCAGCGGGCATTTCCTCGCCCGCTTCGATTGCGGCGATCATCTCCCCGATACGATCGATGATCCCAAGCACCGCGCTAACCATCTGGGCGTCGGCGTTTCGGCGGCCCGCGCGTACATCCGCTAGCGCATCCTCGGCGGCATGGCTAAGCGCCTCGAGCCTCGGGAAATCAAAGAAGCCGCAATTGCCTTTCACGGTGTGAACGAAACGGAAGATGCTGTCGAGGCGAGCGCGCTCGTCGGGCTGCGCCTCCCAGGCGACGATCTCCCCGCCCAGGGCTTCGAGCATTTCGCGGCATTCGGCTACGAAATCGGCAATCAGGTCATCCATCGGCTTGGCCGGCCCCTAAGCGCTGCTTCGGGAAGCCTTATGCCGACCAGGTGTTAACGCGCCGTTATCCCTGTCCTGAGCCTAATCGCGAAGGAACGGCGCGCCGGTCCGCCACGGACGCCCTGAGCTCGCATCCAAGAGACCCTTGTGGCCAGCAGTCATACGTTCCTCAGGTTCCCGGGAGCGTCGCTCCGATCATCAGAACGTCGCTAGAAGCATCCGAAAACCGGATCGAACCACCACCTTCGGCGGCGAGGCTATGGGCAAGCCAGGCACCGGCCGCTCGGGGTTCGACGGTTTCGCCGCCACCTGTCGCAAGGGTTTCGCGGAGCACAGGATCGAGAAGAATTCGGGGGCCTTCGGCGCGCACCGCCAGCTCGATCTCGCCGTTGCTTCGTTCGGCTCCAATATCGAGCCGCCCACCGCGAACGAGCGCATCGCCCGCGAGCAGGGCGAGATTGAGCAGAAGCTTGATCGCCCCTTTTGGAAGCTTCTCGCTCTCGACAACCCAGCCGAGCTCGACCTTCCCCTCCGCTCCGAACAGACCCTCAAGGGTCGCCCGTGCCTCGGACGTGTCGATTTCTTCGGCGAATCCGCCTCCGGCGCCAAACGCGAGGCGGAAGAATTTGAGCTTGTTGGCGGTCGCCCGCGCGCTGTCCCCGAGCAGTTCCAGGCACTTCTCGCGCATCTCCGGATCGGTCTCGTCCCCGAGCAGTTCGATCCCGTTGTTCAAAGCGCCGACCGGCGACATCAGGTCGTGACAGAGTCTCGAGCAAAGGAGACTGGCAAGATCGACCGCTTTCACGCGGCGCTGAATGCGGCAGAGTTTAACCTCACGCAAGGTGGCGCCATTGAACGGCGGCGTCAGAAAACCCATATTCTTGAAGGAAGATGGGGGGAATTCAGACGATCAATGTGCGCCTGGAGGCCACCCATGCAGGCTGGCGGCTCGACCGGGCGCTCGCCGCCGCTATTCCAACCCTTTCGCGCGAGCGTTTGAAGGCACTGATCCGCAGCGGCGCTGTGGAAACGCAAGGCTCCGCGATTCGTGATCCGGCGCTGAAGGTCAGAGGCGGCGAGGCCCTTCGTATTGTGGTGCCGGAGGCCGCGCCTGCGCACAATGAACCGCAAGACATCCCGCTCGCTGTCGTGTTCGAGGACGAGCACCTGCTCGTGGTCGATAAGCCCGCCGGGCTGGTGGTTCATCCGGCGGCCGGCAATTTGGACGGAACGCTCGTCAATGCGCTTCTCCATCATTGCGCCGGAAATCTGTCTGGAATTGGCGGTGTGGCCCGGCCAGGAATCGTCCATCGGATCGACAAGGACACGTCGGGTCTATTGGTCGTCGCCAAGACCGATGTCGCTCACGAGGGTCTCGGGAAACAGTTTGCTGCCCATTCGATCGAGCGTCGGTATATTGCGATCGTCGCAGGTGTTCCGAAACTGGGCGAGGGCATCATCGATGCTCCGCTTGCCCGTTCGGGCACCAACCGAAAGAAAATCGCGATCGTCGAGGGACATCGAGGCAAGCGCGCGGTGACTCGCTGGAAACGGGTGGAAACACTCAAGGACGCGGCAATTGTCGAATGCCGGCTCGAAACCGGCCGGACTCACCAGGTGCGGGTTCACCTGGCTTCGATCGGCCACCCGCTGCTCGGCGACCCAGTTTACGGCCGGGCAGGCAAGATCCATGGCAAGGTGCTGAAGGAACTTGGATTTCACCGGCAGGCATTGCACGCCGTGGAGCTTGGATTCACGCACCCCGTAACAAAGAACAGATTGTCGTTCTCAAGTGCCATGCCGCCCGACATGCAGGAACTGAAGCGGGCGCTTGGTGTATAAAGTTTAACCGTCTAGGGCAGGAAAGCCCTAAAAAGGGAGAAAGACGGACAATATGGCTGAAAGAAAAGGGATCGTCTCGCTCCCCGCGTCCGGCGGGGAGGCCGGACTCAACCGCTATCTCGCGGAGATCAAGAAATTCCCGATCCTCTCGCCGGAGGAGGAATATATGCTCGCCAAACGCTGGCGCGAGCATGGTGATACCGAGGCTGCGGCAAAGCTGGTCAATTCTCACCTTCGCCTCGTTGCCAAGATTGCAATGGGCTACCGTGGCTACGGGCTGCCGGTCAGCGAGCTCATCAGCGAAGGCAATATCGGCCTGATGCAGGGCGTGAAGAAGTTCGAACCCGATCGGGGTTTCCGCCTCGCCACCTACGCCATGTGGTGGATCAGGGCCTCGATCCAGGAATTCATCCTGCGCTCGTGGAGCTTGGTGAAAATGGGTACCACGGCTGCCCAGAAGAAGCTCTTCTTCAATCTCAGGCGGATGAAAAACCAGATCGATGCGTTCGAGGAAGGCGACCTCAAACCCCAGGACGTAACCAAGATCGCGACCGATCTCGGCGTTAGTGAGGAAGAAGTCGTGTCGATGAACCGCCGAATGGCGATGGGCGGCGACACGAGCCTCAACGCACCGCTCAAAGGCGATGAGGGCGCTGAGAATCAGTGGCAGGACTTTCTTGTGGACACCGGCCCGCTCCAGGATGAGCGCATTGCCGAAGACGAGGAAACTCGGGTCCGACACGACCTGCTCATGACAGCGATGGAATCGCTCAACGACCGCGAGAAGCACATCTTGATGGAACGCCGCCTCGCCGACGAGCCGAAGACTCTCGAAGAACTGAGCCAGGTCTATGGTGTCAGCCGCGAGCGCATCCGCCAGATCGAGGTGAGGGCGTTCGAAAAGCTTCAGGCAGCGCTCCTGAGGCTCGCCGGCGAGCGGCGTCTGCTTCCGGCGGCCTAGCCCTTCTCTTTCGCCACTTTCGGTGCGGAGCGGGTAAGCTGGTCGCCTTCGCGCTGCTTCTCCGGGCGGTCCTGGACCGTGTCGTCAGTAGCGACATTGTCGGCGGCCCATGCGCCTCGACACGAGTGCGACATTATCGTCCCGGGTGCGCTTGTAGGTACGCGCCAGAATGTCTTTCCATGCCGGCGAGGGCATTTCCGCCGGAGAGCTCGCCTCATGTCCCTTGGGATCAATCATGGGCGCCAAACCACGGTCCAATCGCCCGCGTTCCGCGACGAAGCGTCGCAGGCGAAACGATGGCTCTTGCCAACGGTCGAAAACAGTCGGACGGTGAATATATCAACGAAGAGCGCTTCGAGCGCCTTCAGCGACTCGGAGCGCCCGTGAACCGGACGGAGGGAGAGTCGTATGGCTGGAGAATCTGCAAAGGGCACTCGAGTAATCGCGCTGGTGGGACCCGCCGGCGCGGGAAAGACCAGCCTTGCCGAAGCGATGTTGTTTGCAGCCGGCGCCACGGATCGATTGGGATCAACGGCCAACGGCTCCAGCATCGGCGATTCGAGCCCTGAAGCTCGCCAGCGCGGCGGCTCTACCGAACTCAACCTCTACAATTTCGACTATCTCGGCGATTCCTTCGCATTGCTCGACTGCCCCGGTTCCGTCGGCTTCTCGGCCGATGGCGCCAAGGCGCTCGCCATTGCGGACGTCGCAATCGTCGTTGTCGATCCCGACCCGACGCGCGCGGCGCTATCCGCTCCGGCCCTTCGCGCTCTCGACGAGCTCGGTATTCCGCATCTCGTCTTCGTCAATCGTATCGACCAGGCCCACGGGCGCATCCGCGATCTCCTGTCGGCGCTCCAGCCGATGAGCGTGTCGCCGCTGATCGCGCGCCAGATTCCGATCTGGGACGGTGAAAAGATCAGCGGATTTGTCGACCTCGCACTCGAATATGCCTTCAAATATCGAGCCGGCCAGCCGTCCGAACGAATCGATATCCCGTCCGATCTTCAGGAACGCGAGAACCAGGCCCGTACCCAAATGCTCGAACAGCTCGCCGACCATGATGACGAGCTCCTGGAGCAGTTGCTGATGGACCAGGCGCCCGCACGCGAGAAGATCCTCCAGGATCTCGCCCGAGAAACCGGGGAGAGTCTCGGAGTTTCGGTCCTGTTCGGATCGGCGATCAGCTCATGGGGCGTTCGCCGGCTCTTGAAAGCGATGCGACACGAAGCACCGTCGGCGGCCGGGGCTGCGAAACGGCTCGATGTCAGCGCTCCTTCGATGTACGTCTTCAAGATCGTCCACGGATCGATCGGCCGCCTTGCCATGGCAAGAGTCCTTGGCGGGAAGATCACTGAGGGTTCGGACCTCAAGACCGGTGATGGAGATCACGCCCGGGTCGGCTCCCTGTTCAAGGTGCAAGGCGAGAAGACACAGAAGATAGGCGAAGCGCGCGACGGCGATGTTGTCGCCGTTGCCAAGATCGACACGATCAAGGCGGGACAGTGGCTCTCCCTTGGAAAGGCCCCCGTGGACGTCGAAATCTACTATCCGGCGCGAAACTGCGCGATTGCGATCGAGCCGGCCGACAGGAAGGACGACGTCAAACTGTCGGGCGCTCTCCAGCGCCTCGGCGAGGAGGACGCTGCGCTGATCATCGAACATGACGATGCAAATCACGAAATCCGCCTGCGCGGCGTCAACGACGAGCATCTGAACACGGTCCTGGGACGGCTTAAACGGCGCTTCGGAGTTGAAGTGAAGAGTTCTACCCCGACAGTCGGGTATCGCGAATCGATCCGCAAAACGATCACTCAAAAGGGCCGCCACAAGAAGCAGTCCGGGGGTCATGGCCAGTTCGGTGACGTGATCATCGAGGTGAAGCCGCTTCCCCGCGGTTCGGGCTTCGTTTTCGAGGAAAAGATCCACGGCGGATCGGTGCCCAAGCAGTGGATCCCAGCCGTCGAGGACGGGGTTCGGGAGGCGATGGTAAAAGGACCCCTTGGCTTCCAGGTGGTCGATTGCGGCGTCACGCTTGTCGACGGCAGTTATCATAGCGTCGACAGCTCCGAGCTTGCGTTCCGGCTGGCTGGCCGAATCGCGATGCACGAAGCGCTGACGAACGCCCAGCCGCACCTCCTCGAGCCCATGCACAAGCTGACAGTTGTCTGCCCGTCCAGCGCGACCAGCCGGATCACTTCGGCGATCGCGGGCCGCCGAGGCCAGATGCTCGGTATGGGCCCGCGCGACGGCTGGGCAGGCTGGGACCGGATCGACGCCCTGATTCCCGAAGCCGAGCTGGCGGGCCTCGAGGCCGAACTCCGCTCGCAAAGCCAGGGCCTTGCTACTTACGAGGCCGAGTTCGACCATCTCGCCGAGCTCAACGGGCCGCTTGCGGACAGGGTGATCGAGCAAAGCGTTCCTGAGCCGGCCTGAAGCTAGAGTTCCCGATCGCAATCCGGACTCACCCGGCCGGCTTGGCTCGCCCTTTGTGCTCCTCGCGGCGGAGTTTCCTAGACCATTTGCAAATGAAGGGGCCGGTTCGAGGACCAGTATTTTCCGCGGTCGCGACTGTCGCGGTCATATCATCCTGGCTCAGCCGCGAGTACCGGCGGGTGCGAAGCCCCAAGCCCGCCTAGAGGCCCGTCTCCTCGAACCCGCGTTCTTTCACGAGGTGGTCGAGCTCAACCAGAGTCGTGAGCAGGCTTTCCATTCGATCGAGCGGCCAGGCGTTCGGGCCATCCGACCTGGCGTTCGCGGGGTCGGGATGGGTTTCCATGAACAAGCCCGAAACTCCGGTGGCGACCGCGGCGCGTGCCAGGACCGGCACAAACTCGCGCTGCCCGCCCGAGCTTGTTCCTTCCCCGCCAGGAAGCTGGACGCTGTGAGTCGCATCGAAAACAACCGGGCAACCAGTTTCGCGCATGATTGCGAGGCTCCGCATGTCGGAGACGAGATTGTTGTAGCCGAACGATGCGCCCCGCTCGCAGACCATGATCGTATCTTCGTTGACACCGGCCGCCTGGGCGGCGGTCCGCGCCTTCTCGACGACATTCATCATGTCGTGCGGCGCCATGAACTGCGCCTTCTTGATGTTTACCGGCTTTCCCGAGGCGGCGACTGCATGAATGAAATCGGTCTGCCTTGCGAGGAAAGCTGGGGTCTGGAGGACGTCCACGACCTCGGCGACGGGTCCGATTTGCGGGATGTCGTGAACGTCCGTCAGCACCGGCACGTTGAACTCTTTCCTGACGGTCTCGAGAATTCGGAGCCCTTCCTCCATGCCGAGCCCACGGTAGCTCTTGTCAGACGAGCGGTTCGCCTTGTCGAAGCTCGATTTGAAAATGAAGAAGATACCGAGCTTGTCGGTTATGCCCTTGAGGCGCCCGGCGGTCCGAAGCTGCAACTCTTCGCTTTCGACCACGCATGGGCCGGCGATGAGAAACAATGGCTGATCGAGCCCGACGTGTCGGCCGAGTAGGTTCATTCCCACTGTCTAATCGAGGCCATCGACAACGGCTACCGGCTGCCAGTCGCCAAGACCATGTCTCTTCGCAAAATCCGCTGGAAACGGCTCTCCGGAATGAATTCCGCCCGCTATGAAGACGGTGTCGAACCCCATGCGTGCGGCTCCAAGTATATCAGTCTGGAGGCCGTCGCCAACGGCAAGCACCTCGTCCTTTGGCGGATTGCCGGCCAATTGAAGGGCATGCTCGTAAATTGCCCGGAACGGCTTGCCGTACCAGGTCACCGGTCCCCCGATCGTCTGATAGATGTCGGCGAGCGACCCGGCGCATGCCTCGGGAACGCTGCCCCGTACCACCACTCGGTCCGGGTTGAGACAATGCATAAGGACTGCGCGGCCGGCGAGCTGCTCGAGTTCGGCGCGATAGTCTTGTGGGTCTGGCTCACCCTCCCGGACTCCGGTGCACGCAAGTTCAGTGAAATCGTCATTTTGGGCGATCCGAACGCCCCTGCCCTCCAGCTCGTCGCGGTCGCCCGCAGTCCCGATGAAACCAACTGGTCTCCCGATCCTGTTGAGAGCCTCTATGCCCGCTTCCCCGCTTGTAGCGACGAAGGAATAGGCGTCCCGGGGCAGACCAATCCGTTCAAGCTGCCGTTCGACGGCCTCGGCGGTTCGTGGGGCATTGGTGAGCAGGACGACGCATCGCCCTTCGTTCTGCCACTGCCGAAGTCGCCGGGCGGCGCCAGGATAAAGCTCGACGCCATTGTGGATGACGCCCCACACATCGCACAGGACCAGCCTGTATCCCAAGTCCAGCCGGTCCCACGGGCTCACTCGAGGCCGGCCTCCTCAAGAGCCTGTTCGATCGGCAAGACATCCTCGGGATTATTCAGCTCGCGAAGCGCGAAAGACGGCGTTTCTACGTCCACGACAGCGATCGGCATGCCGGCCACCAAGAACCGGAGCTGCTCCAGCCCTTCAAGCGTCTCCAGCTCGCTAACCGGGGTCGAGATATAACGCTCGAGCGCCTCTGGCCTGTAAGCGTAAACTCCAACGTGCAGCCGCGCCGGGGACATCTCCCCAGCGAGCGCGCTCTTCGGAAGATGCGGAATGAGCCGCTTTGAAAAATAGAGCGCGAATCCAGAATTGTCCGTCACAACACTCGTTCCGCCAACTCGTCCGGCCGCTTCGTCGGCCTGCACCATCCGCACCTCGTTGCTCGTGAGGCGCATCGCGGGTGTGGCGACCAGCGCATCACTGTCGGCCTCCATTCGCGCGATGAGCGCCTCGACGAACCCGGGCGGCGTCAGCAGGGCATCCCCCTGGAAGTTGATGATGAGGTCGGGCTCGTGAAGCTGAGCAAGCGCCTCCGCGCACCGCTCCGTACCGTTGCGGCATTCGGGCGAAGTCATGATGATCCCGACGCGCGCCGGTGCGCACGCCTCGGCGATCCGTTCGTCGTCCGTGACGACAAACACTCCAGAGACGCCGCTCACCTTCCGTGCCGCCTCGATGCTGCGCTGGATCAGAGGCTTGGGCGTTCCGCCAGCGCCTTTCAATTCGACCAGAGGCTTGCCCGGATATCGGGACGAGGAATAGCGAGCCGGAATCAGGATGACCGTGTTCATCGCGCCGGCGGGCAGTCGTGGATGTGGAGAACGCCTACAGGCTTCTTTCCTCCCTCGCCCGGCTCGACGACGAAGAGCGCGGTGATCCTATATTCTTCGAAAAGGCCGAGCGCGTCATCGACGAGCGCGTCCGGCAAGATGGTCTTGGGATCGCGAGTCATGAACTCGGCGGCCTCATGGTCGAGACCCTGCTCGATATGTCGCCTGAGGTCGCCGTCCGTAATCGCTCCGATAAGATATCCAGCTTCGTCGACAACACCGACGATGCCGAGCCGCTTGGCGGACATCTCGACGATCGTATCATGCATCGATGAAGCTTCGCTCGTCAGCGGCAGCGCATCGCCCGTGTGCATCAACCGGCTCACGGCCTTAAGCCGCGCGCCGAGTGCGCCGCCGGGGTGAAGGCGACCAAAGTCCGTGCGGGTGAAACCCTTCTGACGCATGACGGTCATTGCCAGAGCATCGCCGAGGGCGAGCGTCATGGTCGTTGAGGTCGTCGGAGCGACCGATTCCGGACCGACTTCGGGCCAGTGGGGAAGAAGAAGCGCCGCGGCGGCAGCTTTTGCCAGCATGGATGCGCCGTTGCCGGTAATTGCGATGATGGGAATTCCAGCCTCGCGGAAATGATCGACCACCGGTTCCAGCTCGGGTGTCTCGCCACTTTGTGAAATGAGGATTGCAACATCGCCATCGCTCGCCATTCCGAGATCGCCGTGGATCGCTTCGGCGAGATGAAGGAAGGTCGCCGTGGTGCCGGTCGAAGCGAAGGTCGCGGCGATCTTTCTTGCGACATGGCCGGATTTGCCAAGACCGCTGACGATCAGCTTCGCTTTGCAGCCAAGGATCAGGCGCACAGCATCCTCGAAAGGTCCATCGAGGCTGTCGGCAAGCTCGTCCAGCGCACGCGCTTCGTCGTGCAGGATTGCGCGCCCGAACTGCAGCATGTCATCGGCCATGGCTCGGCCCTAGCCCAGGCAATCCACGGCTGTGAAGCTTGACGCGGTTTGAACCACCGGCTTGGGTCGGGTCACGGAAGGACTTTCATGGCGAAGCGACTGACCCGCTACATATTGATCGCCCTCGTTCTCGGCATCATCGCGGGCTGCGCAATCAATTACGCTCTTGATGACGGCACACCGGCCGCAGCTGCTCGCCTAAAGTCGATCGCCGATTATCTCAGCATCGTCACCGTGCTCTTTCTTCGACTCATCAAGATGATCATCGCGCCGCTCGTCTTCTCGACGCTGGTGGCTGGAATCGCCCACATGGGCGATGTCGCAGCGCTCGGCCGAATCGGAGTGCGCTCACTCGGCTGGTTCATCCTGGCAAGCCTGGTCTCCCTGACCCTCGGCTTCATCCTCGTGCACCTGTTTCAGCCAGGCGTGGGCCTCAACCTCCCGATTCCTCCGACGACAGCGACGAGCGGGGTCGAAACGGGCTCGTTCAACCTCAAGGATTTCGTGACGCACCTCGTCCCGTCCTCGATCTTCGATGCAATGAGCACGAATGACATCCTTCCGATCGTCATCTTCTCGATCTTCTTCGGAGTGGCTCTCACGGCGATCGGCGAAGCGGGCGGTCCGATTGTCCGCGGCGTTGGAAGCCTGGTGAAAGTGATGCTCCAGGTGACCGACTATGTGATGCGCTTCGCCCCGCTCGCAGTCTTCACTGCCGTAACCAGCGCCATCGCCGAGCGAGGACCTCAGATAATCGCGACCTTCGGCAAGTTCGTGGGCAGCTTCTATCTTGGGCTGGTGGGCCTCTGGGCGCTTCTTGTCGGGGTGTGCTTCCTGATCGTTGGCCCCAGAACGCGCCACCTCGTTCGCTACATCCGCGACCCGGTCGTGCTCGCTTTCTCAACCGCCTCGTCGGAAGCCGCCTACCCCAGAACCCTGGAGGCTCTCGATCGCTTTGGGGTGCCCCCGCGCATCGCGAGCTTCGTCCTCCCATTGGGTTATTCGTTCAATCTCGACGGGTCGATGATGTACATGACCTACGCCTCGATCTTCATCGCGCAGGCCTATGGCATCCATCTCGGCATCGGCCAGCAAATCACGATGCTTCTGGTGATGATGGTCACGTCCAAGGGAATGGCCGGAGTTCCGCGCGCCAGTCTCGTCGTGATCGCTGCGACCTTTCCTCTGTTCAAAATTCCCGAGGCAGGGATCTTGCTGGTTCTTGCGGTCGACCATTTTCTCGACATGGGGCGATCGGCAACGAACGTTGTTGGAAACGCGGTTGCGGCAAGCGTGGTCGCGCGCTGGGAAGGGACGCTCGATGCGGCCAAACCCGCCGATATCGAGCCGCCTCACGCGCCGGCCCATCGGCGGAGCATGGCTGAGGGCTAGCCAAATGGCCGGTCGATGCTCGGCGCCGGATTGCTGAAGAATTTCGGTCCGGCCGCGGTCATGTGCCAGCAGTCCTCAAGCCGGATCCCGAACTTGCCCGGGATGTAGATCCCCGGTTCGTCCGAGAAGCACATTCCGGCAGCTGGCAGCGTCATCGCAGCGGCGAATGCCGCTGGAAATCCGCGCCTCTCAATCATATCGCCTCCTCTCCCCGATTGCGCCGGATGTTGCACGGCTCCGACCAATCGGCCAGCAGGCGCAACCCATGTTCGAATCCATCGCCCATGACGGCGTGAAGCGCCCCGGAACGCGCGAGATGACAATCATGCTCGCCGCGCTGATGGCGCTGAACTCCTTCGCAATCGACGCCATGATCCCGGCGCTTCCACAAATCGGGCAATCGCTCCGAGTTGCGCACGAGAATCAGCAGCAGCTCGTCGTCATTGCCTATTTCGTCGGCTTCGCGTCGACGCAACTGATCTGGGGCCCGCTAGCCGACCGCTTCGGGCGCAAGCCGATCATGGCCACCGGAGTCATCCTCTACGGGTTGTTCGCGCTGCTTTGCGGCGTAGCTCAGACCTTTGCGCTGCTGATCGCCGGCCGTGTCCTGATGGGAGCTAGTGCCGCTGCCTCGCGAGTGCTCGTCGTCGCGATGGTGCGCGACCTCTTTGAGGCTGAGGCAATGGCGCGAGTCATGAGCCTCGTGTTCATGACCTTCATGCTGGTCCCGGTTCTTGCGCCGAATATCGGCCAGCTGATTTTGCTGTTCGCGTCGTGGCGAGCGATCTTCCTGGTACTTGCATTTTATGCCGTGGCTATGGTGGTCTGGCCTTCGATCCGGCTTCCGGAAACTCTGCATCCCGAGTTCCGGCGCCCACTCAGCTGGCACGCGATGGGCGGCGCCATTCTTGAAGCCATCCTTGATCGACAGTCGCGCGGCTACACTCTAGCTGTGACCGTTAGCTTCTCCGGGCTGGTCGCCTATATTTCATCGATCCAGCAAATCGTTTCCGACGCGTTTCATGACGGTCGGTATATCGGGCTCGTCTTTGCTTCGATCGCCGCTCCGATGGCATTGGCCTCATGGCTCAACTCGCGGGTGGTTGGCCGCTTCGGCCTTCGCCGAGTTGGACACAGCGCTTCTTTGGCAATGGCACTCATCACTGCGGTCCACGCCCTCTGCGCGCTTTCGGGATTTGAAACGCTGCCGCTGTTTATCGTCTTCCAAGGCCTCACGATGGCAAGCTTCGCATTCACCTCATCGAATTTCGGGACGTTGGCGATGCAAAATATGGCCCCGATCGCCGGCACCGCCTCGTCGGTGCAAGGCATGGTCGGCACGATTGGCGCCGCTGTGATCGGGTTTATCATCGGCCAGCAGTTCGACGGCACTCCGCTACCCTTTATCATCGGCACCGCCGCATGCTCGGCGGGCGGATTCCTGCTGATCGTCCTGACTGAGCCAAAGCTCCTGTTCGCGCGCCTTGGTCAAACGCATCCGCAGTCATTCCCGGCAGTTCCGGAGGAAGTTGTCTAGCCCTTCCCTGGATAACCCGTCACTCGACCG
>DATATH010000049.1:0-9166 GCA_036268895.1 Sphingomicrobium sp. | reverse complement strand
GTTGTCCGAGCGAAGCATTGGAAGAACCTGCGCCGTCGAGGACAGGCCGAGCGGTAGGCCGATCGCGAGCGCGGCCTCGAAAGAGAGTCCGAGCGCGAAGTAGATGAGCACGCTGATCGCGAGGCCGCAGAGGACGACCTGCGCGAGGCCAAGGCCGAAGATGTCCTTGCGCAAGCGCCACAGGCGGCTCGGCTGAAGCTCGAGGCCGACGATGAACAGGAGCAGCGCGATTCCAAGCTCGGTGACGCTGGTCAGCTGCTCGGGATCGCGAATAAGGCCCAATAGGCTGGGCCCGATCAGTGCACCGGCAACAATATAGCCGAGAGTTGCCCCGAGTTTCAGCCGGCGAAAGAGCATGACGAACACGAGGGCGGCGCCGAGCATTATCGCGCCGCTCTCGAGGATCGCTGTGGTCGCCTGAGCCGTTTCGGCCGGCGTGGTCACCTTGCCGACTCGATTGCGGCAAGAAGCGCCCGGAAGGGCAGCAGGATAGCCCCGTGTCGTCCTTTGCGTGGTCGTGCAGGTTCCAGCGCCGCAATTCCTGGCCAGTCGCCGGCCTCGTCCTGCTCCTCGGCGAGCCAGCGGCTGATCATGACGAGCGCATCGGCAACTTCATCGTGGGTACGCCCGACCGCATGCCGCTGGACGAGTGCGGCCGAGGCCTGACCGAAGGCGCAGGCATGGACTTGCTGGGAGAGCATCTGGACTCGGCGGTCGCGGTCGAGCTGGACCACAATCGCGATCCGGCTGCCGCAGGTAGGCGAACGCAGCTCCGCGCGACCGTCCTCGCGCTCGAGCGCCCGCATCTCCTGCAGTGAGGCTGCCAGGCGCAGGATCTCGGTCGTATAGGGCGGCAGAGTCATTCCCGGCGCCAAGTAGTTCCGCCAGGCCCATCCTCCAAGATGATGCCTTCGGCCTTGAGCTCGTCTCGAATAAGATCGGCGGTCTCGAAGTCGCGCGATTTCTTGGCGGCAGTGCGCTGCGCGATGCGTCGCTCGATCTCGAGAGCGTTTGCATCGCCCCTGAACCACTGCTCGCTGGTGCTTGTGAGCAGTCCCAGCAGCTGAGCGCTCGACCTCAAGGTCGCTGCGTCGTCGATTGCCGCCAACCGCGACAGGGCCAGCGGAGTGTTGAGATCGTCCGCGAGAGCATCGATCACTCCACTGTCGATCGCCCCTGGTTCCGCATCCTGCGCCTTGCGATAGTGGCCGTCGAGCGTCGCTTTAGCCTGGGCGATGAGCGCATCCGTCCACGGCAACGGCTGACGATAGTGCGCCGACAGAAGCGCCAGCCGCAACGTTTCGCCCCTGTGCCCCTCGGCAAGGAGCTCGGCGGGCGTGATGATGTTGCCGAGGCTTTTCGACATCTTCTCGATGCCCATGTCGACAAATCCATTGTGAACCCAAAAGCGTGCGAGCGGCGCGCCCGAATGGGCTGAGCGGCTCTGCGCGATTTCATTCTCATGGTGGGGGAAGATGAGGTCGAGCCCGCCGCCATGAATGTCGATTGTTTCGCCAAGGTGCGCCTTGATCATCGCCGAGCATTCGATGTGCCAGCCGGGGCGTCCGCGACCCCACGGGGAATCCCAGCCGATCACACCCTCCGGACTTGGCTTCCACAGCACGAAATCGGCAGGGTCGCGCTTGTAAGGAGCAACCTCGACGCGTGCGCCGGCGATCATCTGCTCGCGGTCGCGCCTGCTCAGCACCCCATAGTCCGGATCGCTGGGGACCGAGAACAGCACATGGCCCGTCGTTTCATAAGCATGGCCAAGATCGACAAGTTGCTCGATCATCCCGATCATCGCCGCGACTTCGTGCGTTGCGTGGGGCGCGATATCGGGCGGCAAGACTCCGAGTGCTCCCATGTCCTCGAGATAGTAGCGTTCGAATCGCTCGGTGATCGCCGAGGGGTCTACACCCTCCGCCTCGGCCGCCGCGATGATCTTGTCGTCGATGTCCGTGACATTGCGGGCATAGACGAGACTCTTTGCGCCGAACTCGTGCCGGATCAACCGCGCCAGGGTGTCGAAGATGACGGCCGGCCTGGCGTTGCCGATGTGCGCTCGGCCGTAGACCGTGGGACCGCACACGTACATCGTGATGCGCTTCTTGTTGAACGGCACGAACGGCCGCTTCTCGCGCGCCATGGTATCGTGGAGGCGGATCATTGCTGTTCCACCTGCGGCCTGCCGCGCCTTGCCTGGACCCAGTCGACGATGCCACGGCCGCTTGCGTTGAGCAGGGGATAGGTACGCGACCTGGTCATCCATCCGGGCCGATCGGCCTGCGGACCATAGACCATATCGGTCGCAAGATTGGCGAGGAGAAAGAAGAGCGTTGCTCCAAGGAGCCCTTTGAGCAGTCCAAAGCCGCCACCGAGCACTCGGTCGAACGGCCCGAGCACCGGAGAGCGCCTCGTCCGTCCGCCAAGCGAGCGGGCAACGAGCTTCACCAGCACGAAGCTCGGAATGAAGAGAATGGCAAAGGCCAGGACCGCGCCAGCAGCGGGGCTGGTATGGAACATGTTCTCAAGACCGCTCCAGAGCTGGGTGTGGAACAGCTTGAGCATCGCGATTCCGACAATCCAGGCGAGGATCGAGATCACTTCATGGACGAAGCCGCGAACGAAGCCGACGGCGCCGCCGCCGATGAGAAGCAAGAACACGAAAACGTCGAGCGCGGTCATTCACCGGCGCTAGCTTAGGGCAACAGCCGATGCCAGCCGCTAATCGAGGATCGGTTTATAGACCGCAATCCGTCCGGGCGGAGCAACGTTGAGCCGAAGCAGGCTGATACCGGCAGCTACGAGCGCTGCGATCGAGGCCGCGAGGAGCAGACTTGGCGTCACCCGGATCCCCGACAGGTGGAATGCCGCCCCGACTGCCACCGCACCGGCTGTTTGTCCAAGTAGCCGTGCCGTCGCGAGCATTCCGCCCGCGGCGCCCGAGCGAGGCTTGGGCGCCGAGCTGACGATCGTCCGGTTGTTGGGTGACTGGAACAATCCGAATCCAAGGCCGCACACGGCCATTCGCCAGGCGATGTCGAAATTGTCGGGGGACGCCCCGAGCCGCGACAGGAAAAACAGTCCGGCTGCAAAGATCGCGAGCCCGATGCCGCCGAGCAGTCCCGCGTTGATCCGGTCGGCGAGCCGGCCGGCAATGGGCGCTGCGACCCCGACTGCGAGCGGCCATGGGGTCATCAACAATCCGGTTGCGAACACGCTCCGGCCGAGCACCGACTGAAACAGGAACGGTATTGCGACATAAGCGAGCATCTGAGCGGCGAATGAGACGACAGACGTCGTTATCGAAAGCGTGAAGACCGGAATTTTGAGCAGATCCAACGGCATCAGCGGGTTGGGCGTACCCCATTCGCGCCAGACGAGCGCGATGCCGGCGATCGCTCCGGCCGCTCCCAGCGCAACTCCGATTGTCGAACTTTCGCGTGCGAAGGTCTCGGCGCCGAAGACAATCAGACCCATCATCGCCCCGCTCAACAGCGCCGAGGGCCAGTCGAACGGCCCCCCGTGTCCGTGGGGATCGGGCAGCGCCTTCCTCCCGACAATAAGCGCCGCAATGCCGATCGGCAGGTTGATGAGGAACAGCCACTGCCATGACCCGACACTGAGGATCAGAGCCGCAAGCGTCGGTCCGATGGCGGCCGAGATCGACAAGACCATCGCATTGTAGCCGATGCCCCGGCCGAGCATCCGGGCTGGATATGTTGCGCGGACCAGGGCTGCGTTCATGCTCATGATGCAGGCTGCGCCAACGCCCTGGAAGACCCGGGCGGCGATGAGCAGCCCCAACGTCCCGCCAAGTGCGCAGCCGACCGACCCGAGCGTGAACAGTGCAAGCCCCGGAATATAGATGCATTTGTAGCCGATGCGGTCACCTAGCGCTGCCAGAGGCAAGAGCAGAATGGTGATCGTCAGCTGATAAGCGTTGATCACCCACACCGAGATGGAGGGTGATGCTCCAAGCTCGCGCGCGATGACGGGCAGCGCAACATTGGCGATGGCTCCGTCAAGCACCGCCATAGCAAGCGCGAGCCAGATCCCTGCCGCGGACCAGTAGCGCCGTGGGATCGGCAGGCCATCTTCGTGATGCGCGTAATCGGTCGCGGTCTCAACGTTCACTGCTGCTCGCTCATGGTCGGATGCCTAACGAACCGCAACCCGGGCGGATGCGCAATGGCTCTATCGAGAGTCGCTGCGGCCTCCGAAATAAAGCCGACAGTAACCATTCCCCCTTAGCTTCCGCCACGAGGAGTAAGGCGAGAAGTGGACCGTCACCCCAGCCGCATCGCAAATATCGCGCCGGACCATCCGCTCAGCGATCTCGAGCCACAATTGGTCAAGCGCGGCGTGCTGCCGCCGCTGCTCTCGGTCGTCGTGCCGGTCAAGAATGAGGAAGCGGCGATCACCTCCTTTGTCGAACGCGTGTCCGCAATCCTCGACGGCATCGCTCTCAACCAGAGCTGGGAAATCCTCTTCATCGACGACGGAAGCACCGATTCCACGCTCGCCGCCATTGCAGCGGCCAATGCGCGCGAGCGGCGCGTCCGCGCTTTGTCGCTCTCACGCAACTTCGGGAGGGAAGCCGCGCTCACCGCCGGGCTCGACCACGCTCGGGGCAGAGCCGTGATCCCGATGGACGTCGACATGAAAGACCCGCCAGAGGTGCTGCCAGAAATGGTCGCCAAATGGATCGACGGCTACGAAATGGTGTTCGGCGTCCGTCGCCGCCGCGCCAGCGATTCTCTTGCAAAGCGGCTGACCGCCGGTCTTTACTATCGCGCCCACAATGCGGTCTCAAAGGACAAGATCCCGGAGAATGCCGGCGACTTTCGTCTATTGGACCGAAAGGTTGTCGAGGTCATCCGCAAGCTTCCCGAGCGCAACCGCTTCATGAAAGGCCTGTTCGCCTGGGCCGGCTTCAAACAGGCCGCGGTCGAATATGACCGGTCCGAACGCGAGACCGGTAAAAGCAAGTTCAGCTACCGGAAGCTGTGGACTCTGGCGCTCGACGGGATCACCTCCGCCTCGACCGTCCCGCTGCGCATTTGGTCGTATGTCGGAGCGTTCGTCGCTCTGGTCGCGATCGCATATTCAGGCTTCATTGCAGCCGACACCATGGTCTTCGGAAATCCGGTGCCGGGCTATGCGTCGATCATTGTCTCGGTGTTGTTCCTTGGCGGAATTCAACTGATCTCGCTCGGCGTTCTTGGTGAATATGTCGGCCGGATTCTCACCGAGACCAAGCAGCGTCCGCTCTATGTCGTTCGAGATACGATCGGCATCGATTCCGATATCGTGCGCTAAGGCACAAGCCCAAGCGGCTCAGTGGCCGAGGATCTGTTCGACACACTGCCGAAGGTTCGCGAACTCGGTGAGACGCAGAGCCTCCCCGCCCTTGCTCCCTCGCGGTACCCACGCCGTTTCAAAGCCGAGCTTGGCCGCTTCCTTAAGACGCAGGCCCGCGTGCGCGACAGGCCTGATTTCGCCGGAGAGAGCGATCTCGCCGAGAACGACCGCATCGCTTGGTATCGCGCGTTCGGATAATGAAGATACCAGAGCGGCGGCAACCGCGAGGTCCGCCGCGGGATCGCTCAGGCGATATCCCCCGGCCACGTTCAGATAGACCTCGGCGGTTGCGAAACTAAGGCCGCAGCGTGCTTCCAGCACCGCAAGAACCATCGCCAGGCGCCCGCTGTCCCAGCCGACGGCGGCACGTCTGGGCGTTGCTCCGCTCGCCAACCGTACCGTCAATGCCTGGATCTCGACCAGGACCGGTCGCGAGCCCTCGATTGCGGCAAAAACACTCGTCCCGCTCACCGGCTCGCCGCGGTCAGTGAGGAAGAGGGCCGAAGGATTCGGCACTTCTGCCAGCCCGTGCCCCTCCATCGCGAACACACCGATCTCGTCGGTTCCTCCGAAACGGTTCTTCATCGCGCGCAGGATGCGATATTGATGGCTGCGCTCGCCCTCAAAGCTCAGCACCGTGTCGACCATATGCTCGAGCACGCGCGGACCGGCGATTGCGCCGTCCTTCGTGACATGGCCGACGAGCACCATTGCCGTTCCCCGTTCCTTGGCAAAGCGAACCAGCTCCTGGGCCGAGGCCCGAACCTGGCTGACTGTCCCTGGAGCGCCTTCCATCAGGTCTGAATGCATCGTCTGGATGGAATCGATGATCAGCAGTGCTGGCGGCTCTCCGTCCCCGACGGTCGTCAGGATGTCGCGAACCGAGGTCGCGGCGGCGAGCCGTACCGGGGCCCGGCCAAGGCCCAGCCGAACGGCGCGCAGCCGCACCTGTTCGGCCGATTCCTCACCCGAGACATAGACGACCTTGTTTTGCTCGCTCGCGAGCCGCGCCGCGACCTGGAGCAGGAGCGTCGACTTGCCGATGCCCGGATCGCCGCCGACCAGCAGCGCAGAGCCCGCGACTATTCCGCCACCAATTGCGCGGTCGAACTCGGCAAGCCCGCTCGGCAGCCGTTCCGGCAGCAGCGCCGGTGTCTCAAGACCGACGAGCGGGATCACGCGTCCGCCGCCCTGGAGATTGTGCCTCGCCGTGAAGATGCTCGACACTTCTGCCGCTTCCTGAACGAGCGTGTTCCACTCCGAACAGTCCGGGCATTGGCCTTGCCAGCGGCCACTGACCGACCCGCAGACCTGGCAGACGTAGCGAGATTTGGGCTTTGCCATGATGTTCAGCCTAGCCTCGCCGGAATGCTTCGCAAGCCGACAATTCCCTTCGACGAGCGATTCCTCCCCGTCGTTTGTGTACCAGTGCAGACCTACGCAAACAGACTTGATATGCCGATGGGCATGGACAGCATTTCCATGGTTCCGATCGGCCTGTTGCTCCTCGTCGCGTGCCTGATCGCGATCATCTCGCGACGTCTTGGCCTTCCCTATAGCGTTGGCTTGGTCGCCGCAGGTCTGCTGATCGCAATCATTCCAGAAGCGCCGCGGCTAGCTCCCCCGCGAGACGTGATCTTCAACATTCTCCTTCCACCCCTGGTATTCGAGGCGGGGCTTCAACTGCCGTGGAAACCCTTTCGAACCGAGCTTCCGCTTACCCTGACTCTCGCCTTCGCCGGAGTGACCCTCGCCGCCGCCGTGGTCTCCTCGGGAATGCACTATTTGCTCGGATGGAGCTGGCTGGGAGCGAGCATATTCGCGGTGCTCATCGCTGCAACCGATCCTGTGTCTGTGATCGCCGCGTTCAAGGAAATGAACGCCGACAGGCGTCTCTGCATGCTGGTCGAGTCCGAAAGTCTTTTGAACGATGGAGTGGCCGCAGTCGGATTTGCAATACTGGCGGCGGTCGCAGCGGGCGCCTCCGTTCAAATGACCAGCCTCGTTCCAGCGTTCCTCTGGACCTTGATCGGCGGTTCGCTGATCGGCGGGGCTATCAGCGGTCTCATCCTGCTCATAGCCGGCCGAACGAAGGACCACATGGTCGAAATCACCCTCACAACACTCGCAGCTTATGGCTCCTTCTTCATCGCCCAGCGCCTTAATTCGTCGGGCGTGCTCGCTTCGCTGACCGCCGGGTTGATGATCGGCAACCTCGGTGCGAGAGGCCCGATTTCCGAGGCGGGACGGCCCCACGTCATCGCAGCCTGGGAGTTCTTCGCCTTTGTCGCGAACTCTTTCGTGTTCCTGTTGATCGGCATTCAGCTCGCTGGAGTAGGGATCTCCCGCCTCGGCTGGATTACCGCCGGATCGGCCATCCTGTTCGTGCTCATCGGTCGAGCGATCACCGTCTATCCGCTTTCGGCGCTGTTCCGCGCATCGAAGCTGAAGGTGCCAGCGAGCTATCAGCATGTCTTGTTCTGGGGCGGCCTTCGAGGAGCACTCGCCCTTGCCCTGGCATTGACCCTGCCAAGAGCCATGCCCGAACGGGCACCGATCATTCTCTCGGCATTCGTGGTGGTTGCCTTCTCGATCTTCGTCCAGGGCCTGACCATGCCATCGCTGGTGCGCCGCCTCGGCCTCACGAGGAGCCAGAGCCCAAACCAAGTTGCCGCCTCAAGCGGCCGCCCCTAGTCAGCGAGGCGTGAGCATCCTTCCGGAACCTCTTCGGCTGGCGCAGTTCCGATTCTTCTGGCTGGCGCGCCTGACCTGGACGATCGGCAGCCTGGCAATGGTGATCGTCATTGGCTGGCAGGTCTACGACATCGCCCGCCATACGATGGGTCTCAAGGAAGCCGCATTTCGCCTCGGGATCATCGGCGTCGTTCAGTTCGTCCCACTGCTCCTGCTGACGCTCGTTACCGGCTGGACTGCAGATCGCCTCGACCGCCGCTGGATCTCGCGCGCCGCGGTGGCGCTCGAGCTCGGGTGCGCCGGGGCCCTTGGATGGCTCGCATGGACGCATGCGACGACCCTGCTTTCCCTCTACATCGTCGCTGCGCTCCTCGGCGTCGGAAGGGCTTTCGCGGGCCCTGCACTGAGCGCGCTCGCACCCAATCTTGTCCCGCGCGACATCCTTCCTCGCGCAATCGCTTTATCTTCGATTGCCTGGCAGACCGGTGCAATCCTCGGTCCGGCGGTTGGCGGCTATCTCTATGCCTATGCGCCTTATGCCCCTTATGCCGCGAGCGGTCTGCTCTTCGCGATCGCATTCGTAAGCCTGCTCGCGATCGGGCCCGTCCAGCGTGCCGGACTTCGGCGGGGACCCAATCCGTGGGCGGAAATGGTCGAGGGATTGCAATACGTAAGGCGCAACCGGCTGGTTCTCGGCGCGATCAGCCTCGATTTGTTCGCGGTGCTGCTGGGCGGAGCGACGGCAATGCTTCCCGTTTTCGCGCGAGACGTGCTCCACACCGGACCGGAGGGCCTCGGCCACCTTCGTGCGGCCCCGGCCGTGGGAGCCACCTTGACCGCCGCTTTCTTTTCGGCGCGCCCGCTGAAGCACAATGTCGGCGTAAAGATGTTGACGGCCGTAGCTGTGTTCGGGGGCGCAACGATCATATTCGGATTTTCAAGGTCGATGCCGCTTTCGCTCGCTTGCCTCGCATTGCTGGGCGCAGCGGACATGTTTTCCGTCTATGTGCGTCAGTCGCTGATCCAGCTCTATACGCCGGATGCGATGCGCGGACGTGTGGGCGCAGTCTCATCCCTCTTCATTTCAGCTTCGAACGAACTTGGC
>DATATH010000048.1:0-23466 GCA_036268895.1 Sphingomicrobium sp. | reverse complement strand
GACGATCCCGATCGGAATGTCGCGTTCCGTGATCGGAAGCGCTTCACCCCGCCCGGCTTTGCGTTCACGGTTCGCAGCAACCGCCGAGCGGATGCCCGAGATGATCGGCGCCATGATCTTGAGCAGGGTCCAGATCGCGGCAACGCCGATCGTCCCGGCCCCGATGAACCGGACTTTGCCGACGAAGACACCATGAATGAAATCGTCGAGGCCGGTTCCCGCAGGGATTGCTCCGGCGAGAGCCGTATAGTGCGGCACCAGAAAGCCCCAGCTAATGACCAGACCGACCAGCATCGCGATGCCCACGGTAACGCCGACGAGATGTCCGACGCCGATCAGCAGCATGGAGAGGCTCGCGGAGACCGTCGTTGCACCCGATCCGACTGTGAACGATTTCGCAGCGTCCGCGGCAAGGAGCTTCGTCTGGGCCAGCGCATAGAAAGCGGCCGACGCGATTGAGCTCCAGACGATGAGCAGGAGTCCGCGGCGGTTCTCCTCGGCGCCGCCGATGCCGGACCCGACCTTGAGTACTTCCGCTGCCGCAAGACCTTCGGGATAAGGGAGGTCGGTACCCGTCACGAGCGCGCGGCGCAGCGGCACTGAATACATGACGCCGAGAATGCCCCCGATCGCGATGACGGCGACCGAAAGCCAATAGGGAAAACCGGTCCACCAACCCACCATCACGAGGCCCGGGAGGACGAACACGATTGCCGAGAGCGTACCCGCAGCCGACGCAATCGTCTGGACTATGTTGTTTTCCTGGATCGTCGAATCGCGGAAGGAGCGGAGCACCGCCATGGAGATCACTGCCGCCGGGATCGACGTCGCAACCGTCAGGCCGATCTTCAGACCAGCATAAACGTTGGCAGCAGTGAGAATGACGGTCAGAATGGCCCCAAGGACGATCCCTCGGATCGTCAGTTCCTTGATATCCTCGCCCGTCCGGAGCGGCTCGTCACGTGCCATCCTATTTCCCTTTGAAATTGTCGCACTGGCCGCCGGGTGCCGGGGTTGAGTGACGGCGGATCGAGACCCAGCGATCGCCCTCCTTCACCCAGACGTCCGTCGAGAGAACGCAGTCTTCGATGACCCGACCGAGATATTTGAGCTTCCAGCTGGCGTGCACCGTTCCGATCACGAAGTCGCCAAGGGCCGTGACCTCGCGGATCTCGAATTCGATCGTCTCGAGATCCCGGCGCTGGATCGCATCGAGCCATTCATCCCGATGCATCACGAACGGACCGGTCGAGCGAGTGCCGATGAGCACGAAATCGGGATGCGTCATGGCCGCCAGGCGCTTCATGTCCTTGCTGCAAAGGGCATCGCGCCATTCCCGCTCGAGGCCCTCGATCAGCTCACGATTATCGGCCACGCACCCTCCTCTCAGCGAGCCTCTTTAAGGCCGAACGCGGACAAAGCGAATCTCCGTGTCATAGCGGGTGAAGACCAGCCCGCGAGAGGTCATTTCGAGCGGCTCCCTGTCAAAAGCAGCATGGCCAAGGTCATTGGCGTGGAACCGGAAAACGAGAGCGTGGCCGCGATCGGGGCTGAGCTCGAAATGGCCCGCGATGGTCCCGTAAAACAGGGACGAGCGGATCGACCGAAGCGAGCGTCCTTGCGCCCGAGTCCACGAGGCCTTCCGCGTCCGTGGTTACGGGGCCCTTCTCGCCCGTAGCCGCGTCGATCGCGACAGCGTCGATCCTGAAGTCTTCGCCAAATCCAGGGGGTTCCAGAGTCATCGCAAGCTCGCCCTTTGGAGCAGGGTCGTCCCGGACGAGCTCGAAGCTTGGCAGCTTGGGCATCGGCCTGGTCGTCAGGCAGACGATCTTGCCGTCGAATGTCCAGTCGCCCTCGGCCTCATCGGACGCGGCGCCGTAGTCGAGCTGATAGCGAAAGTGTCCGTCCTTCTTGAGCTCGAGCGCTTGCCCCGACCTCGATCTGCTGCGCCTGGTAGAGCCCGGCTGCCGGGGGAGGCGCGGCAACCGCGATCAGGAGAGCGGCGGCAACGAGCATTGACGGGCCTCTAAGCAATCCCCCATTCAGGCACCTCCAGCCACCGGCTTCCGCCAGCTATCGCGGCAGAACAAGCGAGCGGCTGGAAGCCGAAACGTCTTTACTTGACGCTGACGGCGATAAAGGCTTCCGGCGCATTTCCGCGCTTGACGAGGAGGAGTACGCTCGTTCGTCCCGCCTTGCGCGCGCCATCGACGCCCGCGATCACCTGCGCCGGATCGCTGACAATCTGGTTGTTCACCGACATGACGAGGTCGCCGCGCTGCAGGCCCTGTTCCGCCGCATCGGAATTCGGGTCGACGCCGGTGATGATCACGCCGTGCGCGCTTGCCGGGAGATTCGCTGCGCGCGCAAGGTCCGGGGTGAGCCGTGCGAGCGAAAGACCGAGCGCCTTTTGCGATTGGACGGTGGCCGATCCGGTGTTCGCCGGCGCCTGCGTCTCGCCGCCGGCGATCTTGTTCAGCGCTTCCTCGGTCGGACGATCCTCGAGCATGACATAGACGGTGCCATGCTTGCCGTCGCGGACGATTTCGATCGGAATGCGCTGCCCGACCGGACTGTTCGCAATGAGGAAGGAAACTGTCTGGTCCGGTGTGACCTGCTGACCGTTGACCTTCACGATCACGTCGCGCTGCTGGAGACCAGCCTTCGCTGCCGGGCCGTTCGGAACCACGGTACGGATGATCTCGCCGCTGTCCTTCGGCAGGCCCAGGGCCGGAGCAAGGTCCTCGTCGACCGGCTGGAGGCCAACCCCGAGATAGCCGCGGACCGGGCGCTGACCCTTCATCAGGGCGTCGACCACCGGCTTGGCGAGTTCAGCTGGAATCGCAAGGCCGATTCCAACCGACGCTCCGGTCGGCGAGATCAGCGCCGAGTTGATTCCGATGACGTTGCCGTCGAGGTCGAACATCGGTCCGCCGCTGTTGCCCATGTTGATGGCCGCATCGGTCTGGATGTAGCGATCGTAGGCACCGACGCCGGTGATGCCCCGGTGGAGGGCCGAAATGATGCCCGCGGTGACGGTGCTTCCAACGCCGTAGGGATCGCCGATGGCGATGACCCAGTCGCCGACCCGGGCCTTGGTGCTGTCACCCCAGCGCACGAACGGAAGATTCCGTCCGTCGATCTTCAGGAGCGCGAGGTCCGACGTATCGTCACGCCCGACGATCCTTGCCGGATATTCCTTGCCGTCATTAGTCGTGACGGTGACGGTATCGACAGTCCCGGTTCCCGTAACACCCTGGATGAGGTGGTTGTTGGTGACGATGTAGCCATCGGGCGAGATAACGAAGCCCGAGCCGAGAGAACCCGCTTCTCGCGTGCGCTGCTGTTGCTGTTGCTGCTGATTGTCGCTCGATCCGCCCTGGCTATTTTCCTGCGGCTTCGCATTCGGGTCGAACTGCCGGAAAAACTGCTCGAACGGATCGTTTTGCGAGGAGCGGACGGGTACCCGCTGCTTGGTTGAAATATTGACGACCGCCGGCTGCAACCGGGCGACCAGGTCGGCAAAGGACATCGGCGCGCCGGCCCTCGGAGCGAGCGCCGAAGTGCCCGGCGCGTTTTGCGCCACCTGCGCGCCGGCTTGCCCCGTGGCGAGAGAGAAAGTCGTTCCCCCGAGCAGCAGGGCCATTGCGACCCCGTAGGCGTAGCGCACTTTTCCGAACTCCTTCGACCTCATCGATACTCCATCATTTGGTGTGAGACGCAAGGGCGGTAATGTCCCTGCCCCCTTAACGCCATTTGAACGCGCCCGTTCACTTGGTGCGCCCAGTGAATTCTTTCAGATAGTCATTCTGCGGCGACAATATGATGTTGGTGGGTGCCGGCTTCTCCTGACCATCGCCAACGAAAGTCGTGAGATAGGACTGCATGGCGCGATAGAAATCGTAGAAATCCGGGTCCTTTCCAAAGCTCGCCGCATAGGTCCGAGCCGCGTCTGCGTCGGCCTGCGCCCGAATGATCTGTGCCTGCTTCAGTCCCTGCGCCCGGATCGAGCGGGCCGCCTGTTCGCGAGCCGTCCGCATGCTTTCGAAGGCCGATTGCAAGGGCGTGCCGTCGGGCAGGTCGGTCTTCTTGATTCGAACGTCGACGATCTGGACTCCGAATTTGGCCGCCTGGACGTTCAGCGAGCTCTTCACATCGTCCATGATGCCCTGGCGTTCGGGCGAAAGCAGCGCTGCAAACGGCTGCTTGGCGAGTTCGTTGCGGACCTCCGACCTCAGAATCGTCTGGAGCTGGCTCTTCAGATTCTCCTCACTGGTCGAACGAATGTACATGAGCAGCGGATCGACGATCCGGTAGCGCGCGAAGGCGTCGACCATCAGGCGGCGCTGGTCGGTGGACAGGACCGGCTGTGATTCCATGTCGACCGAGAGAACGCGCTTGTCGATCCACACGACCTGGTCGACGAAGGGGATCCGGTACGAAAGCCCGGCTCCAGCTGTGCCGATCGGCCTCCCGGGTTCGTACCGGTTGAGGATCCGCTCGGGCTTGCCGAAGCGAACGATAACCGCCTGCTTGGTCTCGGGGACGATCGGGAAGCTCCCGAGAAGGAGAAGCAGGAGGATGAAGGCGGTGACGGCCGAGAGGAGCCGATGGCGGCGGATGAGGTCGGTCATTGCTGCCGCTCCTGCTCCTGCTGCTGTTCCTTCTTAACCTGTGGAAGCGGGAGATAGGGAGTGACTCCTGGCGCCTCGACGATGGTCTTGTCGACCTTGGAAAGGACCTGTTCCATCGTCTCGTAATACATTCGCCTCCGAGTGACCTCTGGCGCGAGCTTGTACTGTGCATAGACCTTGTCGAATGCCGTGGACTCGCCCTGCGCCTTCGCAGTGAGCTGGAGCGCATAGGCATTCGCCTGATTGACGTAGGATTTGGCATCCTGCTGAGCGGCGGTGACTTCCTTGAATGCGTCGTTGACCTCGGCCGGCGGATCCGCCTGTTGGATCGCAACGCCCTGGATCTCCACCCCGGACCGATAGCCGTTGAGAATCCGTTGCATGCGATCGGTAACCTGGGTCTCGATCTCGCTGCGTCTGTCACCCATCGCTTCTTGAAGGGTGACCTGAGCGATGACCGAGCGCATGGCGCTCTCGGCGACCTGGCGGATTGCCTCGTCGGGATCGGACAGCTGGAACAGGTAAAGCTCGGGCTCGCGGATGTTCCATCGTACCGAATAGGCGATGTCGAGCAGGTTCTGGTCGCCCGTGAGCATCAGGTCCTCGCTGCTCTGTGAACCAAGATTGACGCTCCGGATGCTCTCGACGTCGATCTTCTGAACTCGGTCGATCGGAGAGGGCAGGGTGATCCCGACGCCCGGGCCGAGCGTGTAGCTATAGCGGCCGAACCGGGTCACGACTCCTCGCTGGCCCGGAGAGACCGAGTGCACGCTCGTGAACACCAGCCAGATCGCGATGAAACCGAGGATCACCAAGAGGATGAGCGAGCGGTCGGGACGACCGGGAAATCCGCCGCCGCCGCCACGAAAGCGCATCCGCCCGCGGCGAAGAAGCTCGTCGAGCGGAGTGACGGTCGATCGGCCGCCCGATTGACGGCGCCCGTCGCCCGAGGGCTCACCCCACGGACCGCCGGTGCCGCCTTCCTCAGCCGGCGGTTCGTCGCCGCTGGCGCTTGGGCCCCAAGGGCCCTTGGTGTCGGCGAAAAGGCCGCGAATCCGGCCGCCCCACCCCAAAAAATTGCTCATCGTTGCCGATTATAGGGAGGGCCCTGCGCGAAAAACAGTGGCAAGCCGCCGCGCGCTTCCTATGTGCCGTTTGATGACCGACGCACGCGACCAGCTCGGCGAGCTTCCCCACGAGGAGCGGATTCGCTCGCGGAAGGTCTCAGCCGGCATCGCGACTCTGATCGTCGATGCCACGGGCCTCTCGGCCGGCGAGCGTTCGAAGGTCGAGCAGGAACTCCGCTCGGCGACGCTCGCAATGCCCGGAGTCGACGAAGCTCGGATCGCCATGACCGCGGCCGAGCCGTCGCGGATCCTGATCGCGATCGGCAGTGGCAAGGGCGGAGTCGGGAAATCGACCGTCTCGACAAACCTCGCGATTGCGCTGGCGCGCCGGGGCAAGAGGGTCGGCCTCATCGATGCGGACGTCTATGGTCCCTCGCAGACTACCCTGCTCGGCACGGATGCCAGGCCGACCGCCGAGGAAGAACGGCTTATCCCGGTCGTCGCTCACGGAATCAAATTCCTGTCGCTGGGCCAGCTGGTCTCCCCCGGCCATGCGCTCGCCTGGCGCGGACCGATGGCGACAGGAGCGCTCACCAAGCTGATCGAAGCCGATTGGGGTGATTCAGAGCTCCTGATCGTCGACCTCCCGCCCGGGACGGGCGACGTTCAGCTCTCCCTGATCCAGCGATCGCGTCCCGCGGGCGCGGTGATCGTGTCGACTCCTCAAGACCTTGCCCTGAGCGATGCCCGGCGCGCGGTCGACCTCTTCAACAAGACCAGCGTGCCGGTGCTCGGGATCATCGAGAATATGGCGTTGTACCTTTGCCCTCATTGCGGCGAGCCGTCCCATCCGTTTGGAACTGGAGGAGCCGAGGCAGCGGCGGCCGAGATGGGTATCCCGTTCCTCGCCCGATTGCCGCTCTCGCTCGCCATCCGCGAAGCCTCGGACGCAGGTCGGCCGCCCGCCGCGGGGGCCGGACCTGAAGGGCAAGCGTTCGACGCCATCGCTGTGAAACTGCTGGAGGTGATCGCAAATTGAGCCGTAGCAGGAGGATCCCGCAATGCCGCTGACCCGCGACGAAGACATTGCCAAGCTCCTAACGAGCGCGCGGACGATCGCAGTCGTCGGAGCGTCGGACCGCCCGCAACGTCCGTCCTATTCGGTCATGAAGTTCCTCCAGGATTGGGGTTATCGGGTCCTGCCCGTGAACCCCCAGATCACGGGCGAGCACGTGCTCGGCGAGTTCGTGTGGCGCGAATTGGCGCAGATCGGCATCCCGATCGACATCGTCGACATCTTTCGCCGACCGCAAGCCGCGCTCGAAGCCGTCGATCAGGCAATCTTCGTCGGAGCGAAAGCGGTATGGATGCAGCTCGGAGTGATCAATGAGCAGGCTGCCGCCCTGGCCGAAGCTGCGGGGCTGAAGGTGGTGATGAACCGCTGTCCGCACATCGAGATCCCGCGGCTCGGATTGCCGAGGATCGCTGCCGAAGCCTAAGCAGCAGCGACCGTCATCTCCGGCACGAGGATCGTCGGAGCGTCTATTCCGCGGCGAAATTCGAGGTCGCTCGCCGGCTCGAGCGTGGCGAACATGTCGATCAGATTGGAAGCGACGGTGATCTCCGTGACGGCTTCCGCGATCTCTCCGCCACGGACCATGAAGCCCGCAGCGCCGCGACTGTAATCGCCGGTCACGCCGTTCACGCCCTGTCCGATCAGCTCGATGACGAGAACGGCCTCGGGGACACTCGCCAGAATCTCCTCGCGGGTCCGACGGCCAGCTTCCATGTAGAGATTGCTCGGCGCCGCTCCCGGCGCTCCGCCGACCCCGCGCGACGCGTGGCCCGTAGGCGCGATTCCAAGCTGGCGGGCTGCCGCGCTGTCGGCGATCCACTGGTTGAGGATCCCGTTCGTAACCAGCTCCTGGCGCGAGACGCGCAAGCCCTCCGCATCGAACGCACGCGATCTCAATCCCCGGAGACGGAGCGGATCATCGACGATCCTCACGCCTGGAGCGAACAGCTGTTCACCCAGCCTGTCTTTCAGAAAGCTTGTCCCGCGAGCGACCGAGGCACCGTTGATCGCACCCGAAAGGTGGCCGAGCAGGCCCGAAGAAACACGGGGGTCGAAGATCACCGGATATTTGCCGGGCCTTGGCCGACCCGGATCGAGGCGCGAGACCGCCCGCTCACCGGCACGGCGACCGATCTCGGCGGCGCGTTCCAGGTCTTCCAGGTGGCGCGCGCTGTCCCAGGCATGATCGCGTTGCATCGAAGCCCCGTCACCGGCGATCACGGACGCCGAGGTGCCGTGTCCGCTGGTGTGGTAGGCGCCCGAGAAGCCACCCGAGGTCGCAAGGGCAATCGTCGTCGCCGACGCGCTTGCACCGCCGCCGTTCGAGTTGGTGACCCCGGGAACTGCGCGCGCCGCCCTTTCGGCTTCGAGGGCGCGTTCCCGAAGCTCGGATGGGCCCGGCTCGTAGCCGTCATAAGCATCGAGGAAGTTGAGATCGCCGCGCGCCAGCAACTCCGACGGAGCAAGACCGGCATAAGGATCCTCAGGCGCTTCTTTCGCCATTGCAAGGCAGCGCTCGACCAGCACCCCGAGCGCCTCCCCGGTGAGGTCGGACGAAGCGACCGTCGCGGAGCGCTGGCCGACGAACAGTCTGAGGCCGATCTCCTCGCCTTCCGAGCGGCCGACGCTCTCGGTCTCGCCGAGGCGCACGTGAACGCTCGAGGAGCGATCGCCGGCATAGAGCGCATCAGCTGCGGTGGCGCCGGCGGCGATTGCGCGTTCGACGAGCGAATTGACGTTGCTTCGGGCCTGTTCGAGAGACTGCATGGGCCGCTCACCTAGTGAGTCGAAAGGCCGACCACCAGCATCGCGAGGAAAACGAGAAACCCGGTCGTACGATTGGAGCGGAAGAGCCGGAGTGCAAGGTCGCCTTCGGCCGGTTCCGCGCGGAGAACCTGGTTTACCAGGTGAAGCGCGGCAGGCAGGAGCGACAGGAGCGCCAGCCAGTCGGGCCGAACGCTCCAGATCGCCGCGCCCCACAGCAGGACCGCGAGGAGATAGAAGATCCCGATACCGAGCGGCGCCTTGTCCGCGAGGCGCCTCGCGGAGGATTTAACTCCGACAAGCGCATCGTCCTCGATGTCCTGGATCGCATAAAGGGTGTCGTAGCCGACCACCCAGGATATGCTTCCGAACCAGAGGAGGAGGCAGGTCCAAGCGAGGCTCCCGGTCACCGCAGGCCAGCCCACGAGCGCGCCCCAGGAGAAGACAATTCCGAGCCATGCCTGCGGCCACCAGGTTATCCGCTTCATGAAGGGATAAGCGGCGACCGGAGCGAGGCTCACGAGCGCAACGATTGCGGCCGCGGGCTTGAGCTCGAGAATGACAATGAGGCCGACGAGGCAAAGGATGCCGATCAGAAGCCAGGCGCTTGTTGGCGAGACTCGCCCGCTGGCGAGCGGGCGAAGGCGAGTGCGCTCGATCCGGCGATCGAGGTCCCTGTCGACGATATCGTTGTAGACGCAGCCCGCGCTGCGCATTGCGAAGGCGCCCAGACCGAGCCACAGGAACAGGTCCCAACGACCACCCACTCCTGCCAGAGCGACGCTCCATGCGCATGGCCAGTAGAGTAGCCAGCTGCCGATCGGCCGATCGAGCCGCATCAGGCTGGCGTAGGGCCGAATGCGCGGCGGAAGCGCTCCGATGAAGCCGCGCCGCTCACTGTCCGGGACGATGTCTGTGGTGGCGGTCATCCACGCACCTAAGTAGGAGGCGGCGATGCCCGCAACCCCCGCCTGGCCGCCGAAGAGCCTTCCGCGCCTGTTCGTCCGGCAGTCCCTCGCCGCCGCCGTGAGGGTCGAACTCGACAAAGCGCAGGCGAATTATCTCGGTAATGTGCTGAGGCTCGGCCCGGGGGCCGAGTTGCTCATCTTCGACGGATTTTCGGGCGAATGGCTCGCACGCATTGCCGAGACCGGAAAGAGGCGCATGACTTTGCTCGTCGAGCGGCTGACGCGCGAGGCTGAGAGTATCCCCGATCTGTGGCTCGCTTTTGCTCCCGTCAAACGTGCCCAGACGGACTGGCTGGTGGAAAAGGCGACCGAGCTTGGCATTGCCCGGCTGATCCCGGTGTTGACGCAACGAACGATCGCCGAGCGGGTGAGGCTTGAACGGCTAAGGAGCATCGCGATCGAAGCCTCGGAGCAATGCGGACGAACGCGCGTGCCCGAGATTCTCGAGCCCACGCCCTTCCGGCGCTTCATCGAGGAGCTCGATCCCGATCGCCACTTCTATTTCGCCGACGAGGGAGGCGGCGAACGGGCGGCCGCAAGCTTCGCTGAGGGTCCGGCCGTGATCCTTATCGGTCCGGAGGGCGGCTTCACCGGGGAGGAGCGCGCATTCGTTCGGGGCAGCGGAGCATCCGCGATCTCGCTCGGTCCGCGCATCCTTCGAGCGGAGACAGCTGCCCTTGCCGCAGTCGCCGCCTATATGGCCATCGTTGGCGATTGGCGCACTTATTGACCGATGAGCCAGAATCGCTGGCATAGGCCCGGCCGCGCGGCTAGGCCGCGCCGACCATGACGACGCGCACCGATGAAAGCTACTCGCGACCGATCGAAAACCGAGCCGACCTGCTGTCGGTATTCGAAGGCGGAGAAAAGGCCAGCGCCGACTGGCGCATCGGCACCGAACACGAGAAGTTCGTCTACCGGACCGCCGATCAGCGCGCCCCTTCCTATGACGAGCCCGGCGGGATCCGCGACCTTCTTGAGGGACTGACCGAATTCGGCTGGAAGCCCGTCGTCGAGGGCGGCAACGTCATTGCCCTTTCAGGTTCCGACGGAACGATCAGCCTCGAGCCGGCAGGCCAGCTCGAGCTCTCGGGAGCGGCCCTCGGGAACCTCCACCAGACCTGTTCGGAAGCCGCTCGCCACCTCGAACAGTGCAAGTCGGTCGGGGAACGGCTCGGGCTCGGCTTTCTGGGCACAGGCATGTGGCCCGACAAGCGCCGCGACGAGCTTCCGGTCATGCCGAAGGGTCGCTACGCAATCATGCTCAATTACATGCCCAAGGTCGGAAGCCTCGGGCTCGACATGATGCTTCGCACCTGCACGATTCAGGTCAATCTCGACTATGCTTCCGAAGCCGACATGGTGAAGAAGTTCCGCGTCGGCCTCGCACTCCAGCCGGTCGCGACCGCGCTGTTCGCCAACTCGCCGTTCACCGAGGGTCAGCCGAACGGCTACAAGAGCTTCAGAAGCCACATCTGGGAGGACACTGACCCCGGCCGCACGGGCATGCTACCGTTCGTGTTCGAGGAGGGCTTCGGGTACGAGCGCTACTGCGACTATGCGCTCGACGTGCCGATGTATTTCGTTTTCCGGGACGGCAAGTATCTCGACGTTGCGGGCGAGAGTTTCCGCGCCTTCCTGGAGGGCAAATTGCCCCAGCTTCCGGGCGAGAAGCCTCTTCTGACGGACTGGACCGACCACCTCTCGACGGCATTCCCCGAGGTCCGGCTCAAGAGCTTCCTCGAGATGCGCGGCGCCGACGGCGGCCGCTGGAGCCGAATCTGCGCTCTTCCTGCCCTCTGGGTCGGGCTTCTCTACGACAACGAAGCGCTCGAGGAAGCCTGGCAGCAGGTCAGGGACTGGACGATCGAGGAACGCGAGCTGCTTCGCCACGACGTCCCGAGGCTCGCGCTCGACGCGATCACTCCCGACGGCGAGCCGATGCGCGACTTCGCGGCGCGCGTGCTCGATATCGCGGCCGATGGCCTCAGCCGCCGCGCCCAGCTCAACAGCGCGGGGGACAATGAGGGCGGATTTCTCGATCCATTGCGCGATGTCCTGGCAACGGGCATGACCCCTGCCGACCGCATGCTCGCGCGCTTCAATGGCGAGTGGAACGGCGACGTGTCTCACATCTACGAGGAATTCAGCTTCTGATGGACATGCCGATGAAAGGCCGCCGATCGCTCTACCCTGAGCTCGAGCCATATCAGACGGGCATGCTCGACGTCGGCGACGGGCACCGCCTCTATTGGGAACTGTCGGGCAACCCCGACGGCAAGCCGGTGGTTTTCCTCCACGGCGGTCCTGGCGGGGGCTCGAGCCCCGAGCACAGACGGCAGTTCGATCCGGACAAGTACAGGATCCTGGTCTTCGACCAGCGCGGCTGCGGAAAGTCGACGCCTTACGCGAGCCTCGAGCACAACACGACCTGGGACCTCGTCGAGGATATCGAGAAGCTGAGGACACAGGTCTCGAAGGTCGACAAGTGGCAGGTTTTCGGCGGCAGCTGGGGATCGACGCTCTCTCTTGCCTATGCAGAGAAACATCCCGAACAAACGACCGAGCTGGTCCTGCGCGGAATTTTCCTGTTCGACCAATATGAGATCGACTGGATGTACAAGGACGGCGGCGCCTCGCAGGTCTATCCCGACAAGTTCGAAGAGTTCCTCGCGCTGATTCCTGAAGAAGAGCGCGGCGACCTGGTCGAGGCCTATCGAAGGCGGCTCACTAGCAGCGACAAGGAGGAACAGCTCCGCGCAGCCAAGGCGTGGAGCAAATGGGAGGGCGACATCGTCACACTTCTGCCGAGTCCCGAAACGATCGAGCATTTCACGAGCCCCGAAGTGGCCGTCGCAGTCTCAAGAATCGAGAACCATTACATGGCCAACCACGGCTGGCTCGAAGAAGGCCAGCTGCTCAAGGGCGCGAGGAAACTGAAGGGCATTCCCGGCGTGATCGTCCAGGGCCGCCACGACACCTGCACCCCGCCGGTCGCAGCATGGAGGCTGAAGGAAGCTTGGCCCGAGGTCGAGCTCAACCTCATCCCGGACGGGGGCCATCTGTTCAGCGAACCAGGCAACCTCGATGCCCTGGTTCGGGCAACGGACAAGTTCGCCGAGCTTTAGAGTCTTCGCGGAGTCTAGCCGCCGGGATGATATTCCCGCTCGGTATGTCCCTTGAGCTCGTCGGGCCAGAAATAGACGTTCCGGAGCGCTCCTGAGGCGTAGCGTAGCGCCTCATCGTCGAAGTGCGGCGATTCGGGGTGCCCGCTCTCCCCGCCTGCCGTCACCGCGTGGGCGCGTACCCGCGGGCCGAACTCGACGACCGCAACAAAGCTGTTGCCCGACGTGCCGTACCATTTGACGGTTCCGGGCTTGGGCGCCGCGCCGAAGGCTGCGAGCGAACCATAGGCGCTGCTCGCGAACGGCACCGGGATGCTTGGGCCGGTGTCGCTATAGGGTGGATCGATGAGGGGTGAGATACGCTGGAAGCGGTTGACTTCGCCCCATGGCACCTGCCAACGGCCGAACTCCCGTGTGAGCCTCGCAACCGCCTCATTGAGCGCGTCGAGCTTCTGATCCGGGCTCGTGTCGCGAGCGAGCCGCATCATCCTTTTGTTTCCGGGCTCATCCGCCGGAGCATGCTCGGCTTTCTGCAGCGCATCGCCCCAGAACATCGCGAGCGTCTGGGCGACGGATTCGCCACTCCAGCGATAGTCCCACGAACGCAGCACCGCGATCGGCTTGGCGAGCTGATCGAACCGCGAATCTCGTCTCGGCTGCAAGTCGTAGGCCTGGAGCAGCGAAGGAATGAGGGCCGCGAAGCCTGGCTGATAGCTGTCGAAGGCTGCGGCCTGGAGCCTCTCGAGGGTCCAGTCGCGGCTACCGGTGAGCAGCCTCAGCGCATGAAGTCCACGGTAATTCTCGCCGAACATGTCCATATATTTGGGATAGTCCTGCCGCTTGGGGCTGAACGGACCGGCTGCGGACCAGGGCGCATTGTTGTTATTGTCGACCCAGCCGTTTGGAGGGTTCACGACGTTGGGAAGCTCGCTAAGCGAGGACAGCGAGCCCCAATCGGTCAACGGATCGCTGCCGTCGACCGGTTTTGTATAATCGAAGCGATCATCGCGCCGCGGGACGAACTGCGGGTGGAGATAGGCGATCTCCCCCTTGTCATCGGCAAAGATGGTGTTGTTCGAGCTGTTGGCCTTCAATTGTGCGACCTGCACGAAGGAGGCGAGGTCGCTGGCCTTGGTTCTCAGATAGCTCTGCTGAAGCGCCTCGACGGGGCGGTTCATCATCGCGAACGCGATCCACCGGCCATTCTCGGACCGGACGATCGGGCCGTGATGAGTGAAGAATGTGGTGAAGCTGCGCGAGGCGAGCTTTCCGCTCGGCAGTCTGTAGCGGATCGTCACCGGCCGAGTGCCTACGGGATCGCAGCTCTTTCCGTAGACGTAGCAATAGCCCTTGCCCCGGCGCTGGATCCGCTCGGCGAATTCGTCGACGACATCGACACCGCTCGACGTGTGCATCCAGCCGATGTGCGGATTGAAGCCCTGGTAGATGAAGAACTGCCCCCAGGTTGAAGCTCCATAAGCGTTGAGCCCCTCGTCGCTCGACATCTGGAGCTCGGAGCGGAAGAAAAAGCTGGTGTGGGGGTTGATCAAAAGCAGTGCGTGGCCGTTGCTGGTGAGCGCTGAAGCAATGGCAATTCCATTGGAGCCCCGCGGCTCGTTGTCATCCTTCCTGAGGACGTCCGGAACCCAGGCGTCCGAGGATGCCGAGGCAAGCTCGGCATGCCCCTTCGAGGCGTAGAAATCGCGCAGCGCGTCGAGATCGATCCGCTCGATATCGCCGCCGATGCTACCCTCCGTGAAACTTAGCGCCATCCACGGCTCGAAATGCGCAAGGACCTTCGGGTGGACGTTCGGATGGACTGCGAGGAAGTAATTGAGGCCGTCCGCCCAGGCGTTCATCAGAGCCTGCATGTTGGCCGGGCTCTTGGCGTACCAGGCCCTGAGTTCGGGCTCGCTGACGTAAAGCCTCGCTCGCAGATCCTGCCAGATCGCTTTCTCGCCCTCGGCTTCCGCGGTCCGGCCAAGCGCCGTCAGATAATTGGCCTCGATCCGCGGAAAGTCGTCTTCCGCCTGCGCATAGATCATTCCGAACACCGCGTCGGCGTCGCTGCGGCCGTGGACGTGGGCGATGCCCCAGTCGTCGCGAACAATGGTGGTTCGCTCTGCCTCGGCGCGCATTCGCGCGAGGTCAGGCGGAGGCGCCGCGGCTGCGAGGAGGAACAGTAAGGCGGGAAGAACGAGCGTGCGCATGCGCAACGGCTAAGGCTCTCCGAGCGCAGCGGCAAGATTGACGCAAGGCAATCCGGCGCTCGCGCGAGGACACGGGGTTTCGACGCGTCCAGGATCGCCTAGGCGTCCGGAAGCGTCTGCTTTACCTTTCCCCAGCCGGTGAGCGCCTTCGAGCTTGCCCGCTCGAGCAGTTCGTCGGCGTCTCGGATGGTGAAATGGTGGCCGCTCTCGTACCTGTCGAGCTCTTCCCAGGCGACGGGCGCAGCAACCGGCGCACCTTCGCGGGCACGGGCGGAATAGGGCATCACTGCCGTCGCTCCGCGCTGGTTGCGCAGCCAGTCAAGGAAGATCCGGTCCTTGCGTTGCGCCTTGCGGATGTTCGCCGTGAACATGTCGGGCTCCGCTTCCGCAATGGCCCGGCTGAACCGCTCGGCGAAGTCCGAAACCGCGCCCCAGTCCGCGGCTGCGTCGAGGGGAGCTACGACGTGCAGGCCCTTGCCGCCCGAGAGAAGCGGAAAGGTCTCAAGGCCGAGACTGGAGAGCAGCTCGCGCAGTTTCACCGCTGCTTCCTTGACCCTCCCAAAGTCGAGTCCAACGTCGGGATCGAGGTCGAAAACGAGCCGGTCGGGATATTCGATCTTGTCGCTCCGGCTGCCCCATCCGTGGAATTCGATCGTTCCCATCTGGACGCAGGCGAGAAGCCCCCGGACGTCGTCGAAATAAAGATAGTCCTGGACGATCCCCTTCTTCTCCCTGACTGGCACATGCTTGACGTGTGGGCCGAACGAGCCGGTATCGTGCTTCTGGAAGAAGCATTTCTTGGAGCGGCCCTGGGGGCAGCGGACCAGCGTCATCGGTCGGTGCGCCGCGTCCACCATGATCAGCGGGTCGAGAGCAGCATAAAAATCCGCGAGATCGAGCTTGGTCAGCCCTTCTTCCGGATAGATAACCCGCTCGGGATTGCTGATCTCGACGCCGAAACCCTCGGCGGTCCTCCGGGCAGTCTTCTTCGGACCCTTCTTCTCTGATTTCGTGAGCTGCTTTGGAGTTTCGACGACGACCTCGGACGCGGGCTTGTCGTCGCGAAGAGCGACGAAGCTCGGGTGGCGCAGGATGCCGTCGCCGGTGAATTCGGCAAATGCGATCTCGGCGACCAGCTTGGGCCGGATCCAGTGCGCACCCTTCCGATCCGCCCGCGGCACCTCGACCCCCGCCTTGTCGGTCGCGAGTGGCTCCATCCGCTCCATCAGATCCTCGATCAGCCTGGCATTGAAGCCGGTTCCGACCTTTCCGACATAGGTGAGCTTGCCCTTTTCCTTCGCGGCGAGGAGCAGCGAGCGAAAGCCGATCCTCTTGTCGCTCTCCGACCAGCCGACGATCACGAATTCCTGGCGCTCGATGCACTTGATCTTGAGCCAGTTGCGCGTCCGAACGCCCTTGTAGGGACAGCTGGCCTTCTTAGCGACGATGCCCTCGCCGCCCTGCTTGCAGACCTCTCTGAACAGGTCGTCGCCGCGGCCAATCACATGATCGCCGTAGATGATCGGCGGGTTGACGCCGGCGAGGAGCGAAGCAAGCCGGTCCTTGCGAACGATGTTGGGCAGCCGCTTTATGTCTTCGCCGCGGTCGATGAGCAGGTCGAAGGCATAAAAGACGAGGTTTGCGCCTCTTTGGTCCTTCAGCGTCGACTGGAGCAGCTGGAAGCTCGGCATGCCATTCTCGCCGATCGCGACAGCCTCGCCGTCGATGAGGGACCCGGCGGGAAGGTGGGCTGCAGCCTTGACCAGTGCGCGAAACTTGTCGCTCCAGTCCTTGCCGTGGCGCGTCCAGGCGGTAGCGACGCCGTCGCCGACTGCGAGCAGCAGTCGATAGCCGTCGTATTTATATTCGTAGAGCCAGTCGCTGCCGGTCGGAACGTCGTCGACCAGGGTCGCAAGCTGGGGTGGCTGGAATGGAGGCGGAGCCTTGCCCGCCTTCTTCTTCGAGCGCCCCCCCTTCTGCCCGCTCCGGTTCGAGCGCCAGACATCTTGGCCAGCGGCGATCTCGGCCATCGTTCTTCCGGTAGTGACGCTCGTCACGCAATCGTCGACGAGCTCGTCTCCATTTTCAGGATCGGCATATTCGTCCGTCACCTTCTTCAGCATCCACGGCTCACCGCGCTCGCCTTTTCGCGGATTGAGCCGGAACAATACCCATTCCCCCTTCATCCGCTCGCCCTCGAGCGTGAAGTGGAGGTGGCCTTCCTCGATCGTCTTGCTGGGATCCTTGCCGGCTGCGGGCACCCATCGGCCCATGTCCCACAGCATCACCGTTCCGCCCCCATATTCGTCTTCTGGGATCGTGCCTTCGAAGCTGCCGTAGTCGAGCGGATGATCCTCGGTCCGCATCGCGAGGCGCTTCTCACCGGGATCGATGCTCGGGCCCTTGGGAACCGCCCAGCTCTTGAGCACGCCGTCGAGCTCGAGCCGGAAGTCCCAGTGGAGCCGCGAAGCCGCGTGCTTCTGGACGACGAAACTGTCGCCCCTGCCCTTGAGCTTGCGCCCGCGCGGCTCCTTCGTCTTGGTGAAGTCGCGCTTGCGGTTGTAGGTCGCGATGTCGAGGTTACGCGTGGGCACGGGGTCAGGCCCGTTTGCGAGCTGGAGCCTTCTTTGCCGGCGTTTTCTTCGCCTCGGTCCTTTTCGCCGTCGCCCTGGACGCGCTCTTGGCACCGCCCTGATCACCCAGGGACTTCTTGAGAGCGGCCATGAGGTCGATCACGTTTGAGCCCTTCGGCTGGGCCTCTTCGGGTTCCTCGATGATCTTCTCGCCCTTCGCCTTCTGCTTCTTCTCGATGAGGCGGTGGAGCGCATCGACGTAGCGGTTGTGGAATTCCTTCGGGTCGAACTCGCCGGCTTTGCGCTCTATCAGCATCGAGGCCATGTCGAGCAGGTCGGGGTCGGGCTTGTGGTCGCCGATGTCGCGGAAAAAGCCCGACGACTTGTTGACCTCATCAGCATAGCGCAGAGTCTCGAGCAGCAGACCGCGGCCGCAGGGTTTCAGCGCAACCACATATTCCTGGCCGCGCATCGCAAGCTGGCCGACGCCGATCTTCTTCGCCGCCTTCAGTGCGTCACGAAGGACGACATAGGCCTCTTCCGCGAGGTCGTCGGCCGGAACGACGTAATAAGGTTTGTCGAAATACATCGAATCGATGCCGTCCTCGTCGACGAACTCGACAAGATCCAGTGTCCTTCGGCTCTCGAGCTTGACGCTCTCGATCTCCTCCGGATCGAGAAGGACGTAATGCCCTTTCGAAACCTCGTATCCCTTTACGATCTCGTCGCGGTCGACCGGGCCTATGCCGGGAACCACTTTCTCATATTTGATGCGCTTTCCGCTCGGCTCGTGGACCTGATGGAACTGGATCTGCGCACCGCTCTTGGTCGCCGGGAATAACTCGACGGGAATTGAAACCAGCGCCAGCCGGATTTGCCCTCGCCAGATCGCACGCGCAGCCATCGCCACATCTCCTTTACCGAGGCGATTCAATTCATTGCGGCGCCGAGTCGTTCCCCGACGCCGCCTTTAATGATCGTACCAGCTCCGTAACATCTTGGCCACGAGCGGCGGAATCGACGATCGCCGAGCCGCAGATCACGCCACTCGCGCCAGCCGACAGGGCGGCGCGAACATGCTCTGGTTTCGAGATTCCGAAACCGAAGACGGGCGGCGGTGCTGCCATCTCTTTCAGGCGGCGGATCAGGCCCGAGTCGAACTGTCCGCCAGCATGCGTGCCGGTGATCCCCATCCTGCTGACACAATAGGTGTAGGCCCTCGAAAGTCCCGCAATCCGCTCGAGCGTGGCGTCGGGAGTATTCGCAGCGGCGATCAGGACCGGTTCGATTCCGGCCTGTTCCATGTCCAGGACGAAGGGTCCGGCTTCGAGCACCGGCAGGTCGGCGATGAGAAGGCTGTCGGTTCCCGCTTGCGCGGCGTCGCGCATGAACCCCGATCGGGCAACGACGATGTTCGCATAGGTGAGAATTCCGATCGGCACCTTGCCGTGATCGGCTCGAAAGTCGGCAATGAGCTGGAGGCAGTCGTCGACGCGAACGCCCGCCGATAGTGCGCGCGAGGCGGCGGCCTGAATCGTCGGCCCGTCTGCGATCGGATCCGAAAAGGGAATTCCGACCTCGATCATGTCCGCGCCGGCCTCAACCACTGCAGATAGGAGGCGGGCACTGGTCTTGAGGTCCGGATCGCCGAGCATCAGGAACGCGCCGAGGGCGCCCTCCCCATCCAATCCGCCGAACAGGTCAGAATAGCGGCTCATGCAAGGAGCGCCTGGGCCTGCGCCACGTCCTTGTCGCCGCGGCCCGACAGGCCGACGAGGATGATGCTATCGGGCTCCTCGTCGGCGAGCTTCAGCGCGTGAGCGACGGCGTGCGCGGATTCAAAAGCGCAGAGGATTCCCTCGCCATTCGCCAGCAACCTGAACGCCGACAGGGCTTGGGCATCGCTCGCACCGACATATCGGGCGCGGCCATTGTCCTTGAGATAGGCGTGCTCGGGTCCGACGGCAGGATAATCGAGCCCGGCCGAAACCGACCAGGTGTCTGCGATCTGCCCCTCCTCGTCCTGGAGCACATAGGTCTCGGCTCCGTGCAGGATACCGCGCCGCCCGCGAAGCAGGGTCGCGCCATGCTCTTCGCGCTCGAGGCCCTTGCCGGCAGCCTCGACGCCGATGAGGCGAACGCCTACATCGCCGATGAAGTCCGCGAAAAGGCCGATCGCGTTCGAACCGCCACCAACGCAGGCGACGACGGCGTCGGGGAGACGCCCCAGCTGCTCGATCATCTGTGCGCGCGCCTCGCGGCCGATCACCCGCTGGAACTCGCGGACCATGGTCGGGTAGGGGTGCGGGCCAGCAGCTGTGCCAAGCAGGTAATGCGTGGTTTCGAAGCTTGCCGACCAATCGCGCAGCGCCTCATTGATCGCGTCCTTGAGGGTCTGTCCGCCCCCTTCGACCGGAACGACCGTTGCGCCCATCAGCTGCATCCTAAAGACGTTGAGCTTCTGCCGCTCGATGTCCTTTGCGCCCATGTAGATCAGGGTCTCGAACCCGAGCAGAGCGCCCACGATCGCTGTCGCGACGCCGTGCTGGCCGGCTCCAGTTTCGGCGATGAGTCGGGTTTTCCCCATGCGCTTCGCGAGCAAACCTTGCCCGAGAACCTGGTTCGTCTTGTGCGCACCGCCATGGAGCAGGTCCTCGCGCTTCAGGAAGATGCCGTGGGGCAGATTGCGGCAGCGCGTCAGCGGCGTTGGACGCCCCGCGTAATTGGCGAGCAGTCCGCAAAGCTCTGAGCCAAATGCCGGATCGTCCTGCGCGTCCAGGAAGGCGGCCTCGAGCTGCTCCAGCGCGGGGACCAGGATCTCGGGGACATAGCAGCCTCCGAAGCGGCCGAAGCGACCGTCTAGGCGCATTCGCGGTGCCGCTGACGTGAGTTCGGCCGAAGCGCTTCAAACAGGGCCGCAATCTTCTCGACGGACTTGAGCCCGGGCCTTAGGTCGACCGACGAGCCGACGTCGATCGCATAGGCGCCAAGCCGCCGGGCCTCGACCGCATTGTTGGGAGCGATGCCGCCGGCAACGATCCCACGCGCAAGCTCCGGATGATCCTTGATCAGCGACCAGTCGAAGCTCGCCCCGCTGCCACCCTTTCCATTGTCGAACAGGATCCGGTCGCCACCGCGGCCATCGAGCGGCTCGCGCCCGACGCTGAGCGCCGTCCAGATCTCGCAGCTCGGCGGAAGTTCACGTCGAAGCGCACGCACATAGCCGGGGCCCTCCGCCCCGTGCAGCTGGACGGCGTGAAGATTGATGAGAGTGGCAATGTCCGCGACGATTCCCATCGGCGCATCGCGGAAAACACCAACGGGAAGAATGCCCGACCGGCGCGCGATACCGGCCAGCGGCGCCGCCTCGTCTGCCGTGACGTGGCGGGGGCTGCCAGGCACGAAGACGAAGCCGGCGTGCGCCGCTGGCCGGGCGGCGCTCAGATCGGCGCCGCATTTCAGACCGCACAGCTTGGTTCGTCCGAAGACGAGCTTCCGGGCGGCCTGTGCGGGGTCGGCAGAGCGCATCAGCGCCGAGCCGATCAAGAAACCATCGACAAGCGGTGCAATTCGCTCGACGTCGGCTCGAGACGAGATACCCGATTCTGAAACGAGGAGCCGGTCCGGCGCGAATTTGGCGAGCCGCTCGGTCGTGGCGAGATCGACGCCAAGATTGCCAAGGTCCCGGTTGTTGATTCCAATGAGCGGCGCTCCAAGAGCAAGCGCCCGGCGCATCTCGAGTTCATTGTGGACCTCGACGAGCACGTCCATGGAGAAAAGGCGAGCTTCCTCGATCATCTTTCGCGCGGTCGCATCATCGAGCAGCGAGAGCATGACGAGAATGGCGTCCGCGCCCGCAATTCGCGCCTCGGCCACCTGACGCAGGTCGATGAAGAAATCCTTGGCTAGGATCGGGCCGTCATACGCCCGCCTCGCAGCAGCGAGATCCACGAGCGAGCCACCGAAATGAGCTGTGTCGCAAAGCACACTCAAAGCATCGGCGACGCCCGAATAGCCGCGCGCGAGCGTTGCGACATCGGCTCCGGAGCGGATTGCGCCAGCTGAGGGCGATGCCTTCTTGATCTCGAGAATGAAGCGTGCGCCGTCACGCAAAAGCGCACGTGCAAGACTTCGTCGGCTGGGCTCGGCTCCCGAGCGTAGCGCCTCGATCGAGACACCGTCGAACCGGCGGTCGAGCTCATCTCTCTTCGCCGCGGCGATCCTCGCGAGAATTCCTTCAGCCACGGCTGGCCTCGATGAACTGGTCGAGCCGATTCTTTGCCCGGCCCGAAGCCATTGCGTCGAGTGCCATCGCAACGCCGGTGTGCAGATCATCCGCTCGGCCCGCGGTCATCAAGAGAGCGCCGGCATTCAAGGCTACGACGGACGAATCCGCCTCGTGGGTTCTACCGCTCAAGACGCGAGTCAACCGGAGCGCATTTTCGAGCGGCGTTCCGCCGACGATGCCTTCCAGCGGCAAGCGCCTCAGCCCTGCCTGCTCGGGAGTGATCTCCATCTCCTCGAAGTCGCCGTCGGCAAGAAGGATCGCCTTCGTGAAGCCATGGATCGCGATCTCGTCCAGGCCTGAGCCATGGACGACGAGCGCCCGCTCGACCCCAAGCGCTCTTAGTGTTTCGGCGATCGGGCGAAGAAGCTTCGGATCGGCAACGCCTAGCAATTGAACCTTGGGTCGGGCCGGGTTCAGGCAGGGACCGAGAAGGTTCATGATCGTCCGCACCTTGAGCGCCCGACGGACCGGCCCCGCATGCGCGATTCCGGGATGGTAGAGCGGTGCGAGGAGGAAACAGAAACCTGTCCGGTCGAGGATCTCGCGGGATTCGAGCGGACTGAGGTCGAGCCGCGCGCCCAGCGCTTCGAGAACGTCTGCCGAGCCGCATTTCGACGTGAAGGAGCGGTTGCCGTGCTTGACGATCGGAAGGCCGCTGGCTGCCGCGACGAGGGCGGCCGCAGTCGAGACGTTGATCGAGCCGGAGAAATCGCCGCCGGTGCCGCAGCTGTCGGCGAACAGATATGAAGGTGTCGGGAAGAATCGCGCCGCTTCGCGCAGGGCGAACGCAGCGCCGGTGAGCTCCTCGCCGGTTTCGCCCTTGACTCGAAGCGCAACGAAGGCGGCGGCCATGAGCGGCTCGCCGAGCGATCCCTCGACAATACGGCTGAAGAGCGCCTGCGCGTCGGTGCGGTCGATGTCGCCGCCGTCGAGGAGCCGGATGATCGCCTTTTCGACGTCGGCGCCCTCGGGCTGGGGCTCGGCACGCTCCTGCGGAGAGAAAGCCAGTACCTGGGTCATAAAGTTACCTGAAACAAAAAAGCCCGCCGGTTGGCGGGCGGGCAGTCGATGATCGGACGCTAGTCGATCAGTCGCGCCATCGCGCCGCATGAATCCAACCGCGCCACCAGAAGTGAGCGGTTTTCGTTGCGGCGATGGCGTTCAGGTGTGTCATGCGAATCGGTTTCTAATGGAGGCGGACCGCTTCGGTCAACGCCTGGCGGTTGACGGCTGCGATCCCCAAATGGCAATGCGCACGAGGCAAGCGGGTGTAGCTCAATGGTAGAGCAGAAGCCTTCCAAGCTTACGACGAGGGTTCGATTCCCTTCACCCGCTCCAAATTCGAAACCTGCCGAGAGCCGGTTCGAAATTTGACCGTCCATAGCCGAACGAAGGGCGACAGCTCTTCCCGTTCAGCCGCGTTGACACGGCATGGGTGCGCCGCCATGTGGCGCGCCTGCCTGACCTCTGTGGAGAGGTGGCCGAGTGGTTAAAGGCAGCAGACTGTAAATCTGCCCGCGCAAGCGTACGCTGGTTCGAATCCAGCCCTCTCCACCATCGCAGAAGTGGCTAAAAACCGCCGCTTCCCGGCTTAAGAGATTGCTCGGAAGGCTCCAAAATCGTTGTACGACGCTTCCCGTATGGAAAACAGACCTAATGCGGCTGCTGATGAGCCGATAAGCCTCCCAATAATCCCAAGGGGTAACTGAAAATTGCCAGTGTCGGCTTTGGGGTCGAAAGGTCGAAAGCTGCCATCGGCTCA
>DATATH010000047.1:0-7822 GCA_036268895.1 Sphingomicrobium sp. | reverse complement strand
ACGGCAACCAGGCCGCGCTCCGCGCCGTGGCTGCGAGCGAAGGGGCGATCGTCGGACGGGCCCAGGCGCGCTTTGCGCCGCTCGGCAATGGGCCGCTCATGGCCGAGCTCCTGAACGCGCCATTGTTCGCGCAGCTTCGCTATTCCGGGCCCGCCGATACGCTATGGCGGCTCACCGGCAGCGAGGTCATCGACATGTCCGGTCCCCTTGCTCTTGGAGCGGATATCGGCGGTCGGCTCGCCGATCCCGTGATCCGAGGGTCGCTGAGAACCCAGAATGCGCGGCTCGAAAGCCAGGTCACGGGGATGGTGATCGACCATGTCGCAGCCGATGCTCAATTCTCCGGCCCGCAGTTGATCTTCAACCGAATCATCGGAAATTCCTCAGGAGGCGGGTCAATCAACGGCAGCGGGTCAGTGACCTTCTCCGGCGGCAGCGCGCTCCTCGATTTGTCCTTCAATGCAAGCCAGGCGCTCCTCCTCAACCGCGACGACGTCGCAGCGCGGGTAACCGGGCCGCTGAAGCTTCATTCGGATGCCAACGGCGGCACGATCTCGGGGAACCTCAGGCTCAACAAGGGGCGTTTCCAGCTCGGCCGGGCAAGTGCAGCAGCAGCAGTTCCGCAGCTCAACGTGCGCGAAACCGGTCTCAATGAAGAGGATGTCATCGAACCAGCCGCAGTTCACCGCTGGAAGCTGGATCTGAAGGTCGCTGGCGGCGACCTGTCGGTCACTGGACTGGGTATCAACAGCCGCTGGACCACCAATCTCGATATCGGCGGCTTTGCAAACGAACCTCGGTTCAGCGGTCACGCGGATCTCGTGCAGGGCAATTATGATTTTGCGGGACGAATCTTCAGGATCGACCGCGGTGCAATCCGGTTCAACGGCGAGAGCCCGCCCAACCCGCTCCTCGACATCCATGCCGAAGCGGCGGTGCAGGGCATCGATGCGAGCGTCATCGTTCGAGGAACGGGCCTCAAGCCCGAGATCACGTTCGCGAGCTCGCCGCCGCTGCCGCAGGACGAGCTGCTTTCAAGGATCCTGTTCGGGACATCGATCACCAACTTGTCCGCACCCGAAGCGCTTCAGCTCGCCTCGGCGGTGGCTGCGCTCCAGTCCGGCTCGGGAAGCCTGGACCCGATCAATGCCCTTCGCCGAGCGGTCGGTCTCGACCGTCTCCGGATCGTCCCCGCGGACGTCGCGACTGGGCAGAAGACGGCCATCGGGGCCGGCAAGTACATCACTCGAAAGCTTTACGTGGAAGTCGTAACCGACGGCGCCGGCTATTCGGCGACACAGGTCGAATATCAGATGACCCGCTGGCTCTCGCTGCTCTCGACGGTTTCGACGATCGGCCGCTCGAGCGCGACGATCCAGGTGAGCAAGGACTATTAGCCTCTCAAAGGAAAAGAGCGTCGAAGCGATGCGGCAACGACAGTGGCGCCGTCCGGACAGGTTCGCTACGCTCGGGATGATCGAGGGGAGGGGACATGAAGAACTGGAACGTCCGAAAGGCGGTTGTCGCCCGCGAGGACATGCCCGAAGAGCACCGGCTTCGGCAGTCGCTCGGCTGGCCGCACCTCGTCGCGCTCGGCGTCGGAGCGATCGTCGGTACCGGCATCTTGACCCTCATTGGTGTCGGCGCGGCCAAGGCCGGCCCCGGCGTCATCCTCTCCTTTGCGATCGCCGGCGCGATCTGCGCGTGCGCGGCGCTTGCCTACGCCGAAGTCGCCACCATGATCCCCGCCTCGGGATCGGCCTACACCTATTCCTATGTCGTTTTCGGAGAGCTGATCGCCTGGATGATCGGCGTCGCCCTCATCCTTGAATATACGCTTGTCGTGAGCGCGGTCGCGGTCGGCTGGTCAGGCTATGCTGCCGGATTCTTGAGGTCGATCGGCCTGGGCTTGCCCGAGGCCCTCATCCAGGGACCGGAGCTTGGAGGAATCATCAATGTACCGGCGATCTTCATCATCATCGTGGTCGCCGGGATGCTGATCGGCGGAACCCGCGAAAGTGCGACGGTGAATGCGATTCTCGTCGTCATCAAAATGGCCGCGCTCGCACTTTTCATCGCGGTTACTCTGCCGGTGTTCGATCCGTCGCATTTCCATCCGTTCATGCCCTACGGCTTTCCCCGTAGTGGCCCGTCAGGAAGCGAGGTCGGCGTCATGGCGGCCGCGGCGATCATCTTCTTCGCTTTCTACGGCTTCGACGCGATCGCGACGGCAGCCGAAGAAACCAAGAACCCGAGCCGCGATCTTGCGATCGGGATCGTCGGATCGATGGTGGTCTGTGTCGTCATCTACATGGTGGTTGCGGCAGCAGCGATCGGGGCGGTCGCCTACACGGGTTTTGCAAACAGTCCCGAGCCATTGGCACTGATCCTGCGCGAGATCGGGAAGCCCTGGGCGGCGCGGGTGTTGGGAGCGGCAGCCGTCATCGCCCTTCCCACAGTCATCCTCGCCTTCTTCTACGGCCAGAGCCGCATCTTCTTCACGGTTGCCCGCGACGGTCTCCTGCCGAGCAGCCTCGCTCGCGTGTCGCGACGTGGAACTCCTGTCCGGATCACGATCTTCACTGCGATCGTCACCTGCGTCTTCGCCGGCTTGGTCCCGCTTGCCGCAATCGCAGCGCTCGCAAATGCCGGAACGCTCGCAGCCTTCGTCGCGGTTTGCTTGGCGATGCTGGTGCTTCGCCGACGCGAGCCAGACCGCGAGCGCCGCTTCCGCGCTCCGTTCGCGCCCGTCATCGGGACGATCGGGATCCTCGGCTGCATCTACCTCTTCATCAGCCTGCCGAACCGCACGCAGCTTTTCTTTGTGACGGCTCAAGTCATCGGACTTTTCCTCTACGCCGTTTACGGGAGCAGAGCCGCGGAGCGGGCGCGTGACGTCAGCGCCTGACGCAGCAGCGCTGCTGCCCGGCCAGACCACCAGGTCCGAGCGCGGTTCGCTCATCTCGCTCCTGCTCGCCGTGGTTCTGATCCCGGCGGTGCTGGGAAGCTCGAAGACGATCTTCAACGACGGCGACGTCAGCTGGCACATCGCGACGGGGCAGTGGATCCTCGCCCATCATGCGATCCCCCGGGTCGACCCTTTCTCCTTCACCTGGGAAGGAAGGCCGTGGGTGCCGATCGAATGGCTTTCCGAGGTGATCTTCGCCGCGGCATACAAGATCGCGGCCTACCGCGGAGTTGCCGCCCTCGTCACTGCGGCTCTCATGGCACTTCACGCCATCATCTTCGCCAATGCGAGCCGCCACATAAGAGCGCTGATCGCGATCATTCCGATGGATTTCGTGCTCGTGCCGATGCTGCTCGCGCGTCCGCACCTCCTCGTTTGGCCGCTCCTTGCCTTATGGATGTGGCTGATGCTCCGAGCGAGGGAACAGGATCGGGCACCGCCGCTCGCATCCGCGCTGCTGATGAGCCTGTGGGCGAACCTGCATGGCAGCTTCGTGCTGGGAATCGGAATTGCCGGGCTGTTCGGGCTGGAGGCGCTGGTCTTTTCGACGGATCGCGCCCGTGTCCTTCGCCAATGGCTGCCCTTCGGCATCGCCTGCGTGGCCGCCGTCTTCATCAATGCCAACGGGATCGCCGGCCTGACTTACCCGCTCCACATCGAGAATTTGCAGATGCTTCCGCTCATCGACGAGTGGAAGCCTTCAAATCCCAAGGTCACGCCATTCTTCTTTGCAATGCTGGCGCTCACCCTTGCGCTGATTGCGTGGAAACGCCCACGGCTGGTGTGGACGAGATGGCTTCTGCTCGCCGGAATGCTCGGCCTCGCCTTCCTTCAGGTGCGCCACCAGGCCATGCTGGCGATCATCGCAGCGATGGTGCTTCCCGAAGGCTTTGGACGCAAGGGCGTCGAATCCGGTTCGACCGACCGCGCGGCAATCGTCGTTGCGGTAACCGCAGCATCTGCCCTCATTATCGCGCGAGCGCTGCTCCCGCTCAGCCCGGTCGAAAATGAGACGAATCCGTGGAAGCTCATCGCCGCGGTGCCGGCACAATACCGCAGCCAGCCCGTGCTCAATGGCTATTCGATGGGGGGGCCGCTCATCCTTGCAGGAATTCGTCCGTTAATCGACGGTCGCAGCGATATGTACGGCGATGCCCTTGTTGCAGATTACGTGCGGATCACCGGCGGCGACAAAGCCGCATTCGATGCGGCAGTCAGGCGCTGGAACATTCGATGGGCGATCCTTCCTCGCCACAATCGTGTCACTGGAATTCTGGATCGATCTCCGGGCTGGCGGCGGATCGCAAGCGATGAAGCGGGCTCGGTCTACGTCAGGACAGCGCCCTAGCGCTTCATGAACCCCTCAAGCTCCTGGCGCAGCTCACCGATCGACATTCGGCGCCAATGCCCGGCCCATGGCGAGCTTCGGTCCGGTTCGCTCTCGAGATAGGAAGGCGGGTCCCAATGCGCCGGAGCCACCTGGGGGTGGGCACGCGCAAGATCATGGAGATCGAAGGGCCGATCGAACCGCAATCCCGCCTCGTCGCCAAGGACCCAGGCGACTTTGGCCGAAATGGACAATTCCTCACCAAGTTCGAGGAGCGGCTCGGAGCCGACGGTCAGCATTGCCGAACACTCGATCATCGCGCCGGTTGCGGAAATGTTCCGGATTCGGATGGGAGTGCTCTGATAATCGTGATGCAGGAGGCCTGACCAGACTAGCGGATGACGCCGCTCGCCGCGGCCTTCTGCGCCCGAATGCTGAGGCTCGGGATCGGGCTCGGCCCCGATCTCGAATTCGAGGTCCGGGAAGCTCCGGCGGATCACTTCCCTCAGGACGGTCACCTGCTCATCAGCTCCGCAGTCGATCTTCGTTTCGTGTGCGAACTCCACCCCGTACCGGCCATCCCGGAGCCAGCGGACGACGCATTCGACGGTGCCGTTCTCGCCAAGCTGCAGCTCGAGCCTGTCCCACAGCTTGAGCTCGACGTCGCCGCCGATCATTGCTCCGCCGCCCGAGACATTGATGAGCTGGACCTCGTGAACGATGCCGCCGCGCTTGATGCTCACCGTCTCGTCGAGAAGACGATGGCGATCCTGGGAGCGGCTGTGATTGGTCCGGGCTTGCTCGCGCTCGATCAGGCTATCGAGGGAATCGACCGACGCCCCTTTTCGCCTTTTCGGCCTCAGGATCGATTCGTTCGACGAGCTCGCGCTGCCTAGAATCTTTGCCCTGATATTCATGAATCCACTCCGCAGCTACGGTCGCTGCGATCATGCGCCCACCATGGTTACCGATTCGTGCATCCAGCCAATATGGATGATTCGTGATGCCGATGGAGGGAAAGGGAAGGTGGGAGGGTTCCCTCCACCGGCGTCCCGAAAGTAGCAGTTTAGCGCAAAATTATGACGAATAATACATGTCGAATTCGACCGGGCTGGGAGTCGTCTCCCAGCGCATCACTTCCTCCCATTTGAGATCGATGTAGCTGTCGATCTGGTCGTCGCTGAACACGTCGCCCCGGGTGAGGAAGGCGCGATCGTCGGAGAGGCTGACGAGCGCCTCGCGAAGCGAGCCGCAGACCGTCGGGACATTGACCAGTTCCTGCGGCGGCAGGTCGTAGAGGTTCTTGTCGATCGGATCGCCCGGGTGAATGCGGTTCTGGATACCATCGAGACCGGCCATCAGAAGCGCCGAATAAGCGAGATAGGGGTTTGCAAGGGCGTCCGGGAAGCGGAACTCGACCCGTTTGGCCTTTTCCCCCGCGCCATAAGGAATTCGGCAGGATGCCGAGCGGTTGCGGCTCGAATAAGCGAGAAGCACTGGCGCTTCGAAGCCGGGGACGAGCCGCTTGTAGCTATTGGTGGTCGGGTTGGTGAAGGCATTGAGAGCGCGCGCGTGCTTGATCACTCCACCGATGAAATAGAGCGCCGTTTCGGAGAGGCCGGCATAGCCGTTGCCGGCAAAGAGCGGCTTGCCGCCTTTCCAGATCGACATGTGGGTGTGCATGCCCGAGCCATTATCCTTGGCGATCGGCTTGGGCATGAAAGTCGCGGTCTTGCCGTAGGCGTGAGCGACCATGTGCACGACATATTTGTAGATCTGCATTCGATCGGCAGTCTCGACGAGGGCACCATAGGTCAGACCGAGTTCGTGCTGGGCGGCCGCCACCTCGTGATGGTGCTTGTCCATCGGCAGGCCCATCTCGAGCATCGTCGCGACCATCTCACCGCGGATGTCCATCGCGCTGTCGACAGGAGCGACGGGGAAGTAGCCGCCCTTGGCGCGGGGCCGGTGGGCAAGATTGCCGCCTTCATATTCGCGGCCCGTGCTGGTCGGCAACTCGATATCGTCGATCTTGAAATAGCTGACCTCGTAGCCGTCCTCGAAACGGACGTCGTCGAACATGAAGAATTCAGCTTCAGGCCCAACGAACACCGTGTCGCCGACACCGGTCTGCTTGAGATAGGCTTCCGCCCGCGTCGCGGTCGACCGGGGATCGCGACCGTAGAGCTCGCCGGTCGAGGGTTCGACGACGTTGCAGAAGAGGACCAGCATCGGAGTTGCGCTGAACGGATCGACATAGGCGGCATCGAGATCGGGCTTCAGGATCATGTCGGACTCGTTGATCGCCTTCCAGCCGGCGATCGAGCTTCCGTCGAACATGAAGCCGTCGGTGAGATTGTCTTCGTCGACCACGCCCGAAGCCATGGTCAGATGCTGCCACTTCCCCTTGGGGTCGGTGAAGCGGAGATCGACCCAGTCGATCTCCTCGTCCTTGATGCGCGAAAGGATGGTGCCCGCGTTGTTCGCCATGTGATGTTGCCCTCGCTGTCGTCACCCCCGGCGAAAGCCGGGGTCCATGTGAGAAACGCCCAAACAAACGGGACACGGATGCCGGCATTTGCCGACATGACGACCGTCTGATTCGAGCTTGGAAGTTCAGATTCCCCAGCTGCGTCACGAAGTCAGGAGGGCAGCGAATATTTCACCGGCGCCGGTTGTGCCTTGGGCCGGATCAACTAGCATGCCCCGACTGGAGGGGTCATGCTTATTGCGCTTCTCATACCGCTTGGCCTTGCGATCCTGTTCTTTGCCTCTTTCCTGGCGAAGGCGGCCATTGCCGAGCGGGCCGCACCGAGGTTGGAGCCGATCCTGCTCGGCGCGGTCGTCAGCTTTTTCGACACCCTCGGCATCGGCTCCTTTGCTCCAACCACGGCGTGGCTGAAGTTCAGGCGACTGGTCCCCGACCGCCTGATCCCGCCAACCATGCTGGTCGGCCTGACGCCGCCGGCAATGACGGAAAGCGTCATCTTCCTGATCCTGCTTGGAGTGAAGGTCGATCCGGTGCTCCTCTTGGGATGCGCGATCGCCGTGCTTCTCGGCGGCCTCGTCGGAGCGCCCCTAGTCGCCCAGGCCAAGGTGTGGATCGTGCAGCTGGTGGTCGCGATCGGGCTGGTACTTGCCGCGATTGCCTATGCAATGACGAACCTTCACCTGTTCCCCGGCGGGGGAACCGCGGCCGGACTGCCGCTTGGGCTGACGATCGCTGCAATCGTCGCCAATTTCGGCTTCGGAATCCTGCTCAATTTCGGGGTTGGCAATTATGCTCCGACGCTTGTGACACTCAGTCTCATGGGAATGGACCCGCGGTTGATCTTCCCGATCATGGCGGCAGGTGCAGCGGTCATGGGGGCGGGCGCCTGCGTCCGCCACATCCAGATGGGCCAGATGGATCTGAAGGTCGTCGTCGGCCTCGCGCTCGGGGGGGTTCCGGCAGTCCTCGTCGCCGCCTTCATCGTCAAGACGATGCCGCTCGAGCTGCTGCGCTGGCTGGTGATCCTCGTCGTCGT
>DATATH010000046.1:0-8212 GCA_036268895.1 Sphingomicrobium sp. | reverse complement strand
AAGAACTCGATTTCCCAACGCTCGTCGGGAAGGGCCAATTCCACCATAACCGCCCCGTCCCGCACCGACGTCAGCCTGTAATAGGTCCGCGTTTCGTCCAGTTCCCTCAAAAAGTCGTGCAGGCTCGGAACGGTCATGGCGCAAGTCTAAGGCGAGGAGCTCAAGCTCCGCAATGGGGAAGCCAGCCGTTCTTGATCCCGGCTCGCTGTTGCTGGAACCTTGAAGCCCGAACGACTATGTCGCCGCGCGATGAATGAACCATCTGCCAGAAAACTTGCCGGAATCGCGCTGATGCTGGCGATAATCGTTATTTGGGTGACATTCGTCGCAAGCATGGCCCCCTTCGTCGGCAAATGGCCTGCGCTTGTCCAGGCTCCATATTATCTATTTGCCGGAGTTGCGTGGGCTATCCCGTTGAAGCCGTTGATCCGCTGGATCCAGACCGGATCGTTCCGCGTTCGTCACTAGGCGCGTTGTAATAGGTGTATTAGTTAGGTATATCACTGCTGAATGGTTGAAGCACTAATCATTCGTCGGCCGCTTGAGGGCCTGAGCAGGAACGCCCTTCGCTGGCGTGAAAGAGCGCGCACGCTTTCGCGCGCCCATCCGCGCGGAGCGATCGGGCTTGGAGTGCTCGGCTTTGTCAGCGCGGTCGCACTCGGCAGCCTGGCGGTGCCGAACCCGGCGACGAGCCCGGCAGCGGATGCGGCGCCCCCCGCCCCGCCGCCTTTGATCCTGCAGCCGGTCGCGCCGCAGCAGGCGCTCAAGGTCAACGCGAACATCCCGCTTACCGGCGGCCCCAATCCGGCCGCGACGGCCTTCGTCTTCAGGGGCAGAGAGGCGGCTCGGACGCAGGCGCTCAACTGCCTCGCGAGCGCCGTCTATTACGAGGCCGGAAACCAGGATACCGACGGCGAACGCGCCGTCGCGCAGGTCGTTCTCAACCGAGTCCGTCACCCTGCATTTCCGAACAGCGTCTGCGGCGTGGTCTACCAAGGTTCAACCCGGCCGAGCGGGTGCCAGTTCACTTTCACCTGCGACGGATCCCTCGCGCGCGGGCCTGACCCGGACGGTTGGCGCCGTGCCTGGAAGGTCGCCGAGGACGCACTTTCAGGTGACGTCTACGCTCCGGTCGGCTGGGCAACTCATTATCACGCCGATTATGTGCTTCCGACCTGGGCATCGAGCATGGCCAAGAACGCCATCATCGGCGCTCACCTTTTCTATCGCTGGCCTGGCAGCTGGGGTCAGCCGTCGGCCTTCACCGATGTCTACGCCGGTCGCGAGCCCAATGCCGCCTCGCTGAGGGCCGCCGCACTGGAGACCCCGCATATCGCTCCACTAACCCAGCGCGGCGAGCTCGCCGATGCGATCAAGGACATCCCGGGCGCCGAAGCGATCAAACTGACCCCGTCGATGCGGCGCGATCAGCGTGTCGCGGTGCGCTTCAACCTCATCGCCCGAGAAGCTTCGAAGGACGTGGCACCGGTCGACTATGAAAAGACGTTCGAGGTATCGGACAACCTCAAATATGCGCTCTCGTCCCAACCTGTCGCCGAGAACCAGCAGCCGCTCGGCAAGCCTTCAGCGGCTGGAAGCAAAGGCGGCCCGGCTGCCGGAGGCTCCCAGCATTAGTCGCTTTTGGCACCCGCGACCGGCACAACGGCCTGCGGCACCAGCGACAATTCCACCCGAAGCCTGATCTGATCCAGCCTGCTGTCGATCGCGAGAGAATCGTCCGACAGTGCCGAGGCCGCGCTCCACTGACGCCCAGTTACTGCAAGAGGCGCGAACGGCCCCCCATCGCGCAAGGGATCGCGATCCTCGAGCCCAACTACGGCATCGTCAAACGCGGAGCAGCGGTCGAGCATCCTTGTGTTCCCGGATTGTCGCGGAAGCGGCGCTCGCAGTCCCTGCTGGCATTGGCAAGAGCGATCTCGTCCTTCATGCGGTTGAGCCTGACTGCGTCGCTTACCGCGGCGTCGATTTCGTCAACGTGCAACTGACCGGTGATCGGATCGGGGGTAGCCGGAGCCTCGGCCGGCCGGTGAATCGGTAGTCGTGTTCCCGCATTCCAGAGCCGGAACGTTCCACCAGGCCCCGCCCCCAGAAAAAATCCGCCCGCGGCCGCAACCACCGCGAGCAGAGAGCGATCGGCCAACGGGTACGCGTCCGTCCCGCTGCAAGATTGTCGTTGAACTGAAGCGGATCACTTGCCGCCTTGCCACCCCGCAGCTCATGGTAGGCGCGGTTGATTTCGGCGGCTCGTGTTGAATCGCCGCCTTCACGATCCGAGTGATGCTGCTTGATCAGCCGCTTGTACGCTTGCTCGATCGCAGCCGCGTCGGCTCCAGGCTCGAGGCCCAGAACGGCAAGTGCGGATACCCGGCCGGCCATAGCGGGCCGGTCCAATCCAGTCCGAGCGAATGTGAAAAGTGGCGCGAGTGACGGGACTTGAACCCGCGACCTCCGGCGTGACAGGCCGGCGCTCTAACCAACTGAGCTACACCCGCGTTTTTGGCGTGGGCGGCGACCTAGGAGAGGGTCTTTGGAGTGTCAACCATCGCCGGCTCCATTTCCTGCCGCCTCTCGGTTTCCTCCTCGTCCGGGTCGCCGATGTGGGTCAGCGTGCCATGCTCGAAAAGGAATCCGGCAATGTCAGGCGTACCGGCAGCGGAGAATACGGTTTTCATGATGATCAGGAGCGGAACCGCCAGCAAAGCTCCGGTCGTGCCCCACACCCAGGCCCAGAAGGACAGCGAGACAAGAATCGAGAGCGGACTGATCGTCAGTCGATGACCCACAACCATCGGAGTGAAGAAATTCGCTTCGACAAGGTGGAAGCTGATGAACACTGCCGGCGGCAGGAGGGCACCCCAGACATCGGGGAAGGTCATAAGTCCGCCGAGGAAGAGCAGGAGAGCCGAAGCGATCGGGCCGAGATAGGGAATATAGTTCGCCACCGCGACGATGCCGCCCCACATGATCGGAGAGGGCATTCCGAGCCACCAGAGAACCGTCGCAGTGAGCGCTCCAAGGCCGACGTTGATGAGCGTGATCGTGCCCAGATAGGTCGAAGTCGCATCGACCACCTGCTGGATGACCCGCGCCGTGGTGAGCGCGCCCTCGAAGCTTCCGCGGCTGACGATCGTTCGCTTGCGCATTGTGGTCCAGCCGGCAAGGAAGAAGAAGATCACCAGCAACGAGAAGAAAAGCTGGATTAGAAGGTGCGGCGCCGAGGTCGCAAGCAGGCCCATGACCGAGCTGGGCTGCTCGATCGTCACCGTCCGGGCGTGGTTTGCGTGATTGATCTCGATCTGGTTGGCGATCCTTGCGATGAACCGGTCGAGGTTCTTGTAGAGGTCGAAGACCGGCTCAAGCGCAGCCCTGACCTTGGGGATCTGGGACGGAACTCGAGCAACCCAGTCGCTCGCCGGAAAGACGATCGAGCCGATCGCGAAGATCGCGATCAAAAGGAAGATCACGAGACATAGTCCTGCCGCCGCTTTCGACGGGATTCCCCGCCGTTCGAACCATTCGAGCAGCGGGATGAGAGCGATTGCGATGACCAGCGCCGCCGTTACGGGCATGAAGAATTCCGCGCCTGCCCGCAGCGCAAAGGGCAAGGCCACGACGACGCCGATACCCGCGATCAGCGTCAGGCCGGCGAGCAGTCGATCGCGTTTGGCGGCGATGGCTTCGGCAAGCACGCGCGCCTCGTCGCCATGCTCTTCCTCAAGCTCCTGCTGTTTCCTCGTCCGCGCATCCATTGCCGACAGCATAATCCGGGGCCCGCTGCGCCGCCAGCGAATTGGGGAGCCGCTCGAACGATCTGCTCGAAGGCGGAAAGATCCGCCGTTGATGGTGGTGCCCCTGGTCCGACTCGAACGGACACTCCGGTGAAGGAACTCGATTTTGAGTCGAGCGCGTCTACCATTCCGCCACAGGGGCAATTTGGGCTCTAGCTAGCGACGCGATCCGAAGGGGGCAATCACCAGCCGTTGACCCGCCCCCAGACGTCGGTGATCTGCTCATTCCCGTCCGTCACGAAATAGCGATCAAATGCCGCCGCCGTCGCGCATGCGTGATTGGGAAGGATTCTGACCCGGCCGCCGATCGGGAAACGGGACCAGTCGAGTTCGCCTGTTCGAGCGGTGATGATGCCATGCTCCTGATTGGTCGAATCGACGCGCACGCTCTCAATCAACTCGCCGCTTGGCCCGTCGCAGACTGCGCCGTAGCCCCAGTCGATCGGGAAATCCGCGGTGCCGCGATCACGACTGAGGGCAAGGAAGCCCGCGTCGGTGAGGACCCGGCCGTGACTCACGCTGTGACCGATGACGCTTGCGAGCACCGAGATGGCGATATCGCTAACGGCGCAGGTACCGAGCTCAGCCTGGACGAGGTCCCCGAACGCATAGACTCCGACCCGGGCCTCCGTGACACCATCGAGGGCTCGGGCGTAATGAACCGTCGGGGTGGACCCGACACTCACGACTTCGATCGGAATTCCGGCGGATCGAAGGCGATCCGCTGCGACAATGGCCCCTGCCCGTTCGCGCTCGGCAATGTCCTCGAACTCACCCAGAGTCCTTGCCGAATAGGATCCGCCGGCATGCGTCATGACGCCGGCAAGGCCGGCGCCCGAACCGGAGGTAAGTCGGCGCGCGACTTCGATCAGGAGCTCGTCGCCAGGAGCAATGCCGGCTCGGTGTCCATCGGTATCGACCTCGATCAGCGCCTCGATCGTGAGACCTTCCGAGCTCCCGAATGCCTTGACCGCTTCGGCCGCATCGAGACTATCTAGGATCACTCTAATCCTGCATCCGGCCTGGACCAGTTCCCCCACCTGGGGGAGCTTCACCGGCGCAATCCCGACCGCGTAGAGGATGTCGCGAACGCCCCGCGCAAAGAAGTAATGCGCCTCAGCCAGGGTCGAAACCGTGATCGGAAAATCCGCTCCCTCCGAAAGGACCTTGAGAACGTCGATCGACTTCGAAGTCTTGACGTGGGGACGCAGGGTCACCCCGAGCTGACGGGTCCTCTCGCGCATTCTACGCGCGTTTTCCTCGAGCTTTGGCCGGTCGAGGATCAAGATGGGTGTCGGCAGGTCGAAGATCGTCTTCGCCCGCATAAGGACTGGGGAAAGTTCGTTCATGGGTCAGCCGATGCCCTTTCGAAGCCACGTCGGCAACTCCCAGTCGAGCGGCGGCCGCCCGGCGTGGTTGCGGCCGCAGCTTTCGCGCACGCCAGGCTTTGGCTAAGCGGCGGCCATGAGTTCCTACCGTTCTTCCCTCATGCGTCTGCTCGACGAGCGGGGTTACATCCACCAGGTTACCGATCCCGCGGCGTTTGATGCACTCGCCGAGCGGGCGGTGATCAGCGCCTATATCGGGTTCGACGCCACCGCACCCAGCCTGCACGTCGGCAGCCTGGTGCAGATCATGATGCTGCGGCGGCTCCAGCAGGCGGGTCATCGACCGATCGTGCTGATGGGCGGCGGAACGAGCAAGGTCGGCGATCCATCGGGCAAGGACGAGAGCCGTCAATTGCTTTCGGATGAGCAGATTGGAGCGAATATCGCCGGCATCCGACGTGTCTTCGAGCGCTTCCTGACCTTCGGCGACGGCCCTTCCGACGCGATCATCATGAACAATGCGGAGTGGCTCGATACACTCGGATATATCCCCTTCCTTCGCGAGGTCGGTCGGCATTTCACGATCAATCGGATGCTGACCTTCGACAGTGTTCGCCTTCGGCTCGACCGCGAGCAGCCGCTCACATTCCTCGAATTCAATTACATGATCCTCCAGGCCTACGACTTCCTCGAGCTGTCGCGGCTCATCGGATGCAAGGCGCAGTTCGGCGGCTCGGACCAGTGGGGAAACATCGTCAATGGGATCGAGCTTGCCCGCCGGACCGACGGTGCCGAGCTGTTCGGAGTAACGACGCCGCTCATCACCACGGCCGATGGAGCGAAGATGGGCAAGACTGCCCAGGGTGCCGTCTGGCTCGATGAACAGCAACTGAGCCCATATGACTATTGGCAGTTCTGGCGGAACACGCGGGATGCCGACGTCGGGCGTTTCCTGAAGCTGTTCACCGATCTCCCGCTGGAAGAGATTGAACGGTTGGAGGCTCTTCCTGGTGCCGAGATCAACGATTCGAAAATCGCTCTCGCGACCGAAGCGACCGCAATGCTCCATGGGCGCAACGCAGCTCTTGCCGCTGAGCAGACTGCCCGCGAGACGTTCGAAGGCGGAGGTGCCGGAGGGGATCTGCCAACGCTTTCGCTCGGCGAAGGAATGAACATCGCGCACGCGCTGACGGCACTCGGTTTCACGCCCTCCAACAAGGAGGCCAAGCGCAAGATTTCCGAAGGAGCGGTGCGGCTGGACGACGTTGCCGTGAACGATTCGGCACTGATTCTCAAACCTGGAGAGGCGCCGCTTAAGCTGAGCCTCGGTAAAAAAAGGCACGCGCTGCTGGTCCGTTAGCCCTGAAGGTTGAGCGGCCCGCCTGGCTAGGCGTTCTATTAGCCCGAGCGGATGAGGTCGACGGCCTGATCGCGCTCGAACAGATAGAGACAGATCCGAGCTGCCCGTCCGCGTTCTCCCTTGAGACCGCCATCGCGATCGAGGAGGAGCCTGGCGTCGCTCTGGGCAACGGGAGCGAGCCTCTCCACCTCCTCGAATGAGGCAACCCGGAACGCCTCCTCCCCGGATTGCCGAGTCCCCAGAATCTCGCCGGGTCCGCGCAGCCTCAGGTCTTCCTCGGCGATTCGGAATCCGTCATTGGTCTCGCGCATCAAAGACAGCCGCTTGCGACCGGCGTCCGTGAGATTCTGGCCGCGGACGAGGAGGCAGGTGCTGTTGCCACGTCCTCGCCCGACCCGGCCTCTCAGCTGATGAAGCTGCGCGAGACCGAACCGCTCTGCGCCCTCGACGATCATCAAGGTGGCGCTCGGAACATCAACTCCCACTTCGATGACCGTGGTGGCGACGAGGGTCGACAATTCACCTGATGCGAAACGCGCCATCACGGCATCCTTTTCCGGCCCCTTCATTCGACCGTGGACAAGACCGACCTTATCGTCGCCGAAGCGCTGCTTAAGCGCGCTCGCACGCTCCTCCGCGGCAGCAGCATCGGACTTCTCGCTCTCCTCGATCAGCGGACAGACCCAATAGGCCTGGCCTCCTCCAGCGATGTGACGGCCAAGACCGTCGATCACCTCTGACAGCCGCTCTTCGCTGATTACCCTGGTCTCGACGGCCGTTCGCCCAGCGGGCATCTCGTCGATCCGGCTGACGTCCATCTCGCCATATTGAGTGAGCGTCAGTGTGCGCGGGATGGGCGTTGCAGTCATCGCCAAGAGGTGCGGCGGATGCTCGGCCTTGGACGCAAGCAGCAACCGCTGGGACACTCCGAACCGGTGCTGCTCGTCGATCACCGCAAGACCGAGCAGCTTGTAGGCGACCTTCTCCTGGAAGATCGCGTGCGTTCCAACGAGGATGTCGATCGTACCGTCGGCAAGGCCCATGAGAATGCTCTCTCGCGCTTTCCCCTTCTCGCGCCCGGTGAGGATCGCGACGCGCACTCCGATGCTGTCGAGCAGGCCGAGCAGGGTCGAATGGTGCTGGCGCGCAAGGATTTCCGTCGGCGCCAAAAAAGCGGCCTGCGCGCCGCTCTCAACCGCTGTCAGCATCGCCGCGAGCGCCACAAGCGTCTTCCCCGAGCCGACATCGCCCTGAAGAAGTCGCAGCATTGGAAGCGTCTGCGCGAGGTCGCCTCGGATCTCGCGGATGACCCGTCGCTGCGCGTCGGTCAGCTGGTAGGGCAGTTTGAGCTTGCGAATCAGCTCGCCGGTGCCCGCAAGCGAATTGGTTCGGTGCCGTCGCTGCGACTGCCTGAGAAGAAGAAGCGCAAGCTGGTTGGCGAAAATCTCGTCATAAGCGAGCCGCTGGCGCGCGCTTCCCGGTTTTTGATGGGCCTCGGCAAGCGATGCGCGCCAGCCGCGCCAGCTCTCGCGACCAAGAAGGCTCGGCTCAATCCATTCAGGCAGCTCGGGCGCGCGCTCGAAGGCCTCGCGCATCAGCTCACAGATGCGGCGGTTCGTCAGCCCTTCGGTCAGCGGATAGACCGGCTCGAGAATCTGGAGCGATGGTCCCTTGCCGGGCTCGGCAACTTCGGGGTGAATGATCTGCCACTCGTC
>DATATH010000045.1:0-4994 GCA_036268895.1 Sphingomicrobium sp. | reverse complement strand
TTCAATTCGACCCGGATCGGAAGCCGGCCCTGAAGCTCGGGCAAGAGGTCGGCAGGCTTGGCGGTGTGGAACGCACCGGACGCGATGAAGAGGATGTGGTCGGTCTTGAGCGGGCCATATTTGGTCGCAACCGTCGTTCCTTCGATCAGCGGCAGGAGATCGCGCTGCACGCCCTCGCGGCTGATTGAGCCTCCGCGAACGTCGCTGACCGCGATCTTGTCGATCTCGTCGATGAAGACGATGCCGTTGGCTTCCGCGTCAGCTAGCGCCACACGGTTGATGTCGTCGGGATCGACACGCTTGTCAGCTTCCTCCTCGGTGAGCCGGGCAAAGGCGTCGGGGACCTTGAGCTTGCGACGCTTGCGCGGCCCCTGGCCCATCGCCTTGCCCATCAGCGACTTGAGGTCGAACACCTGCGCGCCCATGCCGGGAATCTCGAATGGCATCGACGGGGCTTCATCGACCTCGATCTCGACTTCCGCCTTGTCGAGGCTGCCGTCGGCGAACCGCTGCGTGAAGCTCTGCCGGGTCGCCTCGCTCGATCCCTTGCCGGTCAGGGCATCGAGAAGCCGATCCATCGCCGCTTCCTCGGCGGCAGTTCTGACGCGGGCTCGACGCCGGTCGCGCTCGAGTCGAACCGCTTCCTCGACGAGATCGCGGGCGATCTGCTCGACGTCGCGGCCGACGTAGCCGACCTCGGTGAACTTGGTCGCCTCGACCTTGACGAAGGGCGCGTCGGCGAGCTTCGCAAGACGCCGGCTGATTTCGGTTTTTCCGCAGCCGGTTGGGCCGATCATCAGAATGTTCTTGGGGGTCACCTCGTCGCGCAGTTCAGGGCTCAGCTGCTGGCGGCGCCAGCGGTTGCGAAGCGCGACTGCGACCGCCTTCTTGGCGTCGTTCTGACCGACGATGTGGGCGTTGAGCGCGGCGACGATTGCCTTGGGTGTGAGTTTATCTTTGAGCACTTCGGCTTGCTCCCCGTCGCTCTGGGGAATGGTGGCTTGATAGTTCATTTCACCTGGAATGTCGGAACCCCGCACAGCCACTTCAAGCGCTGCAGCGCAAGGACGAGAAGAAGCGCTCGTGCGCGGCGATGATCCGCTGGATTGTCGCCGGCTCGGGATTGCTGTCCCACTGGTCTAGCTCGAACGTGCCGCCGAGAATGATCCCGTCCGGCCGCGGGAACATGTATCCCGGGCCGCCGGTCAAGGCGTAGCGCACTTCGGGCTGCGGCTCGAGGATCGCGAGCTGACCGCGCGCGGGGCGAAGCTCCTGGTCGGAAAAGAGATCGCGGCTGCCAAGCCCGGTGCAATTGAAGACAAGGCCTTCGGAAAGCTCTGCAATGTCCGGGGGAGCCTGGAATTTCCGGACCTCGATCTTTCCGCCGGCAATCTCGACGTCGCGGATCATCTGGCGCAGGTAGCGACCGGTTTCGACATACATAGTGTCGTAGCGAAGTGCACTTGACCAAGGGAAGGGATGTTGGGCCGGGGTGAGCATCCGGTCGATAGGCGGGAAAGTCTCGAGAAGCTTGGCTTCGGGGCTGTCGGTTTCGACGTAGGTCGGGAGCCAGCGAATCCCGTAATCGTCGCCCACCATGATCTGGAATCGGCGCCAGCTGTAATCGAGCGCGCTTCTGAACTGGGTCATGAAGTCGGGTGTGACTTCGCCCTCGTGGAAGACAGCGAAGGGGTGGAACTGTCCCCCGGCGATGTTCGAGGTCGTGTCGGGCGGCAGCGCCGCGGCGTAGATCGTCACTGGAAAACCCGCTTCCTGGACGAGGCGCGCTGTCGAAAGTCCCATCACTCCGGAGCCCATTACCGCAACCGGTCCCCGGTGACCCTGAAGACCAAGTTGGGTCGCAAGCTTCGAGCTTCCCCAGCTGAGCGTGATCCCGCCGCCGCCGTGGCCGTAATTGTGTACGAGGCGCTTGTCGCCAAGTCCCTCCTGGCGAACGACGAAGCCCGCGCGGCGATAGGGCCGAAGGCCCGCGACGGCGCGGATCAGACGGCTAGGATCGGCATCGACCGGCGGAAGGGGCGTGCAGTTGCCGAGGTGTCCGGACTCAAGTGTCGCGCAGCCCGAAAGGAATGCGGCGGAGCCAACGGCGAAGTTTCTTCGGTCGAGCAGCACCCGGCCAGCCTAGCCTCGCTTGGGCTCAGCCTTCAATCACTTCGAGGGTAAGCCGGTCGTTGGTGAAGACGCAAACGTCCGCGGCGATCTGCATAGCGCGGCGGGCGATCACTTCCGGATCCTTTTCATATTCCGCAAGCGCTCTTGCAGCCGAGAGCGCATAATTGCCGCCCGATCCGATCGCCGCGATCCCGCCTTCGGGTTCGAGAACGTCGCCATTGCCGGTGAGGATGAGCATCTGCTCCGCATCAGCGACGATCATCAGAGCTTCGAGGTTGCGCAGGTATTTGTCCGTCCGCCAGTCCTTTGCCAGTTCGACAGCAGCGCGCAGAAGCTGGCCGTTGAACTGCTCGAGCTTCTTCTCGAGGCGCTCGAACAAAGTGAATGCGTCAGCAGTAGCGCCGGCAAAACCGCCGATGACCTTGCCGTCCGGCCCGATCCGCCGGACCTTCTTTGCATTGGGCTTCATGATTGTATTGCCCATCGTTACCTGGCCGTCGCCGGCGATCACGGTCACCCCGCCCTTCCTGACGCCCAGGATCGTTGTTCCATGCCATTGTTCCATGGATGTCATGTGGTGAGCACGAGAAGTCGCGGCAACCGTAGCATTATTCCTGGGCTACGAATCGGCGATCGGGGATAATCCAAAGGATCGAAATCACGACGTAGATCGCAACCGAGATGTAAGGCGAGACGAAGGCGAGCGGTACCGCAAGGAGATAGCAAATGAAGCTCACCCACTCCTTGGCTCCGTGGGAAAGGGCCTTCTGCATGCCGGAACCCTCGCCCTCGGCGCCGATGAGAGCGCGCTCGAGCAGCTGGTAGGCGATGGCCGCGGCGACGAGGACAAGGCCGAATGAGGCGACCGGCCATGACGAAACGCCAGCGTCGTCGATCCAGCGGATCATCAGCGGAAAAAGGGTCAGGCAGAAAAGCAGGGAATGGTTTGCCCAGAGCACGGCGCCGGTCACCTTGTGGGCGCGCTGCATCATATGGTGATGGTTGTTCCAGAAGATCGCCACGTTGGTGAATGCAAGAAGGTAGGCGGCGAGGAGCGGAAGGACAGCGAGCGCCGCATGGAGCGTCGGCTCGGCCGGAAACTTCAGCTCGAGCACCATGATGGTGAGAACGATCGCTACGACGCCGTCGGTCAGAGCATTGAGGCGGTCGGGATTCATCGCGCTAGTCGAGCAGCTGCTCGAAACGCTTGTCGGGGACGAGCCAGAGCATTGCCACAGCCACATGGATTGCAACGGACAACCATGGCCAGACGAATGCCAGAGGCGCCGCGAGCAAAATAGGCAATGAGTGGCGCAATGCCCTTCCATCGCTGTCCCGACGCCCTGATGATCGCCGAGTTTTCATTATTGGCGGCGAGCAAGACCGAGTGGAGAAGCGCGGACGACAGGAAACAAAAGCAGCATGATGACGCCAAAGGCGGTGAGTTTCGCGGGTAATGCCGGCTTTCCCGACCCAGCGAACGACGAACGGATCGAGGCTGAGCCAGAAGAGGTAGGAGAGATTGGCAAGCAGCACCTCTTCGTTCACCCGGCGCGCTGCCTGAAGCATGTTGTGATGGTGTGACCAGTAGATGCCGACCTTGATGAAGGAGAGGGCGTAAACGATGAACAGCACGGTCACTGGCTTGAGGGCAGCAAGACCAGGAGCGTTGGGCACCGGCAGCTCGAGCACCATGATCGTGATGATCGCTGCGACCACTCCGTCGGTGAAACTGGTCAGGCGGTTGGTGTTCGTTCATGGCCTCGCCCCCGCAGGCGTGTTCCCCGTCGCGAGCCTAGGCGACAAGGCAATAAGGTGACAACAGTCCCGAAGGAGGAATCCGCGTTCACCCGTCCCGGGGCTTCCATCCACTGCGACGCCGAATAGGTGAGCTACAAGTGACTTTTTGAGAACCAAATGGGTGATCGTGAGAAGTTCGGGGCTGCCGTGAGAAAAAGCAGACGGCCGACCGCAACGAGGATTCGGGTCGGCCGCCTCTCGCGTTCCGCGGTGAGACCCGCCATCTCGGCTGCGAAGCTGAGTGTTGTCGGGGTGGCGAGTCTCGCGGTTTGTTTAACGGGAATTCAACGACTGCCAAGATTAACCAAGGACAAATTACCCAAGGTTGACACTCAGCCCGTCAGCCAGCGCGCCGGCTTCCGCCCGCGTCGCAGCCTGACTTTGGTTAGGATGGCCGCTAGACCTTTGGCCCATGAAGAACCTATTTCTGAACGCCGCGGCCTCGGCCGCCCTTACCCTTTCCAGCCCTGCTTCGGCCCAGCTCAGCCGCGCCGAACAGACGATGATAACGACAGTCGATGCCGAGCAGCAGCGAACGCTCTCGATGCTCGAGCGCTGGGTCGACCAGAATAGCGGGACGATGAACAAGGCCGGAGTGGAGGCCGTCCGCGACATGGTCGAGCCGGAGTTCAGGCAGCTGGGGTTCAGGACCGAGTGGATCGATATGAGCGCGGTCGGCCGCGCCGGTCACTTCGTCGCTCGACATGCCGGCAGCCGAAGGGGCAAGAGGCTGCTTCTGATCGGGCATCTCGACACGGTGTTCGAACCAGATTCTCCGTTTCAGCGCTGGACCATCGACGGCGACCGCGCTCACGGTCCGGGGTCGGGCGACGACAAGGGCGGCGATGCCGTCATCATCGCGGCACTCCGTGCGATGCGGGCCGCCGGAACTCTGAAAAGCGCCAACATTACCGTCTTCCTAACCGGCGATGAGGAAGATGCTGGAAGGCCGCTCGCCATCGCCCGCCGCGACCTCGTCAATGAAGGAGGGCGAGCCGACGCCGCTTTGGACTTCGAGGACCTCGCGGTCTCGGACGGACCCAATGGCCCTATGGACATGG
>DATATH010000044.1:0-32499 GCA_036268895.1 Sphingomicrobium sp. | reverse complement strand
AAATTCTCTGCGGTTTGAAATTTAAGTAATTGATTTCACTCAATAATTTCAAGGAATAAAGTCCTTGGTGCCCAGAAGAGGACTCGAACCTCCACGCCCTTGCGAGCGCCAGCACCTGAAGCTGGTGCGTCTACCAATTCCGCCACCTGGGCACTTGTCGCTTTTGGCAGGCCGCGGCGCTTAAAAGGGCGCGCCCTGCCTTGTCAATCTAGGAAGGCGGGGGCTAGTGCGCCACCCCATGATTGAGCGAAAAGAACAGCTGGTAACGGTCTTTGGTGGAGCCGGCTTCATTGGCCGGTACGTCTGCGAATTTCTGTTCAGAAGCGGGGCCAGGGTCCGGGTCGCGACCCGTGATCCGCGCAACGACTATTTCCTCCAGCCACTGGCGGAGGTCGGGCAGTTCGGGTTCGAGAAGGCGGACATCACCAGCGTCGAGAGCGTTCGCAATGCCGTGAAGAGCGCGACGGTTGTCGTGAACCTCTGCGGCGTGTTCGGCCGAGCGATGCGCAGGGTCCATGTCGAAGGGGCGCGAAACGTCGCCGAGGCTGCGTTCGCGGCCGGCGCAGGAGCACTGGTCCATATCTCGGCGATTGGCGCCGATGTGGCATCCCAGTCCAATTACGGCCGAACCAAGGGAGAGGGCGAGGAGGCGATCCGGAAAGCGTTCCCGAAGTCGACGATCATTCGTCCCTCGATCGTCTTCGGCCCTGAGGACGACCTGACCAATCGTTTCGCTTCGATGGCGAACCTGCCATTCCTTCCGGTGATCGCCGCAACGCGACATTTCCAGCCCGTCTACGTCCGTGACCTGGCCGAAGCGATCGCGATTGCAGCGCTCGATCCCGGACGCTTTGGCGGCAAAACTTACGAAATCGGCGGACCGCAGGTAATGAGCATGGTCGAGCTGCACCGAGCGGTCCTCGACATCACCGGCCAAACTCCCGAGATCGTGCGCACGCCCGACTTCATTACCGGCCTCATCGCCAAGCTCGGCTTCCTTCCCGGTGCCCCCCTCACCACTGACCAGTGGATGATGCTTCAGCGCGACAATGTGCCGGCCAAGGGAGTTCCGGGCCTCGAAGCCTTCGGAATCCGGCCGACCCCGCTTGCCGCCGTTGGCCGCGAGTGGCTCGGCCGGTTCCATCGCGGCGGCAAGTTCGCCGGGACGCGAATTAATTTGACCGCCGCCAGCTGAGCCGCGACCCCCTAGCTGATGCCAGTCCTGCTCCTCGCCATCATCCTCGGCATTGTCGAGGGAGTCACCGAATTCCTGCCCGTCTCCTCGACCGGGCACCTCATTCTTGCGACCAAGCTCCTGGGTTTCGACGCAGGCAAATGGGAAGCATTCAACGTCATCATCCAGCTAGGCGCGATTCTTGCGATCGTCGTCCTCTACTGGCGAACCTTCTGGGCGGTGCTGGAGGGCTTGCTACAGCGCAATCCGGTCTCGTGGAGGTTCGTTCGAAACATCCTCATCGGATTCGTCCCGTCGGCGATCCTCGGCTTCCTGCTCCTCAAGCACATCGAGGCACTGCTGAAGAATGCGACGGTCGTGGCGGTCGCGCTCATCGTCGGCGGCATTGCCATCCTCGTCATTGAAAAGCTGGCGAAGCGTCAGGACGTTGCTGGCGTCGCGGAAATTTCCGCGAAGTCCGCTCTTGGAATCGGAATTGCTCAGTGCCTTGCGATGATTCCCGGAGTCAGCCGGTCGGGAGCGACGATCATGGGAGCGCTCTCGCTGGGTGTCGAGCGCCGGACCGCGGCCGAGTTCAGCTTCTTCCTCGCCATCCCGACCATGATCGGGGCGACGACGCTCGAATTCGCCAAGCACCATCGCGAAATCATGGCTGGTGCGCACGGCGTCGGGCTCGGCACAGTGGCCGTCGGCCTCGTCGTCAGCTTCCTTGTCGCGCTCGTCGTGGTCCGTGCATTCGTGCACTATATTTCCCGCAACGGCTTCGCGCCCTTCGCCTGGTACCGGATCATTGTCGGAGCCGCCGCCCTCGTCTGGCTCTTCGCGCGCTGATGGTCGGAAGGCAGCAATTTATTTTTGCGCGGCGCTCCATTAGACTGAAGCGGTGCGAAAATCAGGAGCTTAAGGCAGTCATGCGTCCCAGCCTCATCCTTCTTCCGCTGTTGCTCTGCGCCGCGCCCGCTTTGGCGCAGACCCGAGCTCCGGCGGCCCATGCCGACACACAGGCGATCCAGCTCCCGCCAGAGCTTGCCGATCCGGCGACGGCCGACAGACTTGCGGACGTAATGCAGTCGATGTCACAGGCCCTGCTGGACCTGAAGATCGGCCGCCTTCAGGCGGCGCTCGAAGGACGCCAAGCAACTCCTGCCGACAGGAATCTGACCGTTCGCGACCTCGCACGCAGGGACGACCCCGCTTTCGAGAAACGGCTGCAGCAGAGGATTGCCGAAGCCAGGCCGAAAATGGAGCAGAGCCTGAAGGCGCTGAACGAGGCTATGCCCGAGGTCACCGAGGATCTTCAGCGCGCGCAAAGCTCGATCGAGCGCGCCATCGCGAACATGCCCGATCCGAATTATCCCAGGCGCTAGACGCTCGCCCCACACGCGCTAAAGCTGCCGCGCCATGTGGCAGCTATTCCAGTTCCCGCTCTGCCCCTTTTCCCGCAAGGTTCGCCTGGTGCTCGCCGAAAAAGGAATCGGCCATGAGCTCGTTCGTGAAAATCCGTGGGAGAAGCGCGACGAGTTCATGGACCTGAACCCGGCCGGCGAGACTCCGGTGATGGTCGAACCTGACCAGGGCGTAGCGCTCATCGGATCACAGCCGATCGTCGAATATCTCGACGAAACTGTCGACCGAATGCCGATGATCCACGGCAACGCAGCGCTTCGGGCCGAAATCCGTCGGATGACCGAGTGGTTCGATATCAAGCTCTATCGCGAGGCGGTCGAGCCACTGATGAACGAGCGGATGAGAAAGCGCCTGGTCGACCGCGAAAGTCCCGACACGCGCGTTCTTCGCGAGGCGATGCGGACAGCGAGCGAGCACCTCGACTATCTCGATTATCTGCTCGACCACCGGCGCTGGCTCGCAGGGCCGGGGCTCAGCCTTGCCGACTTCACGGCGGCAGCGCATTTATCGGTAATCGACTATCTCGGCGCGCTGGACTGGCGCGGGCATAAGCAGACCAAGGACTGGTATGCCGTCATGAAGTCCCGCCCCTGCTTCCGTCCGCTGCTCGGTGAGCGGATGGAGGTGATCGTTCCTCCGTCCCATTACGACAAGGTCGATTTCTAGCGACGAGGCCCCTTTCTCAAGCCGCGAGGAGGGCCCCACGAAGCATCTTGTCCTCAAGCGTCTGCCCGGCGCCGAGCGCGACGCAGCTCATCGGATCGTCGGCGATGCGCACGGTCAGGCCGGTGGAATCCTGGAGCACGGTGTCGAATCCGCGGAGCAACGATCCGCCGCCAGTCAGGGTGATCCCCTGATCGATCACATCCGCGGCAATTTCCGGCTGCGTGTGCTCAAGAGCAGTTCGAACGACTTCGACGATCTGGTTCACCGGCTCGTTCAGCGCATCCGCGACCTGCGCCTGGGTGAGGATGATCTCGGCCGGCATGCCGCGGCCTACATCGCGACCGCGAACACGCGTGGTCAGACCAATTCCATCACCCGGACGCATGGCCGCCCCGATCTCGAACTTTACCCGCTCGGCGGTACCTTCACCAATCAGCAGGTTGAAGTTCCTGCGCACGTAGGAAGCAATGGCATCATCCATCCGGTCGCCGCCGACACGCGACGAGCGGCAGAAGGCGAGACCCTGGAGCGAGATCACTCCGACTTCGGTCGTTCCGCCGCCGATGTCCACCACCATCGACCCGATCGGATCGGCCACCGGAAGGCCCGCGCCGATCGCCGCGGCCATCGGCTCCTCGATCAGCGACACCCGGTCGGCGCCCGCGTTCGTCACAGCGTCGCGGATCGCTCGCCGCTCGACCGATGTCGCGCCCGAAGGAATGCAGATGACCACTTCGGGTCCGCGCGTGAATCGGCTTGGGCCTCCGTGCGACTTGCGAATGAAGTGCTTGATCATCTCCTCGGCGACCTCGAGGTCGGCGATCACGCCCGCCCGGAGGGGCCTGATCGTGCGCAGATTGTCGGGGGTTTTGCCCATCATCAGCTTGGCGTCGTCGCCGACTGCGCGCACTTTGCGGACGCCGTTGATGATCTCCATCGCGACCACCGAGGGCTCGTTGGTGACGATTCCAATTCCGCTGACGTAGACGACCGTGTTGGCGGTACCGAGATCGATCGCGACTCCACGCGAAGAAAAGCTAAATGGTGAACGCACGGCTGACCCCCCGGCCCAAAAAATTGAATCTGATTTGATGGATTAGGTCCGCTGCAAAAAGGCGATAGGCCCGTTAACCATGTTAAACGCGAAGCGTGGACCAGTTACGCCGAACCGAAAATGATTAATTGCTCGTGACTTAGGCGTGGACCGCAGTCAGTAGATAGTTCAGCCGCAAATCGTCACTGAGATGCAGGCCTCGGGTGGGCGACCAGGCCATGCCCTCAAGATCCAGGCATTTGAGACCCGACTCGGCGAGCAGCAGTTTCAGGCGGTCAGGCGGGATGAAGCGGTCGAAATGGTGTGTTCCTCGTGGGATAAATCCAAGACCCTCGCTGACCGTGATCATCAAGAGCTTCGACAAGCCGGTCGCGTTTGGCGTCGACATAATCAGCAGGCCGTCGGTTGCGAGCCGCTTCGCAAGCGCCTTCACGAAGAGAGCAGGATCGGCGACATGCTCGATCACTTCCATTGCGGTGACGAGGTCGAACCGGCCTTCCAGCTCCTGGACGTCCCCCGCCCGATAATCGATCTCCAGGCCCATTGCCGTGGCATGTTTGCGAGCGACGCTGATCACCTCGGGTGACGCATCCAGTCCGGTAACCCGCCCTCCGAGGCGCGCAAGCGGCTCTGCGAGAAGCCCCGCTCCGCAGCCGACGTCGAGGACCGACCTACCCTCGAGCGGCGTCCGGCTGCACTCGTTGCACTGCCAGTGCTGGTCGATCTGGTCGCGAACATATTTCAGTCGAACCGGATTGAGCTTGTGAAGCATGGCCGACCGGCCCTTCGGGTCCCACCAGTCGGAGGCCAGCCTTCCGAACCGATCGGCTTCGTCCTTGACGATCGTCGTCTCGACCATCGCTCATCCATGCGCCCAAGGCTTGCAAAGGAAAAGGGAAGTGTGCGTTGAAGAGTGCGATGGACGGCTTCGAGCTCAAGAGCGGAGAGATCTGCTGCGAGGATGTACCTCTCGCTGAAATCGCGGCCGAGGTCGGTACTCCCGTCTATGTCTACTCAACAGCGACGATGCGGCGTCAGGTTGAATCGCTTCGATCGGCGCTTGAGCCGCTTGCCGACCCCTTGATCTGTTATGCGCTCAAAGCCAATCCGAACGCCGCCGTCGTCGCGGCTCTGGCGCGAGCTGGCCTTGGAGCGGACGTCGTCTCCGGCGGCGAATATCGAGGGGCCGTCGCGGCCGGGATCGGTCCCCACGCAATCGTCTTCTCGGGCGTCGGCAAGACCGAGGAAGAGATGCGCCTCGCACTTGGCGGAGGCCTCTTTCAGTTCAATCTCGAATCGCTCGAGGAAGCTGAAATGCTCTCGAGCGTGGCGACATCGATGGGCCTTGTCGCACCGGTCGGATACAGGGTGAACCCGGATGTGCCTGCCGGAACGCATGCCAAGATCAGCACCGGCTCAGCCGAGAACAAGTTCGGGATCGCGATCCGCGAGGCGATCGACGCCTACGCACGTGCGGCCGAGCTTCCCGGCCTTGCGGTCCAGGGCATTGCCGTGCACATCGGCAGCCAGCTCACCAGTCTCGATCCCCTTGAGCGAGCCTTCAAGAAGGTCGGCAGGCTCATCGGAAAGTTGCGCGCCGCCGGGCATCAGATCCGCGTTGCGGATCTCGGTGGCGGTCTTGGCGTCCCCTACGATCCGAACCAGCCCTCGCCCCCGAGCCCGGCCGACTATGGCGCAATGGTTCGGAGGGTCGCCAGCGGCTGGGACCTCCGGCTGGTGTTCGAGCCGGGACGGCTGATCGTCGGCAACGCCGGAGTTCTCCTCTCGCGGGTCATCCGGATCAAGCCGGGCACCCTCCACCCGTTCATCATCGTGGATGCCGCGATGAACGACCTTATGCGACCGGCGCTTTACGACGCCTGGCACAAGATCGACGCGGTCCAACCCACAGGCGAGCACTGGGTCGCCAACGTTGTGGGGCCGGTCTGCGAGACTGGTGACACGTTCGCGACCGCACGTGAGATGGACCGTCTCGAAGCCGGGAAGCTCGTCGTCTTCAGAACCGCCGGGGCCTATGCGGCCGCAATGTCGAATACTTACAATTCGCGTCCGCTGACCCCCGAGGTGCTGGTCAACGGCTCTCGCTGGGCCGTCGTTCGACCGCGCATTGACGTTGATCGCCTCGTCGCTGCCGATTGGATCGAGGAGCGGCTCTTCGGTTGCGCGGGCGGTCGCAGCGGCTAAGACCCCCCGCGCAATGGCGCGGATCGTGATGAAATTCGGCGGAACGTCGATGGCGGGCATCGAGAGGATCCGCCACGTCGCTGCGCTGGTCAAGCGGGAGGCCGATCGGAAGAACGAACTTGCCGTCGTCGTTTCCGCCATGGCCGGAGAAACCGATCGGCTGGTCCAGCTCTGCCGCGAGGCTGCAGCGCTTTACGATCCGCGCGAATATGATGTCGTCGTCGCGAGCGGAGAACAGGTGACCGCGGGGCTACTTGCAATCACTTTGACCGGAATGGGCGTCAACGCCCGATCCTACATGGGCTGGCAATTGCCGATCCGCGCATCGGGACACAGTTCGGCACTCATCGACTATATCGATTCGAGCGTGCTCGAAAATGTATTCGCGCAGGGAGGGATCGCGGTGATCCCGGGCTTTCAGGGGCTCACTTCGGAAGGCGACCTCGCGACTCTCGGCCGGGGCGGATCCGACACCTCCGCCGTTGCGCTCGCCGTCGCGGTCAAGGCCGATCGCTGCGACATCTACACCGACGTCGAGGGCGTCTTCACGACCGACCCGCGTATCGTTCCGCGCGCACGAAAGCTCGAAGCTATCACCTATGAGGAAATGCTCGAGCTCGCATCGGTCGGTGCCAAAGTGCTTCAGACGCGCTCGGTTGGCCTGGCCATGCGCTACAACATGCCGCTCCAGGTCCTCTCGTCTTTCGAGGACAGGCCTGGAACTCTCATCGTCGGCGACGATAAGATCGAGGAACTCAACATGGAACGACAGCTCGTCACGGGCATCGCCCACGACAAGAATGAAGCCCGCGTGACCCTGACCGGTCTGCCCGACAAAGCCGGCACCGTCGCAGCCATCTTCGCGCCTCTCGCAAGAGCGAACATCAACGTCGACATGATCGTCCAGAGCACTCCTGGAGCCGACGAGAAAAGCGCTCTCACATTTACCGTGACCAATGGAGCGCTCGCTCACGCGGTCGCCGAGCTCGAAGCGGCGAAGGAGGAGATCGGGTTCGAGGAAATTGCGACCGACACGGATGTCGTGAAGGTCAGTGCGGTCGGCATCGGCATGCGTTCTAATGCCGGAATCGCTGCAAAGATGTTCGAGACACTCGCCGAGCGCGGGATCAACATCCTTGCCATCTCGACCTCGGAGATCAAGGTGTCTGTGCTGATTCCCGAGCAATATACCGAGCTTGCCGTTCGAGTGCTTCACAGCGGCTTCGGGCTTGATGCGGAGCAGGCGGCATGAGCGGAGAAGGCCTGATTGCCGAGCCGCGCGCGGTCCGTCCGAGCGAGGGTCACGAGCGCCTGTTCGAGCTGATGCACCGGGGCATCGAGTTCCTCGGCTGCGACGTCGCGATCATGGGTGGCGCGATGACTTGGGTCTCGGAGCGCAGCCTCGTCTCTGCCATCTCGAATGCGGGTGGTTTCGGAGTGATCGCCTGCGGGGCAATGACCCCCGGCATGCTCGACACCGAAATTTCGGAGACCCGCGCACGCACCGACCGTCCCTTCGGCGTCAACCTCATTACCATGCATCCGGACCTCGCCGACCTGATCGATGTTTGTGCCAAGCACTCTATCAGCCATGTCGTGCTTGCTGGCGGGCTGCCTCCAGGCTGGGCGATCGAGAAGATCAGGGCGAGCGGCGCGAAGCTCATGGCCTTCGCTCCGGCGCTCGCCCTCGCCAAGAAACTGATGCGCTCCAACGTCGATGCGCTGGTCATCGAGGGCATGGAGGCGGGCGGCCATATCGGACCGGTCTCGACCTCGGTGCTCGCGCAGGAAATCCTGCCCAACGTCAGCAGGGACATCCCCGTGTTCGTCGCTGGTGGAATCGGGCGGGGTGAAGCAATCGCCGCTTATCTCGAAATGGGCGCCGTCGGAGTCCAGCTCGGGACCCGGTTCGTCTGCGCGACCGAAAGCATCGCCCATGCGAACTTCAAGAAAGCCTTCATCCGGGCCTCGGCCCGCGATGCGATCCCCTCGGTCCAGATCGACCAGCGGCTTCCGGTTATCCCGGTGCGCGCGCTCAAGAACCGCGAGATGGAGAAGTTCGCCGCCAAGCAGCGCGAGATCGCCGATCTCCTCGACAAAGGAGATGTCGAGATGGCCGAAGCCCAGCTTCAAATCGAACATTATTGGGCCGGAGCATTGCGCCGCGCTGTGATCGACGGCGATGTCGAGACCGGCTCGGTCATGGCCGGCCAATCGGTCGGGATGGTCAGTCGGGAAGAGCCGGTCGCGGCGATCATCAAGGAGCTGGTCGACGAGGCCGCGACTGCGCTGGAGAGCCGCGGCTAGCGCCGCTCTGGACGCCCGGTGAGCGGCATGCCAGCATCCTCATCTATGCCGCAAACCGATCTTTCAGCCTGGTGGATGCCCTTCACCCCGAACCGCCAGTTCAAGGCGGCACCAATGCTCCTCGAACGCGCGGAGGGCATGCACTATTTCACGCCCGACGGACGATCGGTGCTGGATGGGGCGGCAGGGTTGTGGTGTGTCAACGCAGGCCATGGTCGCCGCGAGATCGTGGATGCGGTGAGCAGCGCACTCAGCCAGCTCGACTATGCCCCGCCATTCAAGATCGGTCATCCTTTGGCCTTCAGGGCTGCCGAGGCCCTAAGGCCGATCCTGCCGGCCGGCTTCAGCAACATCTTCTTCGTCAACTCCGGAAGCGAAGCCGCCGAGACGGCGTTGAAGATCGCTCGCGCCTATCACATCGCCAGAGGCGAACCCGAACGCGTCTGGTTGATCGGCCGTGAGCGTGCGTATCACGGCGTCAATTTCGGCGGGATCTCGGTCGGCGGTATTCCGCACAATCAAGCGGCGTTCGGCCCACTTCTGCGCGAAGTCGACCATCTCCGGCACACCCATGATCCGGCCCGGAACGCCTTCTCCCGAGGGCAGCCGGAACATGGCGCGGAATTCGCCGACGACTTGCTGCGAATCATCTCCGAGCGTGGTGCCTCGAACATCGCGGCCGTGATCGTCGAGCCCATGGCCGGATCGACGGGAGTTCTCCCACCCCCCAAGGATTATCTCGAGCGACTGCGGTCGATCTGCTCCGAAAATGGAATCCTCCTCATCTTCGACGAAGTGATCACGGGATTCGGGCGCCTAGGCGCCCCATTTGCGGCGCAGCGTTTCGGCGTTCAGCCCGACATGATTGCAATGGCCAAGGGAATGACCAACGGCACAATCCCGATGGGGGGCGTTGCCGTCCAGAGCCCTGTCTACGATGCGCTCATGCATGGACCGCTGGAAACGATCGAGCTGTTCCACGGCTATACCTACTCGGGGCACCCGGCAGCCTCGGCAGCGCTGATTGCAACGATGCGAATCTACGAGGACGAGCAACTCTTCCAGAAGGCACTCGAATTGGAATCCTGTTGGGAAGACGCGGTACACATGCTCCGACAGGCACCCAATGTTTGCGATGTGCGCAACATCGGGCTCGTAGGCGGCATCGAGCTCGCGCCGCTCGAGGGCCGTCCGGGGGCACGAGGCAGCGATGTATATCGGCGAGCCTTCGACTCGGGCCTCCTGGTACGAGTGACGGGCGACACAATTGCGCTGTCACCGCCGCTGATCATCACCAAAGCCCAGATCGATGAAATTGCCGAGAAGCTCGGCAATGCGATCGCCGATTCATCCAAGGAGCTTCGGTGATTGATCAGAGACTGCTCAAAAGTAATTTGCACTGCGGCCATCTTCGCGTGAGGATGGTCGGACAGTTGATGTAACGCGAAGGGGGCGTCGCGATGGAACTCCACATGCCGCACATTCCTCATATCCCGCACCCGCATCTCGAGAACCGCAAGGAAGCGTTCAAAAAGGCGAAACAGGAAGCGAGCGACTTCAACAGCAAGCTTGCAGTCAAGATCACCAACATCGTCGGTACGATGTGGTGCGCCTACGCTTTTGCAATCCTTGCCCTGATCAGCTTTCCGGCGGCGCTCGGGGCCGGAACCGCCACACTCGTCGCCTGGTTCGCCCAGACCTTTCTCCAACTCGTTCTGTTGTCGATCATCATGGTCGGCCAGAAGGTCGCCGCCGAAAAGTCGGACAAGCAGCTTGAGCAAACCTTTTACGACGCCGAGGCCCTGCTTCAGATCAACGACGAGATGCACAAGCTGGTGAAGCAGAACGTGCACCTTACGGAACAACTGAGCGCTCTGCTGCAGCAAAACACGGATCTCACCGAGCAGATCAACAAGCTCATCTGCAAGACAAACAATTCCTAGAATCAGCGAGGGTTCGAGCGGACCTGCATCATCAGTTGAAGCGGCCGTCCTTCATTGTCCTCGAACGCCGCCATCCATTCTTCGGTACCGTCTTCGTGCCGGTGAATCAGATGCGGAGCATTGATGAATTTCACTCCGCGCGCCTCGAGTCCAGCCATTGACGCGTGGATGTCCGGCACTCGCAGATAGAGGATCGACTCGCACGCAAGCTCCCCTTCGTCCTCCGTCAGCATGAGCCTGACGCCACCAAGATCGAAAAAGGCGAGGTTGCCGAAGCAATAAAGCTCGGGAACGCCGAGCGTATCGCGATACCAGGCTCGCGATTCGTCGAACCGCCGGGTCGTGCGCGCCACCTGGCCAAGCATCATGTAACCGTCCGTGCGTGTTTCAGCCTGCATCGCCGATTTCCTCAGATGATCGAGCGCCGTACCCTTTGCGACTCCGTTCCAACCGCGCAGTTCGGAGCGGCTCGAGAAACCGAGCTTCGAGAGTGCATTGCCGACATGGAACTTGACGGCATCGATGCTGACGCCGGTGCGCTCTGCGATCCGCCGGTTGGTCATTCCGTGACGCACTTGCTCCGCCACCTTCCATTCGGCTGGAGTGAGCACATCGTCGTGCCGTGGACGTCCCGGTCCGCTACGCATGATGCGGTTAGTAGCCGCGTCGGCGAAGGATTACCCTACCCGGCACGCTGAGCTTCCGATGAAGTCCACGCGCATTAAGGCCCGCCCCCTTGGTGAGTGAGGGAGCCGTGTAGCGGGAGACCGGCCGGTCTCCCGCCGGATGCCGACCGGCCGACCCACAGGGCTGGGCGACGACCCGGGCAGGAATCGCGCCTATGCTAGTGTTGTGCGGCCCCGCCCGGTCCGGACTGCATCCCGCCAAGCTGCGTCACCAGCTTCTTGTAGGCGTCGAGATAGGCGAGGACGATGATCTGACCGATCTCGGTGTTTTGGTAGCCGTAGCCGCCGGCCGCAGCGAAGCCGCCCCACCAGCCCGCGCCGCCGCCGGCACTCCAGCTAACGTCGGTCTTGCGCGCATAGCCTTCGGTCAGCGCTTCCTCCTCGGTTGTGCGAGCATTGACCAGGGAGAGCGTCACATTCGCTTCGCCCTTCTTGACATCGATCCCGCCGGCGATCGCTCCGACCGCCCTTCCCCAGCCGCCGACGTGACCGAGGATTCCGCCAATCGCAGCGCCGGCGCCGCCCCCGCCCGAATTCTTGTTGGTGCTGACAATGTCGGGCTGGAGGAAATAATCAGCGGCCTTGACCTGACCCTTGCCCATGTTGGAGCCCTGCTGAAGCTCACCGGAATCGGCGAGCGCTCGCTCCATGCTGCGGCTCTGCATCGAACGGTCGCGGTTGACGATCGTGAAGCAGCCCGACTGCTGGACAAAAACCTTGATGATCGCCTCGGGGCTGCCGAGATTGAGCTCGCGCCACCATTGCTGGTCTGGCGGAACGATCGCCAGCGTTCCGATCCGATGTGTACAAATCGGGATGTCCGCCTCGCCTCTCGACTGTTGCTTGTAGGCAGAGCTCTGGTCGGCACTGGCAGCAGATGAAATCAACGCGAGCGCACCGCCCGCAAGAAGCGCATACTTCGTCATGAAAGCCCCCTTTGACTGCTTCTTCTATCTCTATCAGGCTCGGAGGCGAGTCGGAAGGCGCGTCGAGAGCAAGGCAAAATCTTGCCGCATTGTAATTTGAACGGGTGGCTTTTCCACATTACCACTTGCAGCTTCGTGTAATGAAATATTATCACGCCTCAGCGCAGGGGCTGGAGTCGCAGTCGCCGCTTTCCCCCGCAACCTTGGAGAACGATGACCTTGCAGTTTTGTCGACTGTCGGCTCTTGCGCTGTTCACGCCGCTCCTGACGTCCGCCTGCGTCGTCGGCCCCAATTTCAAGCCACCGGCCGCTCCTCCCGTCTCGACTTACACTGCCAATCCGCCGCAGACGACCGAGGCCACGAACGGCGTCTCTGGAGGCGCAGCGCAGAATTTCGTCTCCGGCGCTGACATTCCGGCCGACTGGTGGACCCTCTTTCATTCGAAGCCGCTCAACGACCTCATCGAGAAGGCGCTTCTCAACAATGCCGACCTCAAGGCGGCCCAGGCGGCGCTTCTCGTCGCTCACGAAAACACCCGGGCCCAGCACGGGGCCGCGCTTCCGCAGGTCAGCGCAGGCGCCAGCATCATTCGCGAGAAGGATCCTTCTGCCTCGCTCGCGCCGGTGCCGAGCAATAACGCGTTTCTCTACACGCTGGTGACGCCCCAACTCAGTGTCTCCTACGTTCCCGACGTCTTCGGGCTGCACAAGCGGACCGTCGAGGCAGCGGCGGCGGCGGAGCAGGCAAGCCGCTATCAGATGATCGCGGTCGATATCACACTCACCTCGAACATCGTCCAGGCAGCAGTCCAGGAAGCATCGCTCGAAGACCAGATCGACACCACTAACGAGCTCATCGGAATCAACCGCCAGATCCTTAGCCTTCTGCAATTTCAAAAATCGAAGGGCTATGCGGCCGGTACCGATGTCGCCGCTCAAGAGGCTCAGCTCGCTCAGCTCGAAGCATCGCTGCCCCCCCTTCTCAAGCAGCGCGATCAGCAGAATGATCTCATCGCCGTCCTCACCGGCAGCTACCCCGGGCAGCAGCCCGCAGAAAAGTTCACGCTCGCGAGCCTGACGCTACCTTCCGACCTGCCGCTGAGCCTGCCATCGGTGCTCGTCGAGCAGCGACCCGACGTTCTCCAGGCCGAGGCCAATCTCCATGCCGCAAGCGCCCAGATCGGGATCGCGACCGCGAACCGTCTGCCCAATATCACCCTGACCGGGAATGCGGGCAGCACCGCCCTTTCGATCGGTCAGGTCTTCGGTCCTGGAACTGGCTTCTGGAACATCGGCGCATCCTTGCTCGCGCCGATATTCGACGGCGGCACCTTGCTCCACGAGCAGCGGGGTGCCCGCGCCGCCTATCGCCAAACCGCCGAGCAATATCGAGGGACCGTGCTCACCGCCTTCCAGAATGTCGCCGACACACTTGCCGCGCTCGAGCATGACGCCGAGACGCTCAAAGCGAGCGCCGCTGCGACCGATGCCGCCAAGACCAGCCTCGATCTCGCCCGCCTCCAGTACAAGGACGGCTATGCCGCTTATCTCGCCGTGCTGAACGCCGACCAGACCTATCAGCAGGCTCGCCTCACGCGGGTCCAGGCCGAAGCCGATCGCTTCACCGACACCGCAGCCTTGTTCCAGGCCCTGGGCGGTGGCTGGTGGCATCGCCCGGAACTGACGAGCTCTGAAAATGGCCGATAGGTTGCTGCTCGCTCGCACGTTCGCCGCGGCCCTCGCGCTCGCGTCCATTACGGGTTGCTCGTCATCGGGAGACGAGAACAGCGGTGCGACCGACGCAGTCGCCAACGTCCGCCTGACCAAGGCGCAGCGGGCCCATATCCAGCTCTACACGGTCGTCCCCTCGAGTTATCGGCAGAAGATCGATGCGCCCGGCACAGTCGACTTCGACAACGACCAGGCGACTTCGGTCGTCTCGCCGTTCACGGGCCCGGTCACCCGCATCGTCGTCGCGCTCGGCCAACACGTCGAGAAGGGCCAGCCACTCGCTCTCGTCGAATCCGCCGATTACGCGACTGCGATCGGCGCATATCGCAAGGCGGTCGTCACCGCCGCAAACGCGCAAAAGGTCGCCGCCGCGGACCGCGATCTTGCCGCGCACAACGGCATTTCGGAGCGCGAGGCTGCGCAGGCGCAGACCGACGCCGCGAGCGCGGAAGCGGATCGCGCAGCTGCCCTCCAGACGCTCATCTCGATGGGCGTCGATCACGCAACGATCGCAACGGCGATGGCGGGCCGTCCGTCGGCCGGCATTGCGGGGATCATTCGAGCGCCGGTTTCGGGCATCGTCGTCGACAAGCAGATCACTCCTGGCCAACTCCTCCAGGCCGGCTCCTCGACGGCTTTCACAGTTGCCAATCTCTCGCAGGTGTGGGTCTTGGCGCAGATTTCCTCGAGCGATCTTTCGCAGGTCGGCCTCAACGACGCCGCTCTCATCAACCCCGGCAACGGCACCGGCCCTTTTCACGGCACGGTCCAGAATATCTCCGCCTCGGTCGATCCGAACACCAGAGCGGTCGTCACCAGGATCGTCGCCCCCAATCCCGACGATCTTCTCAAGAAGCAAATGTATGTCGACGTTTCGATCGAATCCGGCCGGGTCAGCACGGGACTCCTGGTGCCCGTCTCGGCGGTGCTGCGCGACGACGAGAACCTCCCGTTCGTCTACATCGCACTTCCCGACGGCAGCTTCGCGCGCCGGCACGTGACGCTCGGCTATCGCGACAGCCAGAATTACGATGTGGCAAGTGGGCTCGTGAGCGGCGACAGAATCGTCACTAACGGCGCTCTCTTCCTTCAGTTCATGCAGAGCCAATGACCGAGGGCCGGGGGGGCGAGCCGCCGCGAACCGGCTCCAACTTCATCAACCGGATTGTCGCACTCAGCCTCGAGCAGCGTATCCTCGTCGCGCTCTTGACGCTCCTCCTCATCGGGGCCGGCATCCGCTCCTGGAATCGGCTGCCCGTCGACGCCTACCCCGACCTGTCGCCTCCCTCGGTGGAGGTCATCACTCAATGGCCAGGTCATTCGGCGGAAGAGGTCGAAAGACTGATCACCGTCCCGATCGAGCGGGAAATGAACGGCATTCCCAAAGAGAATGATATCCGCTCGATCTCCCTTTACGCGCTGTCGGACGTCAACCTGACGTTCGACCAGGACACCGATCATCAGTTCGCCAGGCAGCAGGTGTTCAACAGGATCGGCGATCTCCAACTGCCGAGCGGTGTCGCGCCCTCGGTCAGCCCGCTGACCTCGCCTTCGGGTCTCATCTACCGCTACACGCTCCAGAGCCCCGATCGTTCACCGACCGAGCTCAAGACCTTCGAGGACTGGACCGTCGAGCAGCAATATCGATCGGTCCCCGGCGTCGCCGACGATTCCGGCTTTGGCGGCGGCACGATGCAATATCAGGTGCTTCTCGATCAATATCGTCTCGCTGGCGCCGGCCTATCGCCGCAACAGGTGGAAAGCGCGCTGTCCGCAAACAACGGCAACGGTGGTGGCGGATTCTATTCTGAGGGCGGGCAGTTCTATTATGTCCGCGGCCTCGGCCGGCTCTCGACAGTCGATGACATCGGCAATGTCGTCGTCGCCGAGCACGACGGCATCCCGACCCTCGTCAAGGATGTCGCGAACGTCACTCTCGGCATTGCTCCGCGCCTCGGCGAGTTCGGGATCGGAAGACAGGACGATGCAGTCGAGGGCGTCATCATGCTCCGCACCGGCGAGAAGACGCAGGACGTCCTGAAGCGCGTCGAGGCGAAGACCCAGGAACTGAATACCAGCATCCTCCCGAAGGACGTCAAGGTCGTGCCCTTCTACGATCGCTCCGACCTCGTCCACGAGACCATCATCACGGTCGAGAACAACCTCCTTCGCGGCATGTTGCTCGTCGTCGTGATCCTGATCTTCTTCCTCTATGACGTCCGGTCGGGACTGATCGTCGCGGTCACAATTCCATTATCGCTCTTGTTCGCCTTCGCTTGCCTCGACCTCCAGGGCGCGTCGGCCAACCTCCTGTCGATCGGAGCGATCGATTTCGGGATCCTCGTCGACGCTGCGGTGATCATGGTCGAGAATATCTACCGCCGTCTCGCCGAGAGCGACGAGCGGCCCGAGGGCCTGATGGCCGTGATCCGCGATGCAGCCGCCGAGGTCGACCGGCCGCTCTTCTATTCGGTCGTCGTGATCGTCGTCAGCTTCCTTCCGATCTACGTCCTTACAGGCCCGTCGGGAGTCCTCTTCAAGCCGATGGCCGACACGATGATCTTCGCGCTGATCGGCTCGCTGATCGTCACCCTGACCCTGCTCCCGGCGCTCTGTTCGTGGTTGATGCGCAAAGGCGTCCGCGAACGCAAAAACATGATCTTCGAGCGCATCCGCTCATCTTACACGCGCGGCCTCGACCACTGCCTCGCCCGCCCGCGCACAACCATCGCCGTCTCGGCCGCGCTGCTCCTCGCCTCGCTCCTTCTCTCCGCGGACGTCGGGGCCGAGTTCATGCCACACCTCGATGAGGGGGCACTCTGGGTGCGCGCGACCATGCCCTACACCATATCGTTCGACGAATCGGCTAAGATCGTGCCTCAGATCCGATCTATCATCGCCTCCTTCCCCGAAGTCACCATTGTCGGATCCGAACATGGCCGCCCAGACGACGGCACCGATGCCACCGGCTTCTTCAACGCCGAATTCTACGTCGGCCTGAAGCCTTATTCGGAGTGGCACGGGGCGATCCGCACCAAGCCTCAGCTGATCACGGCAATCAACGACAAGCTTCAGTCGTTCCCGGGCGTCACCTTCAATTACACCCAGCCCGCCGAGGATGCCGTCGACGAGGCCGAGACCGGCCTCAAGAGCGCTCTTGCGGTCAAGCTCTTCGGCAGCGATCTCAATTTGCTCGAACAGAAGGGCAAGGCGATCAAGGCCGTGCTCGGGCATGTCCGCGGAATCCGCGACGTGACTCTGGTGCAGGAGCTCGGCCAGCCCAGCCTTTCGATCCGGATCGATCGCTCCAAGATCGCCCGCTACGGGATCAACGTCGACGACATCAATGGCCTCATCCAGACGGCGATCGGCGGCGATGTCGCGACCCAGGTGGTGCAGCAGGAAAAGGAGTTCGACCTCGTCGTCCGCCTGGAGGGCCAGTACCGCAACGACCCCGTTGCGATCGGGAACATCCTCGTCGCCACCCCTGAGGGACAGCACATCCCCTTGAAGGAGCTCGCCGACATCAGCGTCGGCAATGGCGCTTCCTTCATCTACCGCGAGGACAACAGCCGATTCATCGGAGTCCAGTTCTCGGTCGAGGGCCGGGACCTTGCCGGCGCGGTTCAGGATGCGATGGCGCAGGTCAAAGCGAAGGTCCCGCTCCCGCAGGGCTACCGCGCCGACTGGGGCGGCGAATATAGCGAATATACGGCCTCGCGAGCGCAGCTGATGGCGATCGTGCCCTTGACTATGCTGCTGATCTTCCTGCTGCTGTTCTTCCTCTATCGGAACTTCAAATTCCCGGCGATCGCGCTCATCGGAGTGCTGGTGTCGGCCCCGGTCGGCGGAATCCTGGCGCTTTGGCTGACCGGAACGCCCTTCTCCGTCTCGTCGGGGATCGGTTTCCTCGCTCTGTTCGGAGTCTCCGTGCAGACGGCGCTCGTCTACATCTCCTACGTCAACGAACTGCGCCTTGCTGGAACCCCGCTTGGACCCGCGATCCGCGAAGCCGCGATCCTGAGGCTTCGACCGATCATGATGACAGCTCTGGTCGCAGCCTTGGGGCTGCTTCCGGCAGCTCTTGCCACCGGCGTCGGTACTGACACTCAGCGGCCGTTCGCGGTCGTCATCGTCGGCGGACTTATAACCTGCCTCGCGATCGTCATCTTCCTGATGCCCGCGCTCTACACGCTCGTCGCTCGGGAGGGCGACCGCCTCGAGGTCTGACCGGCGCACAAAATGGTGGACCGTCATATCGCCCATGAAGAGCTCCAGGCGACGTTGACCCGGTACCCGCGCGCGTCGAGAGCGGATAGCGTTCGAAATCGATGAGAGCCCTGACAGCCGCCCACCCCTCTGCTAGCGCGCCGCGCAAATGCAGAAAATCGACCACATCCGGAATTTCTCGATCATCGCCCATATCGATCATGGGAAGTCGACCCTCGCCGATCGGCTGATCCAGGCGACGGGCGGCCTTACCGAGCGCGAGATGCATAGCCAGGTGCTCGACAACATGGACATCGAGCGCGAACGGGGAATCACCATCAAGGCACAGACCGTTCGGCTCGAGTGGAAGGCGGCCGACGGAGAGACTTACGAGCTCAACCTGATGGACACGCCGGGACACGTCGACTTTGCTTATGAGGTGTCGCGCTCGCTCGCCGCCTGCGAGGGCGCGCTATTAGTCGTCGATGCTGCGCAAGGGGTCGAAGCGCAGACTCTGGCCAACGTCTATCAGTCGATCGAGCACGACCATGAGATCGTTCCCGTCATCAACAAAATCGACCTTCCGGCCGCAGATCCGGAAGGGGTGAGGCAGGAGATCGAAGAAATCATCGGATTGGATGCGAGCCATGCCGTGCTGGCCTCGGCGAAAACCGGCGTCGGGATCGAGGATGTCCTCCAGGCAATCGTCGACAAGATCCCGCCCCCCAGAGGCGATGCGGACGCTCCATTGAAAGCCATGCTCGTCGACAGCTGGTACGACCCCTATCTTGGTGTGGTTATCCTTGTCCGGGTGATCGACGGCGCCCTGAGGAAGGGCCAGCAGATCCGCTTCATGCAGGCTGGAACCACCCACCTCGTCGATCGCGTCGGTGTCTTCCGCCCGAAGATCGAGCATTTGGGAGATCTCGGTCCCGGCGAAATCGGCTTCATCACCGCGCAGATCAAGGAAGTCTCCGAGACCAGGGTCGGCGACACGATCACCGACGCCAGGCGCCTCGCAAGAGAGCCGCTTCCGGGCTTCAAGGAAGTCCAGCCGGTCGTCTTTTGCGGCCTCTTTCCGGTCGACGCGGCCGATTTCGAGAAGCTTCGCGACAGCCTTTACAAGCTCCGCCTCAACGACGCCTCCTTCAGTTTCGAATTGGAGACGAGCGCAGCATTGGGCTTCGGCTTCCGCTGCGGCTTCTTGGGTCTGTTGCACCTCGAGATCATCCAGGAGCGGCTCACCCGCGAATATGATCTCGACCTCATCACGACCGCTCCGAGCGTCGTCTACCAGGTGCGGCTACGAGGCGGCGAAACACTCGACATCCACAATCCCGCCGACTGGCCGGACCCGAGCCTCATTGAGACGGTCGAAGAACCATGGATCGACGCGACAATCTACGTTCCCGACAGCTATCTCGGCGCGGTCCTCAAACTCTGCCAGGACCGCCGCGGAATTCAAAAGGACCTGACCTATGTCGGGACCGGCAGCCACGCGCGGGCGATGGTCCGGTACGAGCTGCCGTTGAACGAGGTCGTGTTCGATTTTTACGACCGACTGAAATCGATCAGCCGCGGCTATGCGAGCTTCGACTATCACCAGATCGGTCACCGGCAGGGCGACCTCGTCAAGATGAGCATCCTCGTCAACAACGAGCCGGTCGACGCTCTCTCGATGATCGTCCATCGTGCCAACGCCGAAGCGCGCGGCCGGGGTATGTGCGAGCGCCTCAAGGACCTCATCCCGAGGCATTTGTTCAAGATCCCGATCCAGGCTGCGATCGGCGGCAAGATCATCGCCAGAGAGACGATTGGCGCGCTGCGCAAGGACGTAACGGCCAAATGTTATGGAGGCGATGCGACCCGCAAGCGCAAGCTCCTCGAAAAGCAGAAGGAGGGGAAGAAGCGCATGCGCGAATACGGCAATGTTTCGATCCCTCAGGAAGCCTTCATCGCGGCGCTGAGGATGGGTGACGAAGGTTAGCGCTCAAACTCCGCTGATCAGCACATCGAGGGCGTCGATGATTTCGAAATGACGATTCGCGAGCGACTCGACAACAGCGCCGAGCTGCCGAGTGCGAACCGCGCCCGCGGTCTCGGTCACCATCACATAGTCCTTGCCAGCGATCGTAAAGACCGGATTGAGCCGAGCGACAGGCGCTGGCGCCTTGGACTTTGGGAGCAGCGGAACCACGAGGCGCGAAGCAAGCTGGCTGAGCAAGTCCGACTGGCAGTCTAGTACGAGCCCGCCTCCGAGCCGGTGGATGTCGAACTGTGCCATCGCGAAACTGTCAGAATAGCCGGTATTCTTCGAGTGGCAGGCGGTTGGCTTCCACCCAGTCATTATATGAATCGAGCGCGGTTCGGTTCTCCGTCAGCCACCGTTCGGCGCGTGTCTTCCTGACCGCCTCTTCCAGCCCCCGACTAGCTGCCTGCGAGATGCTCACGCCGAGCTCCTTCGCCTCCGCAACAAGTCCGGCGTCAAGCGAGACGTTCGTCGGAGTCGTCCTGGATCGTCGGGAAGGAACTTTCCTAAAGCCAGCAGTCATGCGCATAAGTTATGCGCATCAACCATGAAGATCAAGGCCGTGCTCGCGGCGGCGATTCCAGGGCATGGCGTCCGGCCTTTCTCTCAGGCATGATTGTCGTCGCAACCGGGGAGGCGTGCATGGCAGTCGACATGATGACGCTGTTCGAGCGGCGCATGAGCTATCCGCACCCTGACGCTCGCGACCGCCTCGCCCGCCTCGTCGGCCTCGACGCCCATATCTCCAAGCTGACCAAGGTCCTCGCTCTTCTCGTGCACCCGGCCGGGCTGCGCCACTGGGGCGAGCGCCACCATCCCGGCGCCGGCCTGATCGTCGACACTGTCCTTCAGCGTCCACCGCTCGTCATCCTCGGCGGCGACGTCGGTTCGGGCAAGACCGAACTCGCCGAAACCATCGCCGATGCGGTCGCCCGTCAGGAGCAGATAGAGATCGATCTCCTGCCCCTTAGCCTCTCCGCACGCGGGCACGGGCGCATCGGAGAGATGACTCAGCTCATCTCCGCCGCGTTCGATTTCACAGTCAAGGAGGCCTCGACCATCGAGAAAAAGAAGGACGGCGCCGGAGGAGCCGTGATCCTTCTCGTCGACGAAGCCGATGCGCTCGCCCAGTCGCGCGAGACGGCTGACCTACAGCATGAGGAGATCAGCGGGGTCAACGCCTTCATTCGCGGCATCGACCGTTTGTCGAACAGCCGCCTTCCTGCCGCCGTCATCATGTGCACCAACCGCTATGATTCGCTCGACCCTGCAGTCACTCGGCGAGCGGCCGAAATCCTCGAGTTCAGCCGTCCCGATGCCGACAAGCGTCGACAGCTCCTCGAACCGAGACTCGCCGGTCTGGGCTTCGACCAGGCCGAGATCGAAGCGATCGTCGATTCAACTGGCGAGCGGGACGGTCAGGCCGGTTTCACTTTTTCCGATCTTGCCCAGCGGCTGATCCCCGCAATCGTACTCGACGCCTATCCGGAACGGCCGATCCTTCCATCACGAGCATTGATGATCGCACAGGAGATGTCGGCCACCCCGCCATTTACCGACCGCCGCTCGGCGAAGCGCTAGGATCTCCCTCGCCGACGTTTCCGAGGGGTTCGTTCCAAGACAAACGTTCCATCTCGTTCCACCCCTGCACCTCCTTTGCGCCGTCGTTCTTTGGACGCAAACCTGCAACACAGGTAATCGACTCTACCAAAAAGGGGCCTATTCCTAAGGGCATGTCGACGGGAGGCGTAAAGAAGGGGCGACGTTCGGCTGGTGACAGGCAGCCGCAACCGCTGATCGCGTCGAAGCAACCGGACGGACGTGTCGCTTCAGCTCCTAAGTCTTCGTCCAAAGCCGGGCTCTTAGCGCCGTTTCCCGTCCACTTGCCGCCTGAAATGTTCAGCGGGCCGGGCCTGCTCCAGCTCGCGGATCTGCTTCCGGTGATGACCGCCTATGTAGATTCCGGGCAGGTCATGCGCTTCATGAACAAGCCCTATGCCGACTGGCTCGGCCAGTCGCGCAAGGAGATCATCGGCAAGACCATGCACGAGCTCATCGGCGAGACGAACTGGGCCTTGCGCAAGCCGATGATCGAGGCTGCGCTCGCCGGCGAGCGCCAGTTCTTCGCTGCCACTTACGAGCATCCCGAGCGCGGAATTCTCGCGCTGCAGATCGACTATGTGCCGTGGGTCGCTCCGGGTGGAAACAAGGTCGAGGGCATTTGCATCGTCCTCAACGACGTAACTGAGCAGCGGATTGCCGAGCGCTCGATAAGGGAGAGCGAGGCGCGGTTTAAGAGGATCGCGAACCAGGCTCCGGTGCTGATGTGGGTAACGAGGCTCGATCGCACCCGTGATTTCGTCAACGACGCTTATATGGAATATCTCGCAATCAACGACCGCGAGGTCGCCCGCACCTACGATTGGCGCGAGGCGATCCACCCCGAGGACGCCGAGCGGATCATCGCGGAGTCGATCAAAGGTGAAGCCAGCCTCCAGACCTTCACTCTCGAAAGCCGGTTCCGACGCGGCGACGGGTCCTATCGTTGGCTCAGAAGCACAAGCTCGCCGCGTTTCGGGCCCGACGGGGAGCATATCGGCTTCATCGGCGCTGCGACCGACATCACCCTTGCCAAGGAGGCCGAGCTTGAGCTTCGCACGAGCGTTAGCGAACGCACCCGCGAGCTGGCGCTAAGCGAAGCCCGGTTCCGCGCCGTCTTCGACACCGTTCTTGAAGTCCTCGTCCTCATGGAACCGGATGGGACGATCGTTGAACTGAACCGGAAGCAGGCACCCTGGCGAGCGACAAATGCGCGGGAGGCGGTCGGTAAAAAAATCTGGGAAGCGCCGACACTCAGGCTCTACTCGCAGCATGTCGAGCTGTTGAAGAAGGCGGTCAAGGGCGCGGCGGCCGGCAAGATCTTCGAGCAGGAGGTTCGGCTCGAACGCGAGAACGCATCGACCACGCATCTCGACGTGTCGGTCCAGCCGGTGCGCGGGCCCGACGGGAAGGTCATGTATCTGCTCTTCGAGGCGCGCGACATCACCGACCTCAAGGCCGCGCAGGAACAGCTCCGCCAAAGCCAGAAGATGGAGGCCCTGGGCCAGCTGACCGGCGGAATCGCGCACGACTTCAACAATCTCCTGACGGTCGTCGTCGGCGGCCTCGACATCATCTCGAAGCGATCGGAAGACGCAAAACTCAAGCGCTACGCCGAAAATGCGCTGGGCGCTGCGGAACGCGGCGCGCGTCTCACCGCCCAGCTCCTTGCCTTCAGCCGGGTCCAGCGCCTCGAAGTCCGACCAACCTTTGTCACCCCGCTGATCCAGAACATGCGGCCGCTCCTGCGTAACGTGCTCGGGCCCGGGATCACGAAGGAGTTCGATCTCGACGAGACAATGATCCCGGTAATGGCCGACCCGACTCAGCTCGAAGTCGCGATCCTCAACCTTGCGATCAACGCGCGCGACGCAATGACCGACGGCGGCGTCCTCACCTTCTCGACGACGCCGGTGAAGGTCGCCGACGATCCCGACCTCGAGGACGGCGATTATATCGAGCTCACCATCAGCGACACCGGCTCGGGCATGCCCCCGGAGATCGCCGAACGCGCCTTCGAACCGTTTTTCACAACCAAGGAAGTGGGCAAGGGCACCGGCCTTGGCCTGTCGATGGTTTACGGCATGGCGCGCCAGTCGGGCGGCGCTGCACGAATCAAGAGTCGACCGGGCGAAGGCACCGCGGTGAAGCTCCTGTTCCGCGTGTCACAAGCCGCGCTTGCCGCTGAAGCGGCCGCTGCCGCGGACCAGGCGCAAGCTGAATCCGAGCGCCTGAACGCATCGATCCTTGTGATAGACGACGACCCCGACGTTCGAGCCTTCATCGTCGCTGCACTCGAGGAGCAGGGCTATCGAGTCCGCCAGGCGAGCGACGGAAGGGAAGGGCTGGCCAAGCTCGACCGCGAGAAGCCTGATCTGGTCATCGTCGATTTCATCATGCCTGGAATGTCGGGAGCCGACATCGCGAAGAAGATCCGCTCACGGCTGCCGGATCAGCCCATCCTGTTCGTTTCCGGCTACAGCGAGACCGAGGCAGTCAAGCGCACCGCACCTGACGCACCGCTCCTCACCAAGCCCTTCCGAGCCGACGCCCTGCAAAAGGCTGTGCGCGGAGCGCTCGCCCCGGTCGGCTGAAACGACTGCGGTCGCTTTCGCGCAAGGGCTTGAGAGAATTTTCCGCCCTTGGGAATAATCATCATCGGTCTCCCGGATGACCAATCGATCCGGCCATTGGTACCAATTCTATTTCGCGACCCCGCGCGGCGAGCTTGGCTATGCGGCAAACCGGCATGACTTCAACAAGCTCATCTGGAAGCTGGCGTCGCCGCAATGGAAGTTCGACGACGCGACCATCGACCGGTCCGCGACTTCATTCGATAATCCGCATCATGTTCCGATCGTCATCCACAATTACCGCTGGCGAACGGGGCTTGCCGAGGGCGAGCAGCAAGATGATCCGATCGAGGAGAAGCTGGCGGCTTCCCCCTCTCGTCACAATTCCGACGATCACCGGGCAAGGCGACGCGGATGAAGCTCCGCACCCGCAGCCAAGCGCTTATGCCGGCAAGTTCGCCGGCAGGTACGAACATCGAACGATCAATGCGGGCACAATTTGCCGCAGGAGGCGCCGCAGGCATTCGCAAGGGCCGTGCTCGACGTCGCCCGCTTAGCTGCTCGCGGTGCCGCTCACGATTGCGTCGACGAGCGCCTGCGAAAGTGTTGCCAGCCGGTAGGGTTTGAGGATGACCGGGCGTCCGCCGCTGCCCGACTGGGCGATTTCCTGGCTGTAGCCGGTCGCCAAGATCACCGGCAGCCCGGGCTTTTCTTGAGCAAGCTGCTCGGCGAGCTTCAGGCCCCCCATGCCGGGCATCACGACATCGCTGAACACGACGTCATAATCATTGGCACGGGCGAGTTCGAGCGCCTCCTCGCCGGAAGTCGCGAGGGTCACCGAATGGCCGAGCTCGGTCAAAAGCGTCTCGGCGAAATGGCCGACCTCCTCATTATCCTCGACGACGAGGATCACTGCGCGTGGCTGGGCCGGCAGCGGGGCTTCGTCGGCCTTGCGATCGATCATCATCTCAGCCTGGCTGCACGGCAGCAGAATGGTCACCGTTGTGCCCTTCGAGGGCTCGCTTTCGACTAGGACGTCGCCGCCCGACTGGGTTGCAAAGCCGTATACCTGACTAAGGCCGAGGCCCGTTCCCTTCCCGGTCTTCTTGGTCGTGAAAAAGGGTTCGAAGATGCGGCTAGTCGTCTCGGAGTCCATTCCGGTTCCGCTATCGCTGATCGCGACCGCCGACATCGGCTCGCCCGCTTGCGAGCGAACGACCGAGACTTTGATCCTCAGAGTACCACCCTCGGGCATCGCATCGCGAGCATTGGATGCGACGTTGAGGATCGCCGACTGAAGCTGATTAAAGTCCACCGTTACCGGGCAGGATCCGCCAAGGATCGTCTCGATCCTGATCCGCTCGCCCATCGTCCTGTCGAGAAGATCGGTCATTCCCGCCACCAACTCGGAAAGGTCGACGAGCTCGGGCTTCAGGGGCTGCCGACGGGCGAACGCAAGGAGCTGCGAGGTGAGTACCGCAGCATTCTCCGCCGCCTGCACGATCGCTCTGGCGAAGCGCTTGCGGCGGTCGTCGGCAAGTTCGTCGCGGCTCAATATGTCGGCCGATCCCTGGATGACTGTCAAAAGGTTGTTGAAGTCGTGCGCGATCCCGCCAGTCAGCTGCCCGAGCGCCTGCATCTTCTGGCTCTGTCTTAGCTGATCTTCGGCCTTCGCCCGCTCCTCGATCTGCTCGGCGAGAAGTTCGTTCGACTGGGCGAGCGCCTCGGCACGCTCAGTCAGCTCCTCGTTGGCGCGGCGAAGAGCCGCCTGCGCCATTCCGAGCGTGATGATGACGAGGGCGGCCAGTACGGCGAGCGAACCCAGAACCACATACCGCGTTAGTCTCCGCGAGACGGCTTCGCGTTCTACACCATAGATTACCGTGCCAATCCGCTGCCCCGCGCTCATGATCGGAACCGACACCCGGTACGTGGACGGAGGGGGCGGCTGAAGCTGCGCGAGGTTCGCCCCGCTCCTCGTCGCCGAGGGATCATAGGCCGCAAGAACGCGGCCCGAGCGATCGAACACGCCGACATAGCGGACCTGCGGGTTGACCCGGAAGGCGTTCACCGCCTGTTGAGCGGCGGTTGCGTCGCTGAAATCGACCGCCGCCGTTACGGACTGCGCAAGCACTTGCGCAGCGACCATCGCCTGACGGTCGCGCGCTGCTCGAAACGTGCTCTCGTTCTGGAGAATGATCGCGAGGCCGCCGGCAAGGATGGCGATCGCGAAGATGAAGATCGCCGCTGGGGCAGTGCCCCACTGGGGCAGCGATTTCCTGAGGGGCCTCATCCCTGGTTCACCCCGACAGCGAGCGCGAGCAGGCGCGAACTTATCGTGAGGCCCCGGGCCTGGGCCTGCGCGTTGTCGATGAAGAAGCGCACTCTTCTGTCGACGATCGTGAAATGAATGACGCCGCGCTGCGGGCTGCTGCGCGAATCGGTGACGGTGAGGATCGGCTGCCGGCCGAGCGCCGCCAATGTCTCACCGGTTCGAGCGCCGTCGATGAAGGCAATGGCACAGTCAGAAGCTCCGGCGGCAGAAGAGAGACGCTTGACGGCCATGGGACGCCCGTCGACCTCCTGGCCCGCAGCGGCCGCGTTGAGCATGGTCCCGAAGGGATCGTCACCGATGATACAGATGATCATCTGGGCGCTGGTTCTCGCAGGAGCGCTCGAAGGCCACGTCACATAGCGGGCAAACTTTGGAATGAAGGCCGCCTTTACCGCAACGTCGCTGACCTCGGCAAAGGCGGGCGCGCCAGCGAGCAGCGCCGCTGCAATCGCTGCCACCACTGGCTTCAGGAATGCGCGCCGCGTGGTCATATTCAGGGACGCCACTCCAGACCGACGAGGATTTTCCTCCCGATCGCGTCCCCGCCCGGATATTCGACATGCTGGGCATGCAGGAGATTGGCGCCCAAAAGCGACAGCTGGAGATGATCCGAGGCATTCCAGGCAAAACGACCACCCAGCTCGGCATAGGCCGGGACGTCGGAATCAGCGAGACGCCCGACAGCCCGCAGGTTCAGGTCGAGCGTGACCGATCGGCCAAGATTCATGCTCGACTGCAAGGTGAGCCAATGGTCGGGATCGGTACCGTTCTGAGTCGTTCCGATGAAGGGCGCGGACGCCCCCGGCTTGAAATGGAATTGCTCCTTCTGCAGCGTCGCTCCTGCCGATAGGGTCCACCACGAGAACGGCCGCGCGCTCGCCCAGGCTTCGAGGCCGTAGCTGTGCCCCGCAAGCTCGTTGCCCCAGAAGAGGTTGAGCCCCGGGCCCGGTCCGAGCTCGACCGAGCGGAGATCATCATAGTGGTGATAAAATCCGGTCGCCGAGAATGAGAGGCCGGAAAGCGGCCGCAAGCGAAGTCCAAGCTCGTAGGCGGTGAGCTTCTCGGTCTGGAAATTGCGATCGCCGGTCAGTGTGATGCCGGGCGCCGATTCGCGAACGTCCTCGTCAAAAGGGGTAGCGGAGCGCACGGCATGCGAAACCGCTGCCCACAACAGCGTGGACTGAGCGGGCGTTATTGCAAGCCTCAGGTCGGGAAGCAGGCTTGTGCCGACGTAGGGGTCATGCTCGGCCTTGAGCCCCGCGGTCAGGCTCACCAAACGCGAGAGGTCGAACGTATCCTGGACGAAGAGGTTGGCGAGGAACAGGTTGCGGCTGTCGGGAACAAAGAAGAAATTGGTCGTCCCGTTGATCCGATAATGGGCGACGCGTACGCCGCCTCCCCACACGAACTGGTTGCGGCTTCCGAGCGGCAAGCTGTCCTGCAGGTCCACGTCGTAGGTATCGACGTAGAACGAACCCTCCTGCGAGAAAGAGTCTCGCGCCGAGCGGTCGTAGAATGCCTGAACCTGCAGCTGCCGCCCCGGTCCCATGTCGCGGTTCCATCGCAGGACGAGATCATGTCCAGAGATATCCTCGAGCGCTCCGATGCCCTCGTCATCCCGCCCCCTGAAGATGTCGCCCTGAACGGTGACCAGGTCCCTGGCGGCAGGAGTCCAGTCGAGCCGGAACCCGCCGCCGAGACGATGCCAGGCATCGTTCGCAGATCCGCCGCCCGCCAAATCGAACGCATCCTCGTGAAGCCAGCGCAGGTAGGCCCGGTAGCTGAGATCGGAGCCGGCTTTCCCGGCGAGGCGCGCGCCCACGACCTGCTCGTTGGTCCCGCCTTTGACGTCCAAATAGAAACCGGACGTGGATGACGCGCTCCTCGTGATGATATTGATCACGCCGTTGACCGCGTTGGCGCCCCAGAGCGTCGCGCCAGGCCCACTAATGATCTCGATACGTTCGATGTCGTCGGGCAACAGGTCCGGCATGTCCCAGTAAACGCCGGAAAAGAGCGGCGTGTAGACCGTCCGGCCGTCGATCAGCACGAGAAGCTTGTTCGAAAAGCTCTGGGCGGATGGTAGGCCGTTGAGGCCGCGGGCAGTGACGATCCAGTGTGACGGGCTCGACTGGTAAACCTGGATGTTCGGCGCGAGCCGCAGGATCTCGGGTATCGTCAGCGCTCCTGAGCGGACGATCTGGTCGTGATCGATCACGTAAAGCGATGCTGGTGCCTCGCTGAGCGGCTCGGCCTGCTTGGACACCGAGGTGACCTTGACCTGTGCGAGTTGCTCGATCGAGAGGTTGGAAAGGTCCGGCTGCTCTTCTGCGCTCGCCCGACCCGCCCAGAAGAGGACCGAACCGAGCGCGATCGCGACCCCCTTGCGCATAACCATTCCTACTCGCCGGTGGCCCCCCGCCGGTGTGCCGTTCATCAATCATGCGTTGGTGCTGGTCAAGTGAGCCTCGCTTCTCGGGCCGACAGAGGCTCGTTTCACCAGCGCAGGGCACGTGAGCCCTTGTGGCCAGGGACTGGAGATGCAAGGCGGGCGGGCTCTAAAGGCCGCGAGTGAACGAGAAGGTGCTGCCCCCGATGAATAACCGCATTGCAAAGGATGTGCTGAGCAAGGTCCCCGCAGTCACGCTTGGCTTCTGGATCATCAAGATCCTCGCGACGACACTCGGCGAGACGGGCGGCGACACGGTGACCATGTCATGGCTCGGCGAAACGACGCCGAATCCCGTGCCCGGGGGCTATCTGATCGGAACGGCAATCTTCGGCATCCTGCTGGTCGTTCTCGTCTGGGTGCAGATCCAGGCACGACGGTTCAACCCCTGGCTCTACTGGGCGACCATCGTTGCCTCGACGACCTGCGGCACCACGCTCGCGGATTTCGCCGACCGGTCGCTCGGAATCGGTTACCCGGGAGGCTCGCTCGTCCTCCTCGCCTGCGTGCTCCTCTCGCTCTTCGCCTGGCACCGGACACTCGGCACCGTCGACGTAAACCGGATCACCGGCCCGCGCGAAGAGACCTTCTACTGGATCACGATCACCTTCTCGCAGACGCTCGGCACGGCGCTCGGCGACTGGGCGGCGGATGGCGTCTCATCAGGCGGATGGGGACTGGGCTATGGTGGTGGAGCTCTGCTGTTCGGCGCCGGCCTCGCGGTGCTCGCGCTCCTTTACTTCACGACGAAGACGAACCGGGTCGGTCTGTTCTGGGCCGCATTCATCCTTACCCGGCCACTCGGCGCAACGGTCGGCGACTTTCTCGACAAGCCGGTAGCGAGCGGCGGCCTCGAATGGAGCCGCCCGCTCGCATCTTCAGTGCTCGCGATCGTGATCATCGCACTGGTTCTGGTCCTGCCCCAGCGGCCGGGACAACATCCCGGACAGGCGGAAGCCGAGGCGTGAAGTTTCGTTTTGCGGCTGCGCTCATGGCTATGGGCGCGGCGGCGCCCGCTTTCGCCGGGCCTCCCTACCTCACCGACGATCCGATCCCGACGGATATGGGTCACTGGGAAATCTATGTGTTCAGCGCGGGCGAAGGACAGCACTCGAGCTTGGACGATGAAAGTGGCTTCGATCTGAACTACGGGCCGGTGAGGAATATCCAGCTGACAGCCTCGCTGCCGCTCGCTTTCTCCCATGATCCGGAGAGCGGCAGGCAAAGCGGCACGGGAGATCTCGAGCTCGGTGTCAAATACCGCTTCTTCGACGACGAGAGGAATGGCATCTCGGCCGCGATTTTCCCTCGCGCTATCCTGCCGACGTCAAGCATCGTTACTGGCGAGAAGACCCGGTTCCTGCTGCCAATGTGGGTCGGCAAGGATTTTGCTGGCGGCACAAGCGTCTTCGGGGGCGGCGGCTACGAGATCAATCCGGGCCCGGGGAACCGCAATTTCTGGCAGGCCGCGCTCGCCGTCACTCACGAGCTGAACGAGAAATTCTCTCTGGGCGCGGAGCTCGCCCGGCAAGGTTCAGACACGGTTCGCGGCACGGCCCAGTCGCGCGCCGGCATCGGCTCGATCCTGAAGCTAACTGATCATTATGCGCTGCTCGTCTCGGGCGGACCTACTTTTGCCAATCACCGGACCGGCTATCATTTCTACGCGGCTCTCGGCCTTTTCTTCTAGGGCGCGACGACGAGGACCTTGAAGGAACCGGGAACAGCCTTTGGCCGCTCGCCAGCCGGGGAGGGCGCAAGGGTGGCTGCCGGGAGATAGGCGCGTCCGGTCGAGGGGTCGACGGCAATGGTCCGGGCGCTGACGGCCGTTTGAATCGTGCCCACGACTGATGGTTTGGGTCCGAGCCGAAGGACGGTAAGCGTTCCATCGCGCCCGCCGGGAACGAGCATGAGGCCCCGGATCGGGTCGAATGCCGCTCCGTCTGCCCCCTTGCCGATCGGCAGACGCGCTATCTGCTTGCCATCGGGAGCAGAGACAATTGCAACGGCATTGCCGCCGCACGCGGAGACAATCTCGTTGGTCTTGGTGTCGATCGCGATCCCGCTCGGTCCGTCGCAACCCTCGAGCGGGAAACGGCGCACGACCTTGCGAGCCCGGGTGTCGAGAACGACGACGTCGTTCCTATCCTCGACATTGACGTACATGAGGCCGTGCCCGTCCCCTTCTCCCATCTCGAGCGAGCCGCCGACGGGCACGGTCGCGAGCACTTTGGCACCAGCAGGATCGACGACCGTCACGTCGCCGCTGCCCGGGTTCATGATCCATAGGGTCTTGGTCGCCGGGTCGTACGCCGCGGCGTCAGGCTTGGTTCCGGTCGGGATTGTCGCTCGAACTCGGCCGGTAAGACCATCGAACAAGGTCGCGTTGTTGGTCTCTCCGTTGGTCGAAAGGACTTCGTGCGTGCCCGGAATGGCAAGTGCCGCATGGACCCGCTGACCGGCGACGATCTTGTCTGTCGCTTTGCCGGTTCGAAGGTCGAATGCGGTAACACCGTCTCCATGAGCGACGTAGAGGCGTTGGTCCAAGGGCGCGACGCTCAGGAGATCCCAACCGCCGTCGCCCGCTGCAAGTTGCGCGGCCACGCGATAGCTAGGCGCCGGCGCCGCAGCGGCCGGGGCAGCCGACACGAAAAGGGCCGCAAGGAAAAATACGCGCATCAAGACCGCCTCCCAAAGAGATGAGGAGAGGCTAGCTCCGCGCCGCTCGAGAGGCGAATTATTTTACTTTAATCTTGCTTCTTTCGATTTCGCGCTCAGGCGGCGATCAGGCGGTAACCCACACCCGGCTCGTTGATGATCAGCTTCGGCTGTGACGGCTCGGCTTCGAGCTTCTGGCGAAGCGAGCGGATTGCGACTCGCAGATATTCGGTCTGGCCGACATGCGCCGGCCCCCAGACCGAGCGGAGGAGCATCTCGTGAGTGAGCACGCGCCCCGGATGCTTGGCGAGCTCTGCAAGGAGGTCCCATTCCTTGGGGGTGACATGAACCTCATTTCCACGGCGTCGGACCGTGCGCTCGAGAAGGTCGATCGAGACATCGCCTGCATCGACCACCTGGCGTTCGGCTTCCGACACGAGACGCTGCCGAAGCGAGGCGCGGACCCTTGCGAGCAGCTCCTCAGTGTCGAAGGGCTTTGTCACATAATCGTCGGCGCCAAGATCGAG
>DATATH010000043.1:0-3916 GCA_036268895.1 Sphingomicrobium sp. | reverse complement strand
GCCCCGCATGACGCACCAGACCCTGCTCAGGATTGCGCCCGCCATAGCGCTTGTCGCGCTGGCGAGCTGCGGCGCGAGCAAAGATCGCAACAACCAAGGAGGAGCAGCCGTGGAAAACGCCACACTCACGAAACTCGAGCTGACGAGCGACGCCTTCAAGGACGGCCAGCCGATTCCGGCCCAATATACGTGCGACGGCACCGGCCAGACCCCCACTCTCCACTGGAGCGAGCCGCCGGCAGATACCAAGAGCTTCGCGCTGGTGATCGACGATCCCGATGCGCCAAGCGGCACCTTTCGCCATTGGGGCGTGTTCGACATTCCGTCATCGGCACGCTCGATCGGCGGCAGCGAGCCGACCGGAACTGAGGTCAGCAACGACTTCGGAAAGCGAGGCTACGGCGGCCCGTGCCCGCCCAAGGGGCACGGGCCGCACCATTATCATTTCAAGCTGTTCGCACTTGACGTCGGCAGCCTCGGGCTCAAGGCTGACTCGCACGTCAGCGACATCGAGCGAGAAGCCCAAGAGCATGTGGTGGCCAAGGGCGAGTTGATCGGCACTTACGAGCGACGGTAAAGCGAGCGTCTGGGGCTGGTGCGAACGGCGGATGGCGGCATTCGAGGCTAGCCGCCTGACTTCCTCAGGCGCGCGACCTCCTGGATGAAGCGGAACGCTTCGCTGGTGAAGGGCGCCGGCACATCGTGCTCCCACTCGCCCATGCGTTCATAAAGACGCGTCGCGCCGGCCATCATCTCGGGGGTCGCGACCGCCTTGAACGGGGCGAGAAGATCCTGCCATTCGTCGTAGAGAGCAGCCGCCTCGGGACTTTCCGGCCCCCTCGGGATCGCCGCCTGGACCCGGTCTCCAAGCTCCTTCCATTTGCGGTCATATTCCCCCTGGTCGAAGTTGGGCGCCGGGGCATCCTTCATGCGTTCGGCCCAATGCTCCAGCTCCTCCTTCGTGAAGTAGCGGTTGGTCACTTTCTTCCAGTCTTCGGCTTCCATGAATTTATCTCCCTGACGGATCAGCGAGCAAAAGGTCGCGGCATCGACGGGCTCGCCGCGGTCGATGCGGGACTTGATCGAAAGGAGCAGGGTCCTCGCGTCGCCAAGCTCGGCCCTGCGCTCCTCGATGATCTTCAACTGGGCATTCACCAGATCGCCAAGATCCATGGTTCCCCGCGTGGTCAGTCTCCCGATCTGGGCAAGGCTGAGCCCGGCCCGCTTGAGCGCCAGGATCTGCTGGATTCGCTCGAGTTCGCCGCGTCCGTAGAATCGGCGGCCACTGTAGGTCCGAAGCGGCCTCAAGAGACCCCGCGCCTCGTAGAAGCGCAAGGCACGGCTCGTGAGGCCGGTACGTTTTGCAACCTCGCGGATGTCGATGGCTTCGAGCGGCTGGTCCATGTCGTGCTTGTACACGTTGACGCAACGTCAACTTCAAGCGGTGATTTCGACACTTCGAGCCGCCTCCTCAAAGAGCCGGCTCGCCTTCGTTCCGGACAAGGCTTATCCCAGTCAATCGAACGGACGTGCCGGCGGTGCCGATCGAGGAGAAACGACATGGCATTGAGCGAACTCATCGTCGCAATGAGCCTGATCACAGCGGCGTCGCAGACGCCGGCGAGCCCGGCTTCAGCGGGCGCCCCGCCGGGCACCTCGGAGACTAGATACTGCCTGCGCGTCGACCCACTCGTGGGAAGCCGCGTCGAGACGATTCAGTGCAAGACCCGCGATGAATGGGCGGCGCTCGAGATCGATGTCGACCAGGAGTGGGCCGAAAACGGCGTCAGGATCATTGCATAGGAGAACGCCTCTTTTAGAGGTTGGCGAAGAGCAAGGCGACATAGGCCAGGAACGCGATTGCCGCCCCTAGCGCGATGGCGACCTGCAAGCGGTGACTCTTCCCGAAGATGCCGGCGATGGCGAAGGTCATGAGCAGCAGATGGAAGCCGAGGTTCGCGGGCGAGGGCAGGCGGTGGGCGGTGATCAGTGTCTTGGCGACGCTCGTCACCAGCATCGCGATGAGAAACCCATAGAAGGCCCTGCGATACTTTCCGGAATGTTCAGCAAGATCGAGAGAGCCGCCGGGCTCTATGTCCGGGAAAACGAGCGCAGCGAGCATGTAGAGGAGGACCATCTGGAGGAGGATCACGGCGAACGAAAGGAAGTCCCAGTGGGTTCGCTCGCGAAGATCGAAGCTTGCCCACCAGGCCTGCGCGGCGAAGAGGAGAATGAGGACGCTCCAGATCAGGACCGGAGCGGACAGCTTGACCCGTCCGCGCGCGAGGAGGAGCGCCCGATAGCCTTGGAGGACCTGGGTGATCGCCAGCCCGAGAATGATCGACAGGAGGATCGACAGATAGCTGAAGGCATCCATCATCAAATATCGCCCCTGATCCGACAGGCCGCGAGCCTCTCGTAATGGGGCCGGCATCGATCGGCGAGCCGCTCGTCTTGCGCCGAGAGATGGACGCGCCCGGTCTCGGGGGGACCAAAGCCGGTGCTTTTTTCGACCGCTCCGTACCAGTGCGGAGCCCAGGGCCCGTCGGTCTGGCGTCGTCCCGGGGCCCAGCCCAGCATCGCGCTGTCCCACGAAATGCCAAGCGCCCGGCAGAGTTTTGAGAGCACGGCTTCGGGATTGGCGAGCACATCATTTGCATCGATCACCGGCGGCGGGTGGCCGAGCCTCGCTGCCTCCCGTTCGAAAAATTCCGCCTGCCGCTCCAGCCCGAAATCCTCGAATGCCGCTTTTTCGCGCTTGCGCAGATAGGAGGCGATCATTCGCTCCGGCTCGCGGATCAGGAATGCGTGGGTGAAGCCCTCGAAATCCTCGTAGCCGACCGGCCCCGTCATGTGGTGCCACATGTGCTTCTGGTACCAGACCGGTGAGCCGTCCGGGGTCGGCCTTTCGAGAGCGATCATGACGCTCTCCCAGTCGCAGTCCATCGCCTTGATCGTCTCCTCGCGCAGCGGATGGGCTGCGCCGCTGGTTTTGAGAAAGCAGCCGTAAAAGGGCTCGTCGGAAACGAACGTATCCGCCCTGCTCGAGAAGCTCCGCATCATCGCCGTGGAGAGGTTTCGAGGACCCGACCACATCGCGATTCTTATGGTCACCGTCCTTACTGCTTCTCGGTTTCCCGCTCGAGCCGCTCGGCGTAGAGACTGAAAAGCCGCTCCACCATCGAACCCGGGCAGACGAGCTTCCGGCCGTCGATCTCCCTCACCGGCACAATCCCAGCGAAGGTGCCAGTGACGAAGGCCTCGTCAGCTCCGTAGACGTCGGTCAGCGAGAAATCCTTTTCGATCGCCGGAATGCCGGCTTCGCGCGCGATCTCGAGGACAAGGCCGCGGGTAATTCCGCCGAGGCAATATTTGCCGCTCGAAGTCCACACCTCGCCATTTCGCACGATGAAGAAGTGGGTCGAATTGCAAGTCGCGACGAAACCGTGGGGGTCGAGCATCAAGGCTTCGTCGGCCCCCGCCTGCGTCGCCTGGATCGAGGCGAGAATGCAGTTGAGCTTCGAGTGCGAGTTGATCTTCTGGTCCTGCACAGCCGGGTCGCCGCGCCGCACATGGACAGTGAAGAGCTTGAGCCCGCGCTCGTAGATCGCGGGATCGGGTTCCTTGAATTCGGGGATGATGACGATCGTCGCTCCGCCGACGACCACGCGCGGATCCTGGTAAGGCGTCGCTCGAATACCCCTCGTGACCATCAGCCGGACATGGACACCATCCTCCATGCCGTTCGCCTCGAGAGTTTCGAAGAGGCGCCTTTCGAGCTCGTCCTTGCTGAGGCCGACATCCATTGCGATCGCCTTCGCCCCCTCGAACAACCGGTCGAGGTGACGATCGAGGAACAGGGGCCTGCCGTGATGGACAAGGAGGCCTTCCCACACGCCGTCGCCGAGCATGAAGC
>DATATH010000042.1:0-6183 GCA_036268895.1 Sphingomicrobium sp. | reverse complement strand
CGCCACTTCGACATTGGCCGCCTTCCGATGCAGACTTCGAGCGCTGCGCGCGCCAGGAGCCGTGTCGAATCGAGGATCGGAACAGGCGCTACGTCAGGGGTCACAAGCAGCGGGATTTCGGTACAGACGAGCGCTGCTCCGTCGCATCCGTCCTCCCTTCTCAGTCGATCAATGATCTCGACGTATCGCTTTCTCGATCTATCGGTGAAAATGCCTTCGACCAGCTCGTCGAAGATGATCCGGTCGATGTCGGAGCGCTCGCTCTCGTCTGGGAAGCATGGTTCAATCCCGACTGCGGGAAGCGCGCGGCGGTAGACGGGTCCGGCCATCGTGAACCGCGTTCCGAGAACCGCGACCCGATTGAGTCCCAGCGCCGCGGCGTGTTCGGCCACAATGTCGGCAATGTTGAGGCCGGGGAGGGCAAGCGAAGGACCTTGGGTTTCGAGAGCAATGTGCGCGGTATTGTCGGGACAGGCGAAGAAATCGCATCCGCCGGCGGCGAGCCTTTCGATGGACTTCGCCATGATCAAGCGAACCGCCCCATAGTCGCTCGCTTCCCATGCGGGCATCGCCTCGGCCATTGCCGTGCCATCGAGCATCACGTCAGGATGCATGTGCCGCCCCATGTCGCGAAAGCCTTCGCGGCAGAAGGTCAGGTAACAAAGCGCCGCTCCTTCCGAGCTATGCGCGACGATTCCAAAGCGCATCATGCCCTCCGTTGTTGCCGTCGTCCCGGGCGACCATATAGCCGCTAATGCCGATTCAGATCCGGACCAGTCTTGCAGAGCCCGAAACGGCCGAAACCTTCGTGCCGCACAAACCGGCTCGGCCGGACAAGGCGGAGGGCGGCCGGCCCTTCAAGCTGGTCTCGGAATATGAGCCGGCCGGCGACCAGCCGCAGGCGATCGCCGAACTCGTAGATGCAGCAAAGGAAGGCGAGCGAAGCCAGGTCCTGCTTGGAGTGACGGGCTCGGGCAAGACCTTCACGATGGCGAAGGTCATCGAGATTCTCCAGCGGCCCGCGCTGGTGATCGCGCCGAACAAGATTCTCGCCGCCCAGCTCTACGGCGAGTTCAAAAGCTTCTTCCCCGAAAGTGCCGTCGAATATTTCGTCTCTTACTACGACTACTACCAGCCCGAGGCCTACGTTCCGCGAACCGACACCTACATCGAGAAGGAGTCGAGCGTGAACGAAGCGATCGACCGGATGCGCCACTCGGCGACACGGTCGCTGCTGGAGCGCGACGACGTGATCATCGTCGCGTCCGTTTCCTGCCTTTACGGCATCGGGTCGGTCGAGACGTATTCGGCGATGACCTTCTCACTCAAGAGAGGCAAGAGCGAGGACCAGCGGGAAGTCATCCGCAAGCTTGTTGCCCTCCAGTACCGGCGCAACGACAGCGCGTTCGCGCGCGGCAATTTCCGGGTGCGCGGCGACAATCTCGAGATTTTCCCCTCGCACTATGAAGACATGGCGTGGCGGGTCAGCTTCTTCGGCGACGAGATCGAAGAGATCAGCGAGTTCGATCCGCTGACGGGCAAGACGATCGCTTCGCTCGACAGCATCAAGGTCTATGCGAACTCGCATTATGTCACTCCCGGTCCGACCCTCAAGCAGGCGATGGAGGCGATCAGGCACGAGCTTGCCGAGCGCCTGAAGGAACTGACCGCGGAAGGCCGCCTGCTCGAGGCCCAGCGTCTGGAGCAGCGCACGAACTTCGATCTCGAAATGATCGCGGCGACAGGCTCATGCGCGGGCATCGAGAATTATTCGCGCTTCCTGACGGGTCGCCTGCCGGGAGAGCCGCCGCCGACGCTCTTTGAATATCTCCCCGACAACGCGCTCCTGTTCATCGATGAGAGTCACCAGACGGTGCCGCAGATCGGAGCGATGGCTCGCGGCGACCACCGCAGGAAGATCACGCTCGCAGAATATGGCTTCCGGCTCCCGAGCTGCATCGACAACCGGCCGCTGCGCTTCAACGAATGGGATGCGATGCGGCCGCAGACGACATTCGTCTCGGCGACCCCCGGCCGGTGGGAAATGAACGAAACCAGCGGAGTGTTCAGCGAGCAGGTGATCCGGCCGACTGGCCTCATCGACCCTCCGGTGGCGATCAAGCCGGTCGAGGACCAGGTCGACGACCTTGTCCACGAGGCGAAGGAAACCGCTCGCAAAGGCTATCGGACATTGGTCACCACGCTCACCAAGCGCATGGCGGAGGACCTCACCGAATATCTGCACGAGGCAGGGCTAAAGGTCCGCTACATGCACTCGGACGTGGAAACTCTGGAGCGCATCGAGCTGATCCGCGAGCTGCGCCTTGGAGTCTATGACGTGCTGGTCGGCATCAACCTCCTGCGCGAGGGGCTCGACATTCCCGAATGCGGTCTGGTTGCGATTCTCGACGCTGACAAGGAGGGATTCCTCCGCTCCGAGACATCGTTGATCCAGACCATCGGACGCGCAGCGCGAAACGTCGATGGCCGGGTGATCCTCTATGCCGACACGGTCACGGGCTCGATCGAGCGCGCGCTCGCCGAGACCAGTCGCCGGCGCGAGAAGCAGCTGGAGTATAATGAAGAGCACGGGATCACCCCGGAGAGCGTCAAGCGCAACATTGCCGACCTGCTCGCCGACGTCTCCGAGCGCGATCACGTGCTTGTCGACACCGGCGACGAGGAGCGCCCGCACCTCGTTGGGCACAACCTCAAGGCCTATATCGCCGACCTCGAGGACCGGATGCGCAGGGCCGCTGGGGACCTCGAGTTCGAGGAAGCGGCGCGGCTTCGCGACGAGATCCGTCGGCTCGAGGAAGACGATCTTGGGATTCCGGACTTCGAGCGCGTAGCCCCGCGCGCCCTTGGCCATTCGAACGAAGGCAAGCCCGGCACTCGAAAGGGCCGTTTTGGCAAAGTCAGCCGCACCCGCTTCGGCGGCCGGCGCGGCTGACGTGAAAACCTACCGAAGCACGCCCTTCTTCTCCATCGCCCAGGCATAAAGGAACAAAGCGACGGCGATGACGAGGATGACGACGGGGATCATCTTCATCATCGGGCTTGCGGTCGCGCCGGGCATCGGCGGAGCCAAAGCGATCTGGTAGCCAATGCTCAAGATGGCGCCGATCAGCGAAAGTCCGAAGGACCAGACCGCCCAGCGGCTGCGGATCAAGAGCAGGATTGAACCGACGAGCGCCAGCCACACGCCCATCGCCCATCCGATCTGCGCGTACATCGGCATTCCGTTGATCCAGGCAAGCGCCGCGTTCGCATCGACGCCCGGCATCGTCGTGGCGATATATTTCGCGCCCTGGGTCTTGGTCATCGTATAGTCATACGCACCAAAGCAGTTCCACAACAGCGACAGGATTCCGACGATCCAAAGGTGCACGGGCGTCCGCGCCGACACGGTTTGTTGCATGTCTATTCCCCCACCACGCAGCGCTTCTTTTTTGCGCAGCAATGCGATGAGGCTCCCAATCGCCGCGGCTGTCAATGCCGCCCACGCAAGCGGTTCAGTGGATTGCGATATCCTGCTTCAGGACTTTGCCGATAGCTCCTGCGAGCGCGCCCATTTCATAGGGCTTCTGAAGCACCGGGAATCCCTGCGTTGCGCCCACCTGTTCGCTGTAGCCGGTGGTAAGCAGGATCGGCAGCTCGGGGAAGCGTTCGCGCAGCTTGTGTGCAAGCTCGATGCCGGTAATTCCGCCCGGCATCACCACGTCGCTGAAGACTAGCTTGGGCCTGTCGCCGGCGGCAAGCCGCTCGAGCGCCTCCTTCGCGCTGTGCGTGATCGTGCTCTCGAAGCCAAGTTCGCCAAACATGTCCGAGGCGAGCTCTGCAACGAAAATGTCATCCTCGACAATCAGCACTCGGCCAAGCGCCCTGTTGCCGTTCATCCATTGTCCCGTGTCCGCTCCGTGGCTCGCAGGCAGGTACAAGGTGAGGGTCGCCCCATTGCCCATCTCGGAGTCGACCGAGACTGCGCCGCCGATCTGCTTGGCAAAGCCGAACACCTGGCTGAGGCCGAGGCCGGTCCCTTCGCCGAAGCTCTTCGTCGTGAAGAAGGGCTCAAACACCCGCTCCATCACTTCGCGGGGCATCCCCGAGCCGGTATCCGAAACACCAAGGATGACATGCTCGCCCCTGAGGCCTTCCGGCTTTCCGTCCAGCACCACATTGCGCGCACTGATCTTCAAGGTCCCCCCGCTGTTCATCGCATCGCGCGCATTGAAGGCGAGATTGAGCAGGGAGAGCTCAAGCGCTCCTGCATCGGCGTCGATCGGCCACAGCTGGTCGGAAAGCTCGGTGACCACCTCGATGTCGCTGCGCAGCGAAGGACGCAACAGAGTCGTCACGTCGGAGAAGAATTGCTTGAGGTCGATCTGCTTGATCTCGAGCGGCTGGGCACGGGCAAAGGCGAGCAGCTGTCTGGTGAGATTGGCGCCGCGCTGGGCCGAGCCGCGAACGCCCTCGAGCATCTTTGTGACCTTGTCGGGATCCTTGATGTTCCTCAGGGCCAGCTCGCATGCACCGAGGATCGCCGTCAGAAGGTTGTTGAAATCGTGCGCAAGTCCTCCGGTCAGCTGCCCAAGCGCCTCCATCTTCTGCGACCGGAACAATTGTTCGCGGCTCTCGTCGAGGCGCAGCTGCGCTTCGCGCTTTTCCGACATGTCGCGGGTGATCTTCGCAAATCCGATGAGCTCGCCATCATCGTCGTGGATGGCATCTAGGACGACGCTCGCCCAGAAACGGCTACCGTCATTGCGCACGCGCCAGCCCTCGGCTTCATACCGCCCGGTCTCGCGCGCTGTCTCAAGCGCAATCTTGGGAACGCCGGCGGCAAAATCCTCGGGGGTATAGAAGCGACTGAAATGCTCGCCGATAATCTCCTCGGGCCGGTAACCCTTGATCCGCTGAGCGCCGGCGTTCCAGTTCGTCACCCGACCCTCGGAATCGAGCATGAAGATCGCATAGTCGGTGACTCCCTGGATGAGGATCCGGAAGCGTCGCTCCGATTCGATAAGCGCCTGCTGCGCATCGCGCTGATCAGTCATGTCGCGGGTGATCTTGGCAAAGCCGAGTAGCTTTCCAGTCCCGTCGTTGATCCGGTCGACGACCACGCTCGCCCAGAAGCGCGTGCCGTCCTTGCGCAGGCGCCAGCCTTCGCCCTCGTATCTGCCTTCTTTCCGCGCGGTTTCGAGGACCTTATTTGGCAGGCCCGCCTTGCGGTCCTCCTCGGTGTAGAAGGTCGAGAAATGCTTGCCGACGATCTCTTCGGTGCGGAAGCCCTTGATCCGTTCCGCACCCGCGTTCCAGCTCGTCACGAAGCCCTTCCGATCGAGCATGAAGATCGCATAATCGACGATCGACTGGACGAGCAGCTTGAAGGGATCTGACGTCACGCTCTCCACATCTCCCAGAGCCCCCTCCAACGCCTTTACTCCTAGCTTCGGTCGCAAGCGCACATCACCACGATACGTCCAAACACGCGAAAAAGCGTTCCGGTTGCATGGGTGTTAACGATGCTGGGCGGCAAGCCGGCTCATGAGGATGGCGGCGCGTTTCGACTGCTTGAAGATGGTCGGAATGAAAAGTGTTTCGGAGGCGGTGTGGGAGCCTGAGCTGGCCGGTCCCATCCCTGCAAGGCCGCTGACTTCGGCCGCGACGAAACTGATATCGCCGGCGCCGCGTTCGGCGGGATCGAGCTCGCCCATCTCGGCAAGCCCCATGTCCTTGTTGACCGCATTGAGCTCGGCCAGGATCGCGCGGTTGCCTTGGGTAGGAGGCATTGGCGGATAAATATCCTGGTCGAACGTGATCTCCGCGTGCGCTCCGGCGAGCGGCTGGGTGACGATCGCCCGCATCTTCGCTTCGACCCGCTCGATCTGGTCCTTGCTGATCGCTCTCATGTCGCCCCGCGCAACTGCAGTGGCGGCGATGATGTTCGTCTTGCCAGTTGTCTCAAGTCGGATCTTGTCGGAATCGAGGTTCGCGGTCTGGCCGCCGCCGATGATGCCGACATTGTAGGTCAGCTTGTCTTCTGGAAGCTCGCGACGGAACTGGTCGATGATCCGGGCAAGCTCGTAGATCGCACCATAGTCGCCAGGTCCGACGCCTGCCGAATGGGCGCTTCTGCCGGTCACAGTCAAAGTCCAGCTGCCGGCGCTCCGGCGCGCCGTC
>DATATH010000041.1:0-5071 GCA_036268895.1 Sphingomicrobium sp. | reverse complement strand
GGATTCGACCGAGCGTCGGGTGAAAGCTCATCCGAAGCGCTTCCGTAAGCAATTTGACAAGTCTCTAATCAGGACCATTATGGCTCCATCAGGCTTACATTGGCATCATAAGGCGAGATTGCCCTAACCGGCAACTCGCTGAGAAAAAAGGGGATGTGGGATGCACAAAGCGGCTGCAATGATCGCGGCGATTCTCGGAATAGGCTCCTTGTCTGTCGCGGTGGCGCAGACCACCACCGCACCACTCTCGCCGCCGACGACGCAGACCCAGATTCCCACTCCTCCGGCAACTCCTTCGGTTCAAACTCCACCCCCACTTAGGGCCGACGACGTCAACGCATGGCTCGACGGGTTCATGCCATATGCGATCGCCCGGGGCGATATCCCGGGCGCCGTCGTCGTCGTCGTCAAGGACGGGCAGGTCCTGACCGAGCGCGGCTACGGCTATGCCAATGTCGCCAAGAAGATTAAGGTCGATCCGAAGACGACGCTGTTCCGACCAGGATCGATTTCCAAGCTCTTCACCTGGACCGCGCTCATGCAGCAGGTCGAGCAGGGTAAGGTCGACCTCAACGCCGACGTCAACAAATATATCGACTTCCAGATCCCGCCCTTCGAGGGCAAGCCGATCACGCCCCTCAATCTCATGACTCACACGCCGGGGTTCGAGGAGGCCGTCAAGAATCTCATTACCAACGGTCCGACCGAGACCCCTTACGACACGCTTCTGAAAAGGTGGGTTCCAGCGCGCATATATGCGCCCGGGACGACTCCGGCTTATTCGAACTACGGGGCGAGCCTTGCCGGCTATATCGTTCAGCGAACCTCGGGCGAGCCCTTCGACGCCTATCTCGAAAACCACATCTTCAAGCCACTCGGAATGGCGCATTCGACATTCCGGCAGCCGCTCCCGCCCGACCTCAAGCCATTGATGTCGGAAGGATATCGGCCGGGCGATGACAAGCCGTTCGGATTCGAGTTCGTGAACGCGGCCCCGGCAGGAGCAATGTCAACGACTGGCGATGACATGGCCAAGTTCATGATCGCCCACCTCCAGAACGGCCAATATAACGGCCAAGAGATCCTGAAGCCCGAGACTGCGAAGCTGATGCATTCGCGCGCGAACACGCCTTTCTCGGCGGGCGACGGAATGGCGCATGGCTTCTATGAGACGAACATCAACGGCCTGCACGTCATCGCTCACGGCGGCGACACCGAAGCCTTCCACAGCGACCTTCACCTGTTCCTCGACAAGGGCGTCGGGATCTTCGTCTCGTTCAACAGCCCGGGCAAGGAGGGGGCCGTCCAGCCGCTTCGCGATTCGATCTTCTCGGATTTCGCCGACCGCTATTTTCCGGAAGCTCCGGATGCCGTCAAAGTCGATACCAACAATGCGAAGGCCGACTCCGAGAAGCTCGCGGGTATCTATTCGACGACGCGCGGATCGCGAACCGATTTCCTCGCCGCAGTTGACCTCCTCGGACAGGTGAAGGTCGGCGTCGACAAGGACGGCAATCCCGTAATCCCGGATTCCAAGACGCTTGGCGGCCAGCCGCGCAAGTGGGTTCATGTTGGCCCGATGACCTGGCGCGATGCCGACGGTCATGATCTGCTGACCGCGAACGTCGCCAATGGGAAAGCGGTTCGCTTCAGCTACGGCGAACTCGCTCCGATCATCGATTTCGACCGGACGCCGGGCTATCGCTCGTCCGCCTGGATCCTGCCGCTGCTCTACTGCGCGCTTGCGGTCCTGCTCCTCACGGCTCTCCTGTGGCCGACACGGGCATTGGTCCGGCGCAAGTACAAGGCGGAGTTCGGTCTCGATCGGCCGCAGCTCTGGGCGTACCGCTGGAGCCGGATCGCGTCGATCGCGATCCTGGCCCTGTTCGTCGGCTGGCTGGTCGCTGCACAGACGATGCTCGGCAACCTTGCCAACCAGGCGAGCTTCAACGCCATCCTGCTTCCATTGGAGCTGCTCAGCTTCGTGATCTTCATCGGCGGCTTTTTAGTGTCGCTCTGGTATGCTTACACGGCCTGGCGGAGCGGCTGGCGCTGGCCCGCCAAGGTGTGGAGCATCGTGCTGGTGATCGCCGCCGGGACGGTCCTCTACGTGGGCGTGGTCTTCAAGCTGGTCGCGCTGACGACCAACTACTGATGCCCAAGCTCAGCCTTCGGTACCGGGTCGAGACTCACCGGCTCGCGGCCCCTTTCCGAATCTCGGGCTATGTGTTCGAGACCTCGGACGTAGTCGTGGCGGAGCTTTCGGACGGGGAATTCACCGGCCGCGGGGAGGCGGCCGGAGTCTATTATCTTGGCGACGATTCAGCCCACATCGTCGCCGAGCTCGACGCCCACCGCGAAACGATCGAAAGCTGCGCGCGCCGCGAGGATCTCCTCGAGCTGATGCCGAGAGGCGGTGCGCGCAACGCAGTCGACTGCGCACTATGGGACCTCGAGGCCAAGCGCGAAGGCAGTGACGCATTGCGGATCGCGAGGATCGAAACTGCACGGCCGCTCGTCACGACCTTCACCCTCGGCGCCGACGAGCCGCAGGTAATGGCCGAGGGTGCCCGGCGATATGCCGATGCCCAGGCGATCAAGGTCAAGCTGACGGGCGAGCTCGGCCTCGACATCGAGCGCGTGGCGGCGATCCGCGCCGCCCGGCCCGACGTCTGGCTCGGAGTCGACGCAAATCAGGGCTTCATGCTCAAGGATCTCGACCCGCTCGTCGATGCTCTCAGCACGCACCGGGTGTCGCTTCTCGAGCAGCCGCTGAAGCGCGGCCGCGAAGCCGACCTCGAGGGCTACCGCTGTCCAATTCCGATCGCTGCAGACGAGAGCGCTCTTGGTCTCGACGATGTCACGGGATTGATCGGCCGCTTCGACGTCATCAACATCAAGCTCGACAAGTGCGGCGGCCTCACCGAAGCGCTCCTCATCGCCGACGAGGCAAGACGCCAGGGACTGGGCGTGATGGTCGGCAACATGGTCGGCACCAGCCTCGCCATGGCCCCCGCATTCATTGTCGGCCAGCATTGCGACGTCGTCGACCTCGACGGGCCGACCTTCCTCAGAGAAGACCGGAAGCCCTCCTGCGAATATCGCGATGGCACGATCTGGTGTTCGGGCGAGGTCTGGGGATCGAGTATCGCTCCATGAACGAGCCGGCAGCGCCCTCCAACTGGTTCGGCCAGCCGCGCGGCCTCACGATCCTGTTTCTCACCAACATGTGGGAGCAATTTTCTTATTATGGAATGCGCGCGCTGCTGGTCTATTACATGACCCGGCAGCTGCTGATCTCGCAGCAGCATTCCTCGCTCATCTACGGCACCTACACGTCCTTCGCTTATTTCACGCCGATCGTCGGCGGTGCCATCGCCGATCGTTATCTGGGCAAGAAGCGCGCGGTCATCATCGGCGCGTTGACCATGGCAGCTGGCCATTTCATGATGACCTTCGAGCCGCTCTTCTATTTCGCTCTGGCCACGATCGCGCTCGGTAATGGGCTGTTTCTCCCCAGCCTTCCAAGCCAGATCAACGATCTCTACGGTCCAGACGATCCGCGCCGCGGCTGGGCCTATAACGTCTATTATGTCGGAGTGAACGTCGGCGGATTTCTTGCTCCGCTCGTGTGCGGGACTCTTGGCGAGGTTTACGGCTGGCACTGGGGATTTGCAGCGGCTGGAGTCGGCATGCTGACGGGTCTCGTCATCTATCTCGCCGGCGAGCGCTATCTGCCCTCCTCGAAGACTCCGGCGAACATCGCCCCCGTGGATCTAATCGAAAAGAGCGGCGGCAGTCGCCGCGACACGTTCATGCTGCTCCTCGCAGTGGGGCTCGCCGTGACTGTTTTTCGCGGCGCCTACGAGCAGGTCGGCAATACGGTGGCGCTGTGGATCGGAGGCGTGAACCGACATGCCGGAAGCGGCGAGATCCCGATGACCTGGTTCCAGTCCTTGAACCCGCTTCTGGTGATCGTCCTCACCCCGATCCTGCTCGCGTACTGGAAGCGCAGATCGGATGAAGGTCGCGAGCATTCACCGCTTCAGAAAATGGCCCTCGGCGCACTGATCGGAGCCGGTGCCTATGCACTCCTTGCAGTCGCGTCCGCACTGTCTCCTGTTGGGGCGAGCTGGTGGTGGGTGGTCGGCTATTTCTTCGTTTTGACGCTTGGCGAGCTCTATATCCTTCCCACCGGCCTCGGCCTGTTCGCAAGGCTTGCGCCGGCAAGGCTTGGGGCGACCACCGTCGCCGCCTGGTATCTCGCCATCTTCACCGGAAGCATGACGGCAGGCCTCATCGGGTCCTGGTACAGCAGCCTAAAGCCTCCTTTCTTCTTCCTCGTTCTGGCGGCGGTCGCGAGCCTCGCATCGGGGATGCTGCTGATGCTCGACCGCCGCGCGCGCACCGTCGAGGAAGCGCGCATCGCCGAGCGCTCCGCGCTCGCCGCCGTTCCGGAAGGGCTGGCCGCCAATGTCTAATGCGGCGCCCATTCATTCAGATCGAGCGGCGGAGCCGATCAGGCGCGGCTCCCCCGACCAGAACGTCCGCCTGAAGCTCAAAGGCAATTTCAACCGCGTCGTCGAATTCACAAGCGCAGTGGCGCTTCAGAACGCTCGGAGGGGAAAATGATCAACCGATTGAATAGGGGACACCCGGCATTGATGTCATCGGCCGCTTTGTTCGTGCTTGCCGTTTCCGCGCCGGCGGCGGCTCAAGATGCAAAGCCGCAAGGACAGACTGAAGCTCAGGCGCAGCAGCAGCAGCCCCGCGCGCAACGCGATCAGAGCGTCAACGACGAGAACTCACAAGAGATCGTCGTCACTGCTCAAAAACGTGCCCAGCTGCTGCTCGACGTTCCCTCATCGGTGACCGTCGTCGGCGGAGACACGCTCGATCGGCAGCAGGCAAAGGACTTCCAGGACTATGTGTCCCTCGTTCCGGGATTCAGCATCAACGGCAGCACGGCGGGCGTGACGCGCATTACCTTGCGCGGCGCGAACACGGGCGGCGTGGCTTCGACCGTTGCGATCTTCATGGATGATGTGCCGTTCGGTTCCAGCACTGGGCT
>DATATH010000040.1:0-14491 GCA_036268895.1 Sphingomicrobium sp. | reverse complement strand
ATTCACAGGCGCCGGACTTCCGCGGCGAGCGTGTAGCCTCCGCCCCAGACGGTCTTGATCAGCTCCGGGTCCCTGGGGTCCGCCTCGAGCTTCTTGCGCAGGCGGCTGATGTGATTGTCGATGCTGCGCTCAAAGGCGCCGTGCTCGCGGTGCTGGGTCAGATCGAGAAGCTGGTCGCGGGTGAGCACTCGCCTGGGGTGGGTGACGAAGGCGAGGAGCAGATTATATTCGCCCGTCGAAAGCGGGATTGTGCCGCCCTTTTTGTCGGCAAGCTCGCGCTCGCCGGTTCTAAGCACCCAATCGCCAAAGGCATATGCGTCGGCTTCGGGCGCTTTGACGAGCTCGCTGGAGGTTCGCCGAAGGACTGCCTTGATTCGCGCCACCAGTTCGCGGGGACTGAACGGCTTGGTGACGTAGTCGTCCGCGCCCAGCTCGAGGCCGACGATGCGATCGGTCTCCTCCGTTTTTGCGGTGAGGAGGATCACGGGAATTTTGCTGGTCGCGCGGATGAAGCCGGTCAGGGAGAGGCCGTCCTCGCCGGGCATCATGATGTCGATGAGCGCGATGTCGATCGAATGGCCAGCGAGGATTTCGCGGGCCGCGGCAGAATTCTGGGCCTTCGAGACGCGAAAGCCGTTTCGCGACAGATAGGAGGCAAGCGGATCGAGGATGTCGCGCTCGTCATCGACGATCAGGACGTGCGGAACACCGGCCATCGCCCTGCTCTAGCTTGAGGTTTCGACAAATGCGAAAAGCCCCGGGGCGGCAAAGCCCCGGAGCTCTTCTCGAGCGTTCCTTAGAACGCGTTGGCGACGAGGGCGCCGATGATTCCGCCGGCGATCGCCACCAGGACCGCATCGTTTCCTGAGCGGACCCAGCGATAGCCGTAGGGAGCAGCACCCAGATCATAGTAACCGGGGTTCGAGATCACCATGTAGTCGGTCGCGTAGCGACTATCGAACCGGTCACCGCGCTGCCAGCTGCGCGCCTGGAAGCGGTTGTCGGACCGGTTCCCGTCAAAGCCACGGTTCTGAACCTCCTGGTAGCCACGGTTCTGAACCTGCTGATAGCCACGGTTCTGAACCTGCTGATGGCCGCGGTTCTGGCCCTGCTCGTAGCGGCCGCGGTCATGTCCGCCAAAATCGGCTGCCGCAGCAGGGGTAGCCATGAGGCCGGTCAGAGCGACCGAAGCGCCGGCAAGGGCAAGAGCAATCTTTTTCATATCCATCTCCATCAATTGGACGCCTGCGTTGGCGTTGAGAGAGAAATGGCCCTTGTGTGTCGCACAACTATCTCGCGTTAAGGCGAAAATTGTCGCAAATTGTCGCAACTCTTCGATCGCGCCCAGGGAATTGTAGGTCAGCCTTCCTAAGCGTCGATCCCGGCGAGGAACTGGTCGATCGCCGCGATCGCTTCGGGCTCGCTCAGCTCCGGCGCGTGGCCGACACCGGCGACAGTTGCGAGCCTCATGTGCGGAGCAACCTCCTGCATCCTGGCGACCGTCGCCTCTGTCAAAAGATCGCTTTTCGCACCGCGGACGACAAGGAGCGGCTTTAAGCCGAGTGCTGCGAACAGGGGCCAGAGATCGACCCTCGGAACCGGTCCTGTCGTCCTGAACGGCTCGGCGATTGCCATGTCATAGTCCAAACGAATCTCGCCATTCTCCTCGCGACAGTTGCGCTTTGCCATCTTGACCCAGTCATCGTGGGTGTAGCGGTCGAACGAGCCGCCGTAATTGGAAGCGATCGCGTCCGCCGCCTCGTCCCAGGTCCGGAAGCGCGAGTCCTTTCCGACATAGGTGAGGATGCGCTCGACACCTGCGATGTCCACGTCGGGACCGACATCGTTGAGGATCGATGCCGCAATCCGCTGCGGAGCCATTGCTGCGATCGTCATCGTGACGAGGCCGCCAAGGGATGTGCCGACAAACACGGCCTTCCCGATCATGAGCTGGTCGAGGAGCTGCAGCACGTCACCAGCGTAAGTCAGCGGATTGTAGCGGGCGGGAAGCGGATCATGGCCGCTCGAACCCCGCCCGCGAAAATCGAGCGCAAGCACTCGCCATCGGGGCGAATAGCGTTCGGCAAAATCGGCAAAATCCCGAGCGTTACGGGTGAGGCCATGAAGGCACAGTAGCGGCGGCTTTCCCTCGGGACCGTGATAATCGCGATAATGTAGCGATAGACCGTCGGAGACCGTCAGATGACGGTCGCTGTATCGTGCTTCCAAAGACCCTGCGTCATCGCTCATTTGCCAAGGCCGGAACGAAGCAGCCTGTTCATCGTATCCGCGACGAGCTTCGCATCCGTGCTCGACCAGACCGCGTAGCGCAGCCCGAGGAAGACATTGGCGCCCATCAGCCCCCAGGCGAGGACGTCGAGCTCCTTGTCGGAAAATTCGGCGATCTCGCCTCGTTCACGCCCAGCGACGAGGCGGGCGGCAATTCGGGTCGCAGTCGTCTCATAATGTTCGCGATAGGCGCTCGGATCGACGATCTCGGCTTCGTCGATGATCCGGTAGACGTCCCGGTGCTGTCTTGCGAACCGGAGAAAGGATTCAAGAGCCCTGCGCTCACCGTCGAGCACGTCGGTCGATTCCCTGAAAACCGGGGCGACATGATCACGAACCTGCGCCGACATGTCGGCCACAAGCGCCTGGAACACGGCCTCCTTGGAATCGAAATAGGTATAGAATGTGCCGAGCGCGACCCCCGCTCGCTGCGTGATTGCGACGATCGAACTCTCGCCGAACCCCCGCTCGCCGAACTCGTCCCGGGCCGCGTCGAGAATCTTTCGCAAAGTCCGTTCGCCGCGCGCCGTTCGAGGCGCCTTTCCGGTGCTCGCAGGACTGATCTGTACCTCGTCTGCCACTGCGGCCCCCATCCCGCTTCCCGTAGCTTTGTAACGCCCTTATTCGCAAGTTGAAAGCTGTTTCAACTTTCAGTATAACCAGAATCGAGCGCGGACGGTTAGAGGGTCGACCGCGCGGGGGGAGACAAAAAGAAATGCGTGTCACTTTCGTCCGCGCCGCCTTGCTCGGCACCGTCGCTGCTGCGGCACTCGTTTCAACTCCGGCACTTGCCCAGGAGAATAATGGCACCAGTCCGGCAACGGCCAATAACCAGCAGACGCAAAATGCCGCGGCAACGGCGAGCGACCAGGAGATCGTCGTCACCGCTAGGCGGCGCAGTGAAGTCCTCCTCAACGTTCCGATCGCTGTAACCGCTTACTCAGGCGAGCAGCTCGATCGCGAAGGGGCGCTTACGATCACGGACATCGCCGACACGACCCCAAACGTGACGCTCGAGGTCTCGCGCGGCAGCAACTCCACCCTCACGCCCTTCATCCGCGGCATCGGTCAGCAGGATCCCGTGGCGGGATTCGAACAAGGCGTCGGGCTTTATCTCGACGACGTCTACCTCAACCGGCCGCAGGCGGCGGTCCTCGACATCTACGACGTCGAGCGGATCGAGGTGCTCCGCGGGCCTCAGGGCACGCTATATGGCCGCAACACGATCGGCGGTGCGATCAAATATGTAACCCGCTCGATCCCGACCGACGGACCGCACGCGAGCCTTCGAACCAATATTGGTACGCATGGGCAGGTCGACGTCATCGCTTCTGCCTCGACGCCGCTGAGCTCGATGCTTCGCGTCGGCGCGGCGGTTGCTCGCCTCAGCGACACGGGCTTCGGCAAGAACCTGACCACCGGGCAGGACAATTATAACAAGGACGTCTGGGCCGCTCGCGGGACCATCGAACTTCAACCTTCATCCGACGTCTTCTTCCGCCTCTCGGGCGATTACACTTGGGATAACAGCAACCCGCGCGGCGGGCACCGGCTGATCCCCAATCTTTGCACTGCTGCTCAATGCAACGGCTCCTTTCCGGTGCTCGGCAACGTGTTCGATTCGCAAGGCGGCCTTAGCGACCCCAAGCAGCGCGTGACGGCAGGCGGAATCGCCCTCCACGGCGAGATCGGGCTTACCGACTGGCTCAAGTTCCGAACGATTACGGCCTATCGCAAGGACCACAGCTCTACGCCGATTGATTTCGACGCTCTGCCTTATGCCGACGTCGATGTCCCGGCGATCTACAAGAACCATCAGTTCAGCCAGGAACTCCAGCTGGTCGTCGACAAGGGTCCGCTCCAGGGGGTAGCAGGGCTCTATTATCTCAACGCGTCAGCCTATGATGCGTTCGACGTCCGGCTGTACACGACCTTGCCCGCAGTCCTTCCCGGGCTCACCGCCGCGACCTTGGGGAATGTCGGGACAAAGACCTGGGCCGCATTTGCGGACTTTACCTACAATTTCGGTCCGAAATGGTCGCTGTCGCTCGGCGGCCGCTTCACCAATGACCGGCGTCATGCCGAAATCCTGAGGCAAACCTACATTCTGGGCGGCCAGCCCTCGCTCGGCGGGTCGATGGGCTTTGGCGTCGGCGTCCCGATCGCAACGACGTCCGACTTCACCGGAACGCGCACCGACAAGGCCTTCACGCCCCGCGCGTCGCTGAGCTTCAAGCCCAATTCCAACAACAATCTCTACGTCAGCTATTCGAGGGGCTTCAAAGGCGGCGGCTTCGACCCTCGCGGGCAGTCGAGCCAGGCACCGAGCCAGAGCTATCAGGACATCTACAATTTCATGACGTTCAAGCCCGAGACGGTCGAAAGCTATGAAGCCGGGTGGAAGGCCTCGCTGCTGAACCGCCGGCTCCAATTTGCTGCCGCAGTCTTCGATGCCGAATATAAGGACGTCCAGGTGCCGGGATCCGCCGGCTGTACCGTCAACGGTATTCAGACCTTCTGCGGAATCACCACGAATGCCGGCAAGGCGAGGATCCGCGGCATCGAGTGGGAGAGCAACGCTCGAATTGCGCAGAATATTGCGAACACCGATGACCGGCTGAATTTCGCGACCTCGGTCGGCTATCTGGACGGCAAGTATCTCCAGTTCATAACCAACATCGTCGGCGCGAGCATCGACGTCGCAAAAGACAGGAAGATCCAGAACACGCCGAAGTGGACGCTCTCAGGCTCGCTCGACTACGACACTCCGGTCGCGGGCGGGCGGCTCGACCTCAATACGACGGTTTCGTATCGAAGCAGCAGCCAGCAGTTCGAAATCGCAACACCCGGGCTCGACCAGAAGGGCTTTGCGCTTTGGGACGCGAACCTTGTCTGGCGTTCGAGCGGAGCGAGATACGAGATCGGCCTCCACGCGAAGAACATCCTCAACAAGAAGTACATCGTCTCGGGCTACAACTTCCTTGCCCAGGACCCCTTCACCGGAGCCTTCGTCCTGGGTGCAAACGGAAAGCCCGTTTCGGCGCTCGGCGACACCGGCATTCTGACCGCTTATTACGGTAATCCGAGGCAGATATTCCTCTCCGCGGCGATCAACTTCTGACGCTCTTTTAAAAAGCGGGGCGCGTCATCAAGACGGCCCCCGCTTTTCGTTTTCAACAGCGCCGATTAGGGTAGCGTTGATGCGCCAGTACCTCGACCTCATGCAGCTCATCCTCGACAAGGGGGTCGAGCAAAAGGACCGCACCGGGACGGGAACCTTGTCGTGGTTCGGTGCCCAGATGCGCTTCGATCTCGCCGATGGTTTTCCGGTCCTGACGACCAAGAAGCTGCACCTGCGCTCGATCATCGTCGAGCTCTTGTGGTTCCTTCGCGGCGACACCAACATCCGCTGGCTCAACGAGCGCAAGGTCCGAATCTGGGATGAATGGGCCGACGAGGACGGCGAGCTCGGCCCGGTCTACGGCAAGCAGTGGCGTGACTGGGAGACCGCAGACGGTCGCCACTTCGACCAGATCGACAATCTCGTCGACCTCATTCGCCGTGACCCTTATTCGCGCCGGCAGATCGTTACCGCCTGGAACCCGGGCGAGATTGCCAAGATGGCGCTCGCCCCGTGCCACTGCCTGTTCCAGACCCAGGTCGCCGCCGGACGTCTCAACCTGCAGCTCTATCAGCGCAGCGCCGACATTTTCCTCGGCGTGCCATTCAACATCGCCTCGTACGCATTTCTCGCCCACATGCTCGCCCGCGAATGCGGCCTCGAGCCCGGCGTGTTCGTCTGGACCGGCGGCGACTGCCATCTCTACTCGAACCATCTGGAGCAGGCGCGCCTTCAGCTGTCACGCGAACCAAGGCCCCTTCCCCAGCTGGTGATCAAGGACCGCGGGCAAGGGCTGTTCGACTACGAGCCCGAAGATTTCGTCTTCGAGAATTACGATCCCCACCCGCATATCTCGGCGCCTGTCGCGGTCTAGTCGGCGGGTCTCATCTGGCTGACGAAGAAGGGCGCATAGGCCCCGCACTGTCGCTGCAAGGGCTGGTAAGAGATGCTTCCAAGGGTCGTCCACCCGACCGGCTGGCCCGAGAGCAGCACCTCCTGCGAGACCGTCACCCACTGATCCGCCTTGCCCGGAAGGTGATAGAGCAAGGCAGTGCCGTTGAAGCTGCTTCCCGCCGGCCAGACCGGCATCAGGATCGCCCCGCTATGGTCGTCGCGGAACAGCAGGCATTCGCCCTCGTACATGAGAGTTCCGGTAAGAGCCGTTGTCGCAAGCGGCTGATAGGGCGCGGTCGCGATCTCAAGCGGTCGCAACGGCCTCACCGCGGGATGATTGCTCATGCACCCGGCAAGCACCAGAATGGCAAGCAGCCTCACCTTACGCATCTCACGACTCCGCTTGCGCCTTCGAGGAAATTGACGCTACCCCAATGGAGCCGTTCCGGCGACCCCGCGTTACCCACCCCCATGAGAAGGGAGAACAACAATGCTTCAGAAAGTCACAACTGTGGCCCTGATTGGCATCGCACTCGCCATCGCCGCCTGCAACACCGTCCGCGGCGCGGCAAAGGATGTGAACTCGGTCGCGAACTGCACCGAGAACACGATGAACGGACAAGGCTGCCACTAAAAGGTTCAGTAGACAGACAGCTACTTCGTGATTCATTGTCGTTCCGGACGTCGAACGGAGGAACGGTAATGATCCAGAAGCTGGTGGCGGTTGCGCTGGTCGGGGCCTGCCTCGCCATTGCGGCATGCAACACCGTGCGGGGAGTGGGCGCTGACGTCGGCTCGGCTGCGAACTGCACGGAAAATACCATGCACGGCGGGCGCTGCTGACGAGCAAGCTTACTGTCTAAGAAGAAACCCCGCCGGATCGCTCCGGCGGGGTTTTTGTTCGAGCTGTATTTTTTTTAGGAATGCCTACTTCTGCAGGTAGTCACCCGCATCGGCATCGAGCCCGTGACCGCTCGGGGCCACCTCTGCAAGCGGATCGTCGCCCGTTCCGGTATCGTCGCGGGGAGTCCGCGCGCGCTCGGCAGCGCGCAGTTCCTCGGCCGAATCCGGAGCGACAAGCGCTTCCTGCATCCGGCGATGGGCTGCACGAAGGGCGGTGTCGCGAGCCGAAGCGGAGACGCGCAGGCGGTTCATTCCGGCACCCGTGCCTGCCGGGATCAGCCGTCCGACAATCACGTTCTCCTTGAGGCCCATCAACGTGTCGACCTTGCCCTGGACTGCGGCTTCCGTGAGGACCCGCGTGGTCTCCTGGAACGAGGCCGCCGAGATGAAGCTGCGGGTCTGAAGCGAGGCTTTGGTGATGCCGAGCAGCACCGGCTTGCCCTCTGCTTTCTTCTGATTCCTGGTCAGTCTCGCGTTGTTCTCGTCCATCTCGTCGCGATCGACCTGTTCACCGGCAAGCAGGGTGGTGTCCCCGCCGTCGGTGATCTCGACCTTCTGCAGCATCTGGCGAACGATCACCTCGATGTGCTTGTCGTTGATCTTCACGCCCTGAAGTCGATAGACCTCCTGGATCTCGCTCACGAGATATTCCGCGAGCGCCTCGACGCCGAGAACCTCGAGGATGTCGTGCGGATCGGGTGAACCGCCGACTAGGTTGTCGCCGCGCTTCACGAAGTCGCCTTCCTGGACCTCGATCATTTTCGACTTGGGCACGAGATACTCGACCGGCTCCGAACCGTCCTCGGGCACGATCGCGATCTTACGCTTGGCCTTGTAGTCGCGCATGAAGGTGACCTTGCCGGACACCTTTGCGATGATCGCATTCTCCTTTGGCTTGCGCGCTTCGAAGAGCTCGGCGACGCGCGGCAGACCGCCGGTGATGTCGCGCGTACGCGCGGCTTCCCGCGGCATACGGGCAAGGACTTCGCCGGCCTCGACGTGCTGCCCGTCCTCGACCGCGACGATCGCGCCCGAAGCCAGACGATAGACGCCTGCTTCCTTCGCCTTGTCGCCGGTCAGCGTCAGGCGGGGGTGAGGCGTGTCCTTCTTCGACTTGGTCATGTCATCGATGACGACGCGCTGGGTGATGCCGGTCGACTCGTCGACCTGCTCCGTCATCGTCCGGTTCTCGATCAGGTCCTGATACTTCACGGTACCGGCCTTCTCGGTGATCACCGGGCTGAACGACGGATCCCACTCGGCAATGCGATCGCCGCGGCTGACGATATGGCCGCTATCGCACAGGAGATGCGCGCCATAAGGCACCCGGTGGGTCGAAAGCTCGCGGCCGTCCATATCCACGATCGCGATCTCGCCGGAGCGCGACAGCGACAGGTGCCGACCGCGCGGGTCGACGATCGTCGGCATGTCACGAAACTCGATCGTGCCATCGACCGGCGCCTCGAGGTTCGACTGCTCGTTGAGCTGCGCAGCGCCGCCGATGTGGAAGGTCCGCATCGTCAGCTGCGTGCCCGGCTCGCCGATCGACTGGGCGGCGATGACTCCCACCGCCTCGCCGATGTTCACCGGCGTACCGCGGGCAAGGTCGCGGCCGTAGCATTTGGCGCAGACGCCCTGCTTGGACGCGCAGACCAATGGCGACCGGATCCGAACGCCCGGAAGGCCGATCGCCTCGATCTGGGCAACCATCGCCTCGTCGAGAAGCTCGCCCTCGGCGATGATGACGTCGCTCGACTTGGGATCGACGATGTCCTCGGCCGTGGTTCGGCCGAGGACGCGGTCCGCAAGCGAAGCGATGGTCGCTCCGCCCTGGACGATCGCCCGCATCTCCAAAGCCCGGTCGGTGCCGCAATCATCCTCGATGATGACGGCGTCCTGCGACACGTCGACGAGACGGCGGGTCAGGTAACCCGAGTTCGCCGTCTTGAGCGCGGTGTCGGCAAGACCCTTTCGGGCGCCGTGGGTCGAGTTGAAATATTCAAGGACGGTGAGGCCCTCCTTGAAGTTCGAGATGATCGGGGTTTCGATGATCTCGCCCGAGGGCTTGGCCATCAGCCCGCGCATGCCGGCGAGCTGCTTGATCTGCGCCTGACTGCCTCGGGCACCTGAGTGCGCCATCATGTAAATCGAGTTCAGGTCCGCCTGACGCCCGTCCGGACGCTTCGGAGTTGCCGAAATCTCCTTCATCATCGCGCTTGCGACCTGGTCGCCGCAACGTGACCAGGCATCGATCACCTTGTTGTATTTTTCCTGCTGGGTGATGAGGCCGTCCTGATACTGCTGCTCATAGTCCTTGACGAGCATGCGGGTCTCTTCGACCAGTTTCTCCTTGGCCTTCGGAATGACCATGTCGTCCTTGCCGAAGGAAATGCCGGCGGCGAAGGCGTGGCGGAAGCCGAGCTGCATGATCGCGTCGGCGAACAGCACCGTCTCCTTCTGGCCGGTGTGGCGATAGACGATGTCGATGACGTCGCCGATCTCCTTCTTGGTGAGGACCCGGTTGACGGTCTCGAACGGCACCTTGTGGCTCTTCGGGAGCGTCTCGCCGAGCAGCATCCGGCCCGCCGTCGTCTCGAAGCGCTTCATGTAGGTGTTGCCCTCCTCGTCCGTCTGCGGGACTCGGCTGACGATCTTCGAGTGAAGCGTGACGGCGCCTGCGGCAATCGCCTGGTGGACCTCGGACATGTCGCTCAGGAGCATGCCCTCGCCCGGCTCACCGTCCTTCTCGAGGGAGAGATAATAGAGACCAAGCACCATGTCCTGCGACGGCACGATGATCGGCTTTCCATTGGCGGGCGAAAGGATGTTGTTGGTGCTCATCATGAGCACGCGCGCTTCCAGCTGGGCCTCGAGGCTCAGCGGAACGTGAACGGCCATCTGATCGCCGTCGAAGTCGGCGTTGAAGGCGGCGCAGACCAGCGGGTGAAGCTGGATCGCCTTGCCCTCGATGAGCACCGGCTCGAACGCCTGAATACCGAGGCGGTGGAGCGTCGGAGCTCGGTTGAGGAGCACCGGATGCTCGCGGATCACCTCGTCAAGGATGTCCCAGACTTCCTTGCGTTCCTTTTCGACCCACTTCTTCGCCTGCTTGAGGGTCATTGAGAGACCCTTGGCGTCGAGACGCGAGTAGATGAACGGCTTGAACAGCTCGAGGGCCATCTTCTTGGGAAGACCGCACTGGTGGAGCTTGAGTTCGGGACCGGTCACGATGACCGATCGGCCCGAATAATCGACGCGTTTGCCGAGCAGGTTCTGACGGAAACGTCCCTGCTTGCCCTTGAGCATATCGGACAGCGACTTTAGCGGGCGCTTGTTGGCGCCCGTGATCGTACGGCCGCGGCGGCCGTTGTCGAACAGCGCGTCAACCGCTTCCTGGAGCATGCGCTTCTCGTTGCGCACGATGATGTCGGGAGCTCTAAGCTCCATCAGCCGCTTCAGGCGGTTGTTGCGGTTGATGACCCGGCGATAGAGGTCGTTGAGGTCCGACGTCGCGAAGCGGCCGCCGTCCAGCGGGACCAGCGGGCGAAGCTCGGGCGGAATGACCGGAATGACTTCCATGATCATCCACTCGGGCCGGTTGCCGGACTCAAGGAAGCTCTCGACGACCTTCAGGCGCTTGATGATCTTCTTGGGCTTGAGCTCGGACTTGGTCTCGGCGAGCTCCTTGAGCAGCTGCTCCTTCTCGCCCCCAAGATCGAGGTCCATCAGCATCTGCTTGACGGCCTCGGCGCCGATCCCGGCCGAGAAGGCGTCCTCGCCATATTCGTCCTGGGCGGCGAGCAGCTCGTCCTCGGTCAGAAGCTGGTACTTCTCGAGCGCGGTGAGACCCGGCTCGATCACGACATAGCTCTCGAAATAGAGGATTCGCTCGAGCTGCTTCAGCTGGATGTCGAGGAGAAGCCCGATCCGGCTCGGAAGCGACTTCAGGAACCAGATGTGAGCGACCGGAGCGGCGAGCTCGATATGGCCCATGCGCTCGCGGCGGACTTTCGAGACAGTCACCTCGACGCCGCACTTTTCGCAGACGATACCCTTGTATTTCATACGCTTGTACTTGCCGCACAAGCATTCGTAATCCTTGATCGGACCGAAGATGCGCGCGCAGAACAGGCCGTCACGCTCGGGCTTGAACGTGCGGTAGTTGATCGTCTCGGGCTTCTTGATCTCGCCGAAGGACCAGCTGCGGATCTTGTCCGGCGAGGCGATTCCGATCCGGATCTCGTCAAAGGTCTCCGGCTTGGCAATCGGGTTCGCGAAATTCGTCAGTTCGTTCATGTCTTGCTCCTGACCCGTCCCGCAGGTGGGAGGGGCTGGGTTGTTCCTTGATTACTCGGCGGCGAGAGCGGTCGGTTCCGCGTCAGGATCCACGACGCTCTCGAGCTCGACGTTGAGCCCGAGCGAGCGCATCTCCTTGACGAGCACGTTGAAGCTCTCCGGAATGCCGGCCTCGAACGTGTCGTCACCCTTGACGATCGCCTCGTAGACCTTGGTCCGGCCGACGACATCGTCGGACTTCACCGTCAGCATCTCCTGAAGCGTGTAGGCGGCGCCGTAGGCCTGGAGGGCCCACACCTCCATCTCGCCGAAGCGCTGTCCGCCGAACTGAGCCTTTCCGCCCAGCGGCTGCTGGGTGACGAGGCTGTAGGGTCCGATCGAGCGGGCGTGGATCTTGTCGTCGACGAGGTGATGGAGCTTCAGCATATAGATGTAGCCCACCGTCACCTTGCGGTCGAACGGATCGCCGCTTCGGCCGTCGAACAAGGTCACCTGGCCCGAAGCGTCGAGCCCCGCCTTTACAAGCATCGCGCTGACGTCGGGCTCGCGGGCGCCGTCGAACACCGGAGTTCCCATGGGAATACCCGCGGTGAGGTTCGACGCCAGTTCGATGAGGGCATCGTCGTCGCGGCCGTCGATCTCCTTGGCGTAGGCATCGCCATAGATGTCCTTGAGCTTCGAGCGGACTGCCTTGGTATCCTTCCCCGTCAGCTCCTTGCCGCGCTCGTGGATGTCATCGAGCATCTGCTGGATCTGCCGGCCGAGGCCGCGCGACGCCCAGCCGAGGTGGGTTTCGAAGATCTGCCCCACGTTCATCCGGCTCGGCACGCCGAGCGGGTTCAGAACGATGTCGATCGGAGTTCCGTCCTCGAGGAACGGCATGTCCTCCTGCGGCAGGATCCGGCTGATGACGCCCTTGTTGCCGTGACGGCCGGCCATCTTGTCACCCGGCTGAAGCTTGCGCTTCACCGCGACGAAGACCTTGACCATCTTCAGCACGCCGGGGGGCAGCTCGTCGCCGCGCTCGAGCTTCTCGACGCGATCCTCGAAGCGCCGGTTGATGGCGTTCGTCGCCTCGTCGTACTGAGCCTTCAGGGCCTCGAGGTCCGCCTGGCGCTTGTCGTCCTTGACGGCGATCTTCCACCATTCGTAGCGCTCGGCGTCCTCGATCGTCGCATCATCGAGGGTCGAACCCTTCTTGATGCCCTTCGGGGCGGCCGTCGCGACCTGTCCGAGGAGCATTTCCTTGAGGCGCGAGAAAGTCGCGCGGTTGAGGATCCCCTTTTCGTCGTCGGCGTCCTTCTTCAGCCGCTCCTTCTCCTCGGTCTGGATGGCCCGGGTACGGTCATCGATGTCGATTCCGTGCCGGTTGAAGACGCGGACCTCGACGACCGTGCCGCTGACGCCCGGCGGAAGGCGAAGCGACGTGTCGCGAACGTCCGAAGCCTTTTCGCCGAAGATCGCTCGAAGCAGCTTCTCTTCGGGAGTCATCGGGCTTTCGCCTTTCGGAGTGATCTTGCCGACGAGGATGTCGCTAGGCTCGACCTCTGCGCCGATGTAGACGATGCCCGCCTCGTCGAGGTTGCGAAGCGCCTCTTCGCCGACGTTCGGAATGTCGCGCGTAATGTCCTCGGGCCCGAGCTTGGTGTCGCGGGCCATCACCTCGAACTCCTCGATGTGGATCGAGGTGAAGACGTCGTCCTTCACGATCCGCTCGGAGATCAGGATCGAATCTTCGTAATTGTATCCGTTCCACGGCATGAACGCGACGAGCACGTTCCGGCCGAGCGCGAGCTCGCCATATTCGGTCGATGGACCGTCGGCGATGATCTCGCCGGCTTCGACCGAGTCACCGACCTTCACCAGCGGGCGCTGATTGATGCAGGTGTTCTGGTTCGAGCGCTGAAACTTCATCAGCGTGTAGATGTCGACGCCCGATTCACCGGCCCTCAATTCGCCGGTGACCCGAACAACGATACGCGTTGCATCGACCTGGTCGACCACGCCCGAACGGCGGGCTGCGATGGCAGCGCCGGAATCGCGAGCGACCGTCTCTTCCATGCCGGTGCCGACGAGCGGCGCCTCGGCCTGGATCAGCGGCACCGCCTGGCGCTGCATGTTCGAACCCATGAGCGCCCGGTTGGCGTCGTCATTCTCGAGGAATGGAATGAGCGAGGCGGCGACCGAGACGAGCTGCTTTGGCGAGACGTCCATCAAAGTGATCTGGTCGCGCGGAGCAATCAGGAACTCGCCGTTGCGGCGGGCCGAGATGATCTCCTCGGCGAAGGTGCCGTCCTTGTTCAGCTCGGCATTGGCCTGGGCGATCGTGTGCTTCGCCTCTTCCATCGCCGAGAGATAGATGACCTCGTTGGTCACCTTGCCGTCGACAACCTTGCGGTAGGGCGTCTCGATGAAGCCGTATTTGTTGACCCGGCTGAAGCTCGCGAGCGAGTTGATGAGGCCGATGTTCGGGCCTTCGGGAGTCTCGATCGGGCAGATACGGCCGTAGTGCGTCGGGTGGACGTCGCGGACCTCGAAGCCCGCGCGCTCGCGGGTGAGGCCGCCCGGCCCGAGCGCCGAGACACGGCGCTTGTGGGTGACTTCCGAGAGCGGATTGGTCTGGTCCATGAACTGCGAGAGCTGCGACGAGCCGAAGAACTCGCGGACGGCGGCGACCGCCGGCTTGGCGTTGATGAGGTCGTTCGGCATGACCGTCGACACGTCGACGCTGCTCATGCGCTCCTTGACCGCGCGCTCCATGCGCAGGAGCCCGACGCGGTACTGGTTCTCGAGAAGCTCGCCGACCGAACGCACCCGGCGGTTGGCGAGATTGTCGATGTCGTCGATCTCGCCCTTGCCGTCCTTGAGGTTCACCAGCTCCTGGACAACGGCGAGGATGTCCTCCTTGCGAAGGGTCGTCACCGTATCCTCGGCATCGAGGCCGAGACGCATGTTGAGCTTCACCCGGCCGACCGCCGAGAGATCGTA
>DATATH010000039.1:0-3927 GCA_036268895.1 Sphingomicrobium sp. | reverse complement strand
ACTCTTCGACGAGCCTGGCATATTGCCGCGTGCTGAGGTGATCCATCCGGTCGACGCGGCTGGGGAAAGCAAAGTTCTCGACTGACCCACCACGACGCTCGAGCCACGCGAGGAGACTCGATCTAGCCGGTTCCAGCAGCTCGAACTGCACCGGACGCTTCGTCTTCTGCTGGATCACCATCCCTCGGCTTCGAACGCGACCGCCGGATACCAGATCGCCGATCCGAACCTTCACCAAGTCGCAACCACGAAGCTTGCTGTCGATCGCGAGATCGAAGAGCGCTCGGTCTCGCAGCCGATGCTCCCGATCGAGCATGAACCGAATCTGCCATATTTCCTTCGGCTTCAGGGGCCGCTTGGCGCCAAGCTTCCTTCCAGCATTCCACGCAGGTCCTTGCTCAACAGGATCGTATGACGAGTGTCCCATCGTCGGTCTCCAGTGGCCGTGATTGGCCTGCCGAAAAACGAATGGTCTGAGCCGTCCTGTGGCCGGAAGCGGAATTTCTGCTTCGGAAGGAAACGGGCAAGAAACTGCCGAACCTGGCGGAAGGAAAGAGATCAGCGAAAGGCATTCCTAACGGGCTCATCCGTGATACGGAGAACCACGTAACGGGGGGAGACAGGAAATGGCGACATTCGTCCTGGTGCACGGCGCCTGGCACGGGAGCTGGTGTTGGGCACGAGTCAGGCACGCGCTTGCCGCTGAGGGCCATCAGGTGTTCACGCCGACGCTTACCGGCGTGGGCGAGCGGAGCCACCTGCTGTCGCGCGACATCGACCTCCAGGTGCACGTCGAGGACATCGCCAATCTGATCATTTGGGAGGAACTCGATGAGGTGATCCTCTGCGGCCATTCCTATGGCGGCTGCGTGATCAGCGGTGCCGCGGACGCGGTGCCCGATCAGATCGCGGCCCTGGCCTATCTCGACGCGTTCCTGCTCGAGGAGGGTGAGGGGCTCCACGACCTGCTTCCGGACGAGCATCGCGAGATGCAGCTCGCACTGGCCGACGAACATGGCGAGGGCTGGCGCGTGCCGCCGATCCCGGCCGAGGTCTTCAACGTCAACGCGCGGGATCGCGAGTGGGTGGACCGGCAATGCACGCCGCAACCGCTGGCCACGTTCCAGCAGAAGCTTCGGCTGAGCGGCGGCCCCGCCAGAATCGTGCGCAACCATTTCATCTTTGCGTCGGGCTGGGAGGCTACTCCGTTCGCCGTCTCCTATCGGCGCGCGCAGGCGCGCGGCTGGACGACGAGCGAGATCGCCTGCGGCCACGACGTCATGCTCGACGATCCCGAAGCGCTCGTCTCGGAGCTGCTCGCCGTGGCAGACGGCGTCGGCGCCGCGGAAAGACTGATCCGCATCGAGGCGCCGCTCCGCCCGGCTTGAGAGTGGCAGCTGAGCCGGCGTCACTGGATGCACCGGTTCACCAGGATCGGGATGCACGTCAAGCTGGGGGATCGGCACGCGCCCTACGCGCCGGGCTCTCGCCTTTCCGCGAACGGTCGCGTGCACATTCCCGAGCCATTATTCGGTGGGAAAAGCATAAAGGATCGTCGCGACACCTGCTGAACGAACGTCACTCTCGCGACTTTGGCGCGATCGGCTCAACATCCGATGTGGGCGCAAAGTCGCCATCAGGTTCATATTCTGCGGGGTAAGTGGGAGTCACCTTTGAAGAGGTGTGAAGCACCAGAAAGCTGGCCGGAGCCGGCAGGACATCAGCAGCACCGATGTACTTCACCATAATGGATTTGAAATGTCGGATTCCTGACATTAGCCGCGGCAACAGTCGTGGCCTGGCGCGAGTCTCCTGACATGTCGATAATGAACTCCACCATCCCCGCGGGCTGCTGGGATCTTGACCTTGCAACCGGCATGCTGGCGCTATGCCGAAAGAGCAGGGCGATGTTCGGCCTGAGACCCGACTCAGCCGGCCGGCTGACGGAGAGCGAATGGGCGAGTCGGCTTCACCCCGACGATCTCGCCGCCGTGCGCCAGGCTCTCAGGGCATGCCTGGTGCACCAGACTCCTTATGCCGAACGCTTTCGCACAATCCACCCCGACGGAAGTATTCGGGTGGTCCTCGGCATCGGCCGGCCGCTCGAGAGCGGCGGGGAATCCGGGCGCTTCGTCGGCTGGAACTTCGACGTTGCGACGACCGGCGAGATCGCGGCGGATTGGATTTCGGCGCACCCCGAGGCTTTCAGCGCCGAGCACCTGCTTTCGGTGCTGCCGTCGACCGTGCAATCCGAAGAGACGACCTTAAACGAACTGTCGCCCGAGGCGCTGCTCGAGCGGGCTGAATCGATTCTGCGGGTACGCCGAGCCCGCGAGCGACTGTTGGGCCGCGCAGTGATGGGCGAGCCCGCTTTCGATCTCCTCCTTTGCCTCTATGTGCGGTCGGGACAGAAGGAAACCTCGCTGACCAGCCTCGCAAGGCCCGCCGGTATTCCCTATTCATCCGCCGTGCGTTGGATCCGCTATCTCGCCGACAAGGGCCTTGTAGAGCGTACGGAGTCCAGATCGGATCGCCGCGCGACTTGCGTCCAACTCACGCCCTCCGGCCGCGCGGCGCTGGACGAACTCCTCACCCTCCGGTGAGGGTCAACCGTAACCGCTTGAAAATGCACAATCTCGCCACATTGGTCAGGCTGGCCGGCTTCACAGCACGCCCGTCAATGATAACCAACCGAGCGGAGCTGTCGCCAGGCGCGCGGCTGCGAGCGGTTCCGGGGGATAAACCCGCCTAAAATCCTCGAAGGGAAGGCCCGCCCAGGCCCTGAAAGGGCGGGCCTTCTTCATCGATGCGAGGAGCAGGGACGCGGTTGGTCAGCCAAGAAGCGATTTCCGCCATCCGTTCGAGAGCCGAGCTGGCACGGCGCCTTTCCGGCGTGACCAAGGACCCCACCGCGAAAGCAGGGCTGCTTGAGACCGCATCTCCGCTCGATGCCGATGCCGATAAGCTCGCCGTTGCCGTCCGAGGGCCTCCTGCCGCGGATCTTTGCGATGACTGAGTTGAGGGGCGCGGAATACACCCCGGCGCCTCTCTGCGCGGTCGCTGCTGCGGTGTTCGTCCTGCAGCTGGCATTCACGCTTGCCCATCCTGCGGTTAGCCGCCCCTTGTTCGGCACTGATCCGGCGGCCGCGCTGGCGGGGGAGCAGCCCGCTCGATGGGCGATCGTCAAGCTGACCGGCTTCTGCATGCTTGGTCTGTTCGCCGCCGCATTGCTCGGACGGTCTCCCGTGAAATGCGGCTGCTGACGATCAGCTGGCGGCATCCGCTCCCTCAACGGGCCCCCCAATATGCACTGTTTCGGGTCCGTTACCGATCCAACCCGCCATAGAATTGGAAATGCCGCGATGAACGAGGATCCATCTGAAGCGAAGGCCGAACTGCTGCTTCAACTGAGCAAGGAAGTCAGCCGGATCGCGGGATCGCTGGCTCAGTTGTCGATCGGCATCGAAGCACCGCTTCGACAAGATTACCGATCCTCCAACTTGAACGAGCCCGATGTTCTCCTCGAGCAGGTAAGCTGGCTGATCCGAGTCCGCCGCGGCCGCTCTCGCTACCTGCCCCCCCAACTGTTCGGGGAGCCGGCATGGGACATCCTGCTCGATCTCCTGCGCGCCGAACTTGCTTACGAGCGGATATCCGTTTCGAGCGCCTGCATTGCGGCGGCCGTCCCTCCAACCACCGGCCTCAGGTGGCTGAAAGCACTCGAGCAGCACGGGCTTGTTGTTTGGCAGTGCGATCTGCACGATGCGAGGCGCACTTTCGTGGTTCTTTCGCGGGACAGAGCATGGCCCTTCGCCGCTACTTCCTCGAGGTCGTCGGACCGAAGGCGAATCCGCAGATCTAATTTTGTGCGAACACCGTCAGCGTGCCGCGCCTATATGGTCAGAGGCCTTCGCGTCCGCGCGAATG
>DATATH010000038.1:0-8244 GCA_036268895.1 Sphingomicrobium sp. | reverse complement strand
AGCCCCTGGTACATCTCGAAGCTGTGGTTCGCCGAGAGGACATATTCGCCGATGGCGGTGCCGATGACCTGAGGGAGTCCTTGCCCCCCGAATTCCTCGGGCGCGGTCACCGTTGGCCAGCCTGCCTCGACCCACCGTTCCCAAGCTTCCTTAAAACCGGGCGGAGTTGTCACCGAACCATCGTCGGAGCGCTTGCAGCCGATCTCGTCGCCGATCCGATTGAGGGGCTGAAGCACCTCCTCGCAGAAGCGTCCGCACTCCTCGAGAATGGCCTCGACCAAATCCGGCGACGCATTCGCAAAACCGCGAAGGTTGGAATAGCGGCCAATGTCCAGCACGTCGTTGAGCACGAAGAGCGTCTCGCGAACGGGTGCATTGTAGGTGGGCATCAGCTTACCTCCCTGTCAGCAAGTCCTATGCCGACGGCTCCGGTCCGTCCAGCCGCTGTAAATGTTGCATGCCGCACATGGATCGGCCCCGAAAGGACGATCATGAAACATTTGTTCGCCGCGCTCCTCGTGATGACCGCCGCCCCCGCTTCCGCTGCACCCCAGATGCAGACTGCAGTGCTCGCCGGCGGTTGTTTCTGGGGCATGGAGTGGGTGTTTGAACATGTGAAGGGCGTAACGGGCGTCGTCTCGGGCTATGCCGGCGGAAGCGCAAGGGACGCGAGTTACGACAAGGTCAGCTCCGAAAGCACGGGCCACGCCGAGGCGGTCAGGATCACTTATGACCCGTCAAAAGTGAGCTACGCCAGGCTGCTGCAGGTCTATTTCACGATCGCTCACGATCCGACGCAGGTGAACCGGCAAGGCCCGGACGTCGGTTCGAGCTATCGCTCCGCGATTTTCCCGCAGACGGCCGAGCAGGAGGGCTTCGCCCGCGCCTACATCGGCAAGCTCGACGCGTCGCATATCTGGCCGAGGCCGGTCGCGACGAGGATCGAGCATGGGAGCTTCTATCCGGCCGAGAAGTATCACCAGCACTTCGCTGCCGAGCACCCGTACTTTCCCTACATCCTCGTCAACGATCGCCCGAAGATTGCCGCGTTGAGACAAAAATTCCCGGCTCTTTACAAAGGCTAAGACCGCTAAGCGGTTAAGATTTCACGATTTATTGCGCGCGGGGGGCGACAAAGCGTCGCTCCCACCCTATATCACGCGCCTGTTACACCCAACTGGGTAGCCGGGGACCCGAGAGGATGCTGACGACCAATCCGTTCGACGATGACAAGCTGCGCGAGGAATGCGGCATTTTCGGTATCTGGGGCACCGACAATGCTGCAAGCTTCGTCGCATTGGGCCTGCACGCCCTTCAGCACCGCGGCCAGGAAGCTGCCGGGATCACCAGCTTCGATGGGAAGCATTTTCATTCGCACAAGGCGATGGGCCACGTCGCCGGGAACTTCGACCGCGACGAGACCATGCGCAAGCTCGCAGGGCGCACGGCGATCGGTCACGTGCGGTATTCGACCACCGGCGAAACAGCGCTTCGCAACGTCCAGCCGCTTTTCGCGGAGCTCGCTGAAGGCGGCTTTGCGGTTGCTCATAACGGCAATCTCTCCAATGCCATGAAACTGAGGCGGACGCTCAACCGCCGCGGCTCGATCTTCCAATCGACCAGCGACACCGAGGTCATCATCCACCTCGTCGCGACCTCGCACTGCACCAATACCCTCGACCGGCTGGTCGATGCGTTAAAGCAGGTCGAGGGTGCCTATTCGCTCGTCGTTCTGACCGATGACGGGCTCATCGCCTGCCGCGATCCGCTTGGGATTCGCCCGCTGGTTATGGGCAAGCTCGGCGAAGCGACGATTTTCGCGAGCGAGACGGTCGCTCTCGACGTGATCGGCGCGAGTTTTCTCCGCGACGTCGAACCGGGCGAGGTCATCCTCGTCAACGACAGCGGCATTCGCTCCTTCCGGCCGTTCGAGAAGGTGGCACCGCGGCCGTGCATCTTCGAGCACGTCTATTTCTCGCGGCCCGACAGCATCGCCGAAGGCGTCTCGGTCTACGAGGTTCGCAAGAACATCGGCGCCGAGCTGGCGCGCGAAGCGCCGGTCGATGCCGACTATGTCGTACCCGTGCCGGACAGCGGCGTTCCGGCCGCGATCGGCTTTTCCCAGGCGAGCAGAATTCCCTTCGAACTTGGAATCATCCGCTCGCACTACGTCGGGCGAACCTTCATTCAGCCGATCCAGGAAGTTCGCCACCTCGGCGTGAAGCTTAAGCACAACGCCAATTCGGCGCTGGTTGACGGCAAGAGCATCGTTCTTGTCGATGATTCCATCGTTCGTGGAACGACGAGCGTGAAGCTCGTGCAGATGATGCGTGATGCAGGCGCTCGCGAAGTGCACATGAGGATCGCCTCGCCGCCCACGCGGCACAGCTGCTTTTACGGCGTCGATACGCCCGAGCGGGCCAAGCTCCTCGCGGCGCAGATGAATGTCGACCAGATGCGAGACTATATCAACGCAGATAGCCTCGCGTTCGTCTCGATCGAAGGCCTCTACAGAGCGCTCGGGCAGGAGCGCGACAATGCCCAGCCGCAGCGCTGCGACGCCTGCTTCACCGGCGCTTATCCGACTACGCTCACCGACGTGTCCGAGAAGGACAAAGGCGTCCCCCTGTCCTTGGTGGCAAGCCGCTAGTTCCTCAAAGAGCGCTCTCGACAGCTGCTCCCTTCTGCACCGTCCTGCCGTGGAAGCGATGGAACCATGGCTGGCCGCGCAAGGATTCGGCGACGACGAAGGCCGCCGCGGTCAGGGCCCAGGAGACGACCGGCTCACCCAGGCTTTCGAAGCCAAGAGGACCCTTGAGCACGAAAGGACCCCATACGAGGACCGTGATGAGGGCAATCTGCACAGCCGAAATCACTGCCCCCAGGCGTATTGCGAGGCCGCTGACGATGAGAAATCCCGTGGCAATATAAATGGATCCGGTGAAATACGCCCAGAACAATGGCTGCGGCAGCCATCCAGGCACGAGCGGCACAGTGAGGTTCAAATAAGCAAAATGCGAAAAGCCGAACGCAATCAACGCGAGTGCGTAGATTACATATGCGATCCGGCGGCCGCTTGGACCGGCAAGTTTCGCCCACCCTCTGTTCTTCTCATTGGCCAATGAGAAGAACAGGATCCATGCACCGGCTATGAGAACGAGATTTTCGCCGCAGGATTGATAGACAACCTCGACGAGCGGATTTTTGATGATGAACCCGACTTTGAAGAGGACTGTCCAGACAATGAGAAAGGCGGACAGAACCAAAGCGGCCGGGGCGGCCGTGCGGTCCGCCAGCAGACCCGCTCCGCATGCAAGCGAGATGAACGTACAGCCGTAGGCGAGGAGTTGGCGATCCGGCAGCGTCTTTGGAACGCCGCCCCAGATCGGCCCGAAGCCGCCGCTGGCGAGGCCCATGATGCCGATCGCAACCATGGTCAGAGCGAAAACCAGATGGCTGAGTTTCTTCAAATTCATCGCCGCTCTCCAAATCCGAGGCTGACGCGAAATCGACGTCCGGGCGCCGGGTCTGGACCCGGGCCGCTGCGCGACTAGTAGTGCGCGGGCATGATCGACTCGAAGGCCCTGGAAGGCAAGCTCGCACTGGTGACCGGCGCCTCGCGCGGCATCGGCGCAGCAACCGCGCAAGCGCTTGCGGAGCGCGGAGCACATGTGATCCTCGTCGGGCGGACCTCATCGGGGCTCGAGGAGGTCGAAGAACGAATTCACGGTGCGGGCGGTACGGCGACGATCGCCCCTCTCGACCTCACCGACGGCGAGAGCATCGGCAAGCTCGCAGCCGCCGTCACGGAACGGTGGGAAAAACTCGACATCCTCATTCTCAATGCGGCGATGCTGGGCTCTCTCACACCCGTCCAGGACATCGACCCAAAGGAATTCGCGCGGCTCCTCGGCCTCAATCTCCTCACCAATCAGGCGCTTATCGCGGCGTTCGACCCGCTGCTGCGCCGGGCCGACAGAGCCGATGTGGTCGCTCTCACCTCGTCCGTCGGCAGTGAGCCGCGCGCCTTCTGGGGCGCGTACGGATCCTCCAAGGCAGCACTCGAGATATTGCTCGGAGCCTATGCGGACGAGACGGAATTCACCGGCCGGATGCACGTCCACATCGTTGATCCCGGCGCCACCAGGACCCGGATGCGTGCCCTCGCCTTTCCCGGAGAGGAGCCGGAGAGCGTGAAGCCGCCAGAGGTGGTTGCTCAGGCTATCGTCGAGCGGCTGTCCGCTGCTGCTCCGACCTGCGAAAAAGTGCGGATAGAAGCGGATTAAATCCTCGCGGGAACCGTTTCGCTCCGTTCTCAAGTCCAAGTCCTCACCAAACACGGGGGAGAGGACCAAATGATGACACGCACTGCTCTTTTCATCATCGCGGCGCGCTTGTTGCAATGAGGGGGTGTCCGTCGAAGAGGTGGCCCAGGCTAATCGAAATCCCGAGCGGCACGGTCAAGACCCGGCTGATGCGGTCCCCGCGCAGGCTTTCAGCAGACACTTGCGCCCGAAGTCAGAGGCGCACCGACGGGCACGTTCCCGTTTGAAGGGCGCCGATTGCGCGCGCGTGACGGAGCAGGTCGTGAACCACTTCGTTGAGCGAAGCTCTCGACGGCATTGCTGATCAAAGGAGCGGCCGGCAAAGCCTAGGACTTCACCATCGTCACCTGCGCGACGTCGATCGCGCCGCCGCGAAAGCCCCCTTCGCAGTACATGAGGTAATAGCGCCAGAGATTGTGGAAGGAGTCTGCAAAGCCGCCCAGCGCCCCGCCTGCAACAGCCTCGTTGTAGCGCTCCCGCCAGCGCTTCAGGGTCTCGGCATAATCGAGCGCGAAACCTTCGCGATCCTGCCAGGAGAGTCCGCGTTCACGCCCCAGTTCGGCGAACCGCGGTTCGTCGAGCAGGCAGCCGCCGGGGAAGATGTAGGTCTGGATGAAATCGGCGTTGCGCGCATAGCGCTCGAACAGTTCATGGCGGATGCTGATGAACTGCAGCGTCGCACGGCCGCCGGCTCTCAGATTGCGCGCGATACTGTCGAGATAAGCGCCCCACCAGCGCTGACCGACGGCCTCGACCATTTCCACCGAGGCCAGGGCATCGAACTGTTCGGAGGTATCGCGGTAGTCCTGAAGTCTCACCTCGACGCGGTCTTTGAGACCGGCATCGGCGATCTTGCGGTCGGCCCAGGCCTTCTGCTCGGTCGATAAGGTCAGACCGACGACCAAGGCACCCCTTTTCGCAGCCTCGAGCGCCAATGTTCCCCAGCCGCAGCCGATCTCGAGCAGACGCTGGCCTGCCTTGAGCTCGAGGCGGTCGAGCAGCCTGTTGATCTTGTGAAGCTGGGCCTCTTCGAGGCTATCACCTGAGCTTGAAAATCGCGCAGAACTGTAGGTCATCGTCGAATCCAGCCACGCCGAATAGAAATCATTGCCAAGGTCGTAATGCGCCGAGATGTTCAGCTTCGCCTTGTGCGGTGCATTGTCGCGCCGCCGGTGGGCGAGCGCGTTCACCCAGCGGAACGCGCCCTTCGCCCGGCCAATTTCACCGAGCGGGCCGGCGTTGGCCGAAAAAAGGTCGAAAATCTTGACGGGATCCGGGCTCGACCATTCGCCCAAAGTCCAGGCCTTGTACCATCCCACGGATCCCGAGGTCGCGAGCCGCACCAGCGACATCCAGCTCGACAGCTGGACGACGGCCCGCGCCCCCTTGCCGCTCGAACCAAGTCTTCGTTTCGTGCCGTCGGGAAGGGTCGCATCGATGCCTCCAACCTTGAGGCGTCTGTCGATTTCGTCGAGTACCCGAGTGATGGCCGGCGCGCTAAGGCGCGCGACGAGCCCGCCGCCGGTAGCGAATCGGCGATCCGCGCGCACCAGATGCTCGCCGCGCGTGCTCATGACGGCGGAGTTATGAACTCGAAGGCGGCTTGTCGAGGCGGATGAGGAAATTGGAGCTCGATACGCGGCCGGATTCGAAGAAACGCTGATCGGTCAGATAAGCGTTCGAGCCTTCGACGACGACCATCGGCATCCGGGACCAGAAAAGGAAGGCGCGCACACGTTTGTCACGTGCTGCTGCACTAGCGAGCCGCGGGTCGTCGAGGCGCAGGGGAACGATAATCGGATCAAGCTTTGCCTGATTGAGGCCGTCGAGGAGATTGTAGCTGCCATAGCCACCGACCTCCTCGCCGCGCCAGATCATTTTCCGCTTCCAGAACTCAAGCGGGATCTCGCTGGCGACAATCATTCGGACTGGAGCGACGCGATCGACGAGCGGCCCGGTCAGCGCAACGGCACGTGCCGAGATCGCATTGTTGAGGCCGATGTAGAGCAGCATGGCGGTGAAGGCCCAGGCTGCGGGCCGGCGCCAGTCGCTTCCCAGCCGCTCTGCGCGCCACGACATCTCGAGCCCGAGGATCAGCATGATCCAGATCCAGGGATCCATAATGAACAGAGTGTCGGCATAGAACCAGCGGTGCGAGAAGGGTTCGAGAATTCGAGTGCCATAGGTGTTCATGAGATCGAGCAGCGGATGGCTAAGGACCCCCAGGAAACAGGCGAGGAGCAGGCCGCCGAGCCTCAATGGCCCTTCTTTGCCAGGGCGCAACGTTTCCCAAATCCAAATAATTGCCACGGCCAAGAATGGCATGGTGACGAGCCCACCGATGCCATGAGTGAAGCCTCGGTGCGCGGCAATCGGCTCGCAACCCGCTGCCCGGGCCACGAAGCTGTCGATATCCGGCAGGTTCGCAGCGATGATCAGCGCCGGCATTGTTCGCGGCGAAAGGCTCTTGAGGCCCATCCGCCCCATCACCGCGCCGACCAGGCTGTGGGTGAGATTGTCCACTTAGGAAGCGTGGATCAAATCTGATGCGGCTCCTTTTCGACCTGCCACGTCTGGCCCTTCGCGACCAGCGCCTGAAGGTCGGGAGTCTTGCCGGATGCTGCCGCCTTGTTCTGTTCGATGATCGCGCTTTCAAACGTCGCAGCAGGATCTTGGTAGATGACCCCCAAAGCGATCGGGAAACCCTCATGCGGCATCAGGATCAGCATGGCTGCCACTTGCCGATTGGCCGGATCATGGACGATGACCGAGGGATCGTCGCCCGCGACGACCTTGAGGCACAGCCGCTCCGTGTCGAGCGCCAGACCCTTGCTCCCTCCGGCAAAAACCATCTTCTCGCCGGGCTTCAGCCAAAGCTGTTTCTCGTCCGCCACCCCCCTCTCGGTGAAGGAGGCGAAGACGTCGTCGTTGTAGACGATGCAGTTCTGGAAAATCTCGACGAAACTCGCGCCTCTGTGCGCGTGAGCGGCCTTGAGGACCTCGGGCAAATTCTTGTGGACGTCGATCCCTCGGGCAATGAACCGAGCGCCCGAACCGAGAGCGAAGGCGCAGGGCGTCACCGGCCGGTCGACCGAGCCGAAGGGAGTCGAGGGACTCCTTGTCCCGACCCGACTGGTTGGGGAATATTGGCCTTTCGTCAAACCGTAGATCTCGTTGTTGAACAGCAGAATCTGACAGTCGAGATTCCGGCGGAGCACGTGCATCGTGTGATTTCCGCCGATGCTCAGCGCATCGCCGTCACCTGTAATGATCCAGACGTCGAGCTCGGGGTTCGCGAGTTTGACGCCAGTCGCGATCGCGGGGGCGCGGCCGTGGATCGTGTGGAAGCCATAGGTCGACATATAATAGCGAAAGCGGCTCGAGCAGCCGATGCCGCTGATGAACACGGTCTTCTCGCGCGCGACGCCGAGGTCCGGCATGGTGCGCTGCACAGCTTTGAGCACGGCATAGTCGCCGCAGCCCGGGCACCAGCGGACCTCCTGGTCGCTCGCCCAGTCCTTGGCAGTCGTCAGGGTCGTGATGTCATTCATCCGTGGGGCCTTAGGTAGATGACGAGAAAGATGATGAGAAGAAGATCAGCAGCGGCCAGACATTGATGCGTCTCATGACGGCCGCTCGCCATGATCTCCGGCCAGGGTTGCCTCGATCGCTCCCTCAATCTCGGCGATCCGGAACGGGTGACCGCTGACTTTGGTCAGAGGCTTGGCATCTACCAGGAACTGGTCGCGAAGCACGGTCTTGAACTGGCCCATGTTCATTTCAGGGACGAGGATATGTTTGAAGCCCTTCAGCAGGGCAGACATGTTGTTCGGCAGCGGCCAGATATGTCTGACATGGACGTGGGCGACGTCCAGCCCGCGAGCGAGCGAGCGAGCGACCGCCTGGTGGATCGGCCCGA
>DATATH010000037.1:0-6843 GCA_036268895.1 Sphingomicrobium sp. | reverse complement strand
CACCATGTCGCCGTACCAGCACGGCGAAGTCTATGTGACCGACGATGGGGCCGAAACCGACCTCGACCTTGGTCATTACGAGCGTTTCACCGGCGTCTCCTCACGGCAGTCCGATAATGTGACTACCGGACGCATCTATCGCGACATCATCTCGAAGGAGCGGCGAGGCGACTATCTCGGGGCAACCGTCCAGGTGATCCCGCACGTCACCAATGCGATCAAGGAATTCGCCCTTACCGACACCGATAGCTGCGATTTCGTCATCTGTGAGATCGGGGGCACCGTCGGCGATATCGAGAGCCTGCCCTTTATCGAATCGATCCGTCAGCTGCGCAACGACCTTGGACGCAATCAGACGGTAAGCGTCCACACGACGCTGGTTCCCTGGATAAAGGCTGCAGGTGAGCTGAAGACCAAGCCGACGCAGCATTCCGTTCGGGAGCTGTCGAGTTTCGGGGTCCAGCCCGACGTCCTTCTCTGTCGTACGGAGAAGGAGATTCCCGAAAGCGAGCGCGAAAAGATCGCGCTATTTTGCAACGTTCCCAAATCCGCAGTGATCGAGGCTCTCGACGCACGGAACATTTATGACGTCCCGCTGCAATATCATGCCGGAGGCCTCGATGATGAGGTCCTGCGCGTCTTCGGAATTGAAAATGCACCGCCGCCGGATCTCGCGCGCTGGCTCGAGATCATGGACAGGATCGACCATTACGAGAGCGAGGTGACGATCGGCGTCGTCGGAAAATATGTCGGCCTTCCCGACGCCTATAAGAGCCTTCGAGAGGCGCTCGTGCACGGCGGCATTGCCAATCGCGCCAAGGTCAACATCGAGTGGATCGACGCAGAAGTCTTTGAGCACCCCGAGGCCGACATCGTGGCCGAGCTCGAGCCGCTTCACGGGATCCTCGTCCCAGGCGGGTTCGGGGAGCGGGGAAGCGAGGGAAAGATCGCGAGCGTGAAATTTGCTCGAGAGCGGGAGATTCCGTTCTTCGGAATCTGCCTTGGAATGCAGATGGCGTGTATCGAGGCTGCCCGGAATCTCGCCGGGATTGAGCAGGCCTCGACCACCGAATTCGGTGAGACGTCCGAGCCCGTCGTTGGAATGATCACCGAGTGGATGAGCGAGGAAGGGCTTCAGAAGCGGGCTGCGGACGGCGATCTCGGGGGGACGATGCGGCTCGGTGCCTATCCTGCGAAGCTCGATGGCAACAGCGTCGTCCACTCGATCTACGGAGAGGACCTGATCAGCGAACGGCACCGTCACCGCTATGAGGTCAACATTCACTACAGGGACGCGCTCGAGGGCAACGGACTGATCTTTTCCGGCATGTCGCCCGACGATCAATTGCCCGAGATCGTCGAACGGCCGGACCATCCCTGGTTCATCGGGGTGCAGTTCCATCCGGAACTCAAGAGCCGACCTTTCGAGCCTCATCCGCTCTTCGCCGGATTCATCGAAGCGGCCGTTAGGCAGTCTCGGCTCGTCTAACTCGGATCACCCTTGGAACAGCGCTGCCACTAGTCCGTTACGGACCCGTTCCGCGACAGTAACAAGGAAAGCACCTCATGCTTCTGACGATCGCCATCATCCTGCTCATCCTTTGGGCACTCGGGTTCTTCGCCTTCCATGTGGCCGGCGGATTGATCCACATTCTACTTGTCATCGGCATCATCGTGCTGATCTGGAACTTCGTCGCCGGCCGCCGGGCGGTTTAGCGCCGATTTCCCGCCGTTGCGGGGCGTCTCAAGCGTCCCTAAATGCGGCGGATGAGCAACAGCATTTCGACGCGCGTGGCCGTGCTTGGTTCGGGCCCGGCGGGCCTGACGGCTGCCATTTACGCCGCGCGCGCGGGCCTTTCGCCGATCGTGATCCAGGGTATCCAGCCCGGCGGTCAGCTTACGACGACGACCGATGTCGAAAACTACCCCGGCTTTCGGGACGTGATCCAGGGTCCCTGGCTAGTGGAGGAAATGCAGGCCCAGGCCGAGCATGTCGGCACGAAGGTCGTGTGGGATCACATCAGCGAAGTCGATCTTGCTCACCGACCTTTTCGGCTGAGCGGCGACGGCAGCGCTCAATATTTCGCTGATGCGCTGGTGATCGCGACCGGGGCTCAGGCCAAATATCTGGGGCTGCCGTCCGAAGAGCATATGAAGGGCAGGGGAGTGTCCGCCTGCGCGACCTGCGACGGCTTTTTCTACCGGGGCAAGAAGGTCGCTGTCATCGGCGGCGGCAACACCGCGGTGGAGGAAGCCCTTTACATGACCAATCACAGCCATGACGTCACGCTCGTCCATCGCCGCGACGCGCTTCGGGCCGAGAAGATCCTGCAGGACCGCCTCTTCGCCAACCCACATATCGACATCGTCTGGGACAGCGAAGTAGTCGAATTCGTCGGCGGCGGCGATCCTGAGGCGCTGGTCGGCCTCGACATCCGGAACAAGCGCGGCGGCGACATCAGCCGACTTGATGTGGAAGGCGCGTTCGTTGCCATCGGTCATGAGCCCGCGACGGAGCTCTTCAAGGGTCAGCTGGACCTCGACAGTGATGGTTACATCATTGTCGAATCCGGCACGACCAAGACCAGCGTACCGGGCGTTTTCGCCTGCGGCGACGTCATGGACAAAATATACCGGCAAGCGGTCACCGCTGCCGGAACCGGCTGCATGGCCGCGCTGGATGCTGAGAAATATCTCGCCGCGCAGGAGTTCGAGGCTCTCGCTGCGGAATAGCGGACTAGGGGTAGATCGCCTCGACGAAATAAAGCCCATGCGGAGGCGCGTTGAATCCGAGCGCCGAGCGGTCGCGCGCTTCGAGCGCCCTTCGGATGTCCGAAGGCTGCCACTGTCCCCGGCCCACGAGTGCGAGGCAACCAACCATGGATCGCACCTGATGGTGAAGAAAGCTGCGAGCCGCAGCCGTGACATGGATCTCATCGCCCACGCGTCTCAGATCTAGTGCATCGAGCGTCTTTATGGGGCTATCCGACTGACACTGAGCCGAGCGAAAGGTCGTGAAGTCATGACGTCCAATCAAGAGCGCTGCTCCCTCTTCCATCGGATCGACATCGAGCGGGACGGCGATGTGCCAAACCCTTCCAGAATCGAGGGCTGGAGGCGCGCGGTGATTGAGAATCCGGTATAGATACCGCCGTCCGACGCACGAAAAGCGCGCGTGCCAGTCGTCTGCGACCGGCTCCACCGAAAGGACCGAAATCGGGTGAGGCCGGACAAGTGCGTTCAGGCCCTCGCGGAGGCGATGGGAAGTCAGCTCTCGCTTGATTTCGACGTGCGTTGACATGGCCAGCGCGTGGACGCCCGCATCGGTGCGTCCGGCAGCCGTGAACGTCGCTTTGTCGCCGGTCATCCGCAAAAGAGCTTCCTCGAGCGTCTGCTGGACCGAGGGCCCATGCTCCTGCCGCTGCCAACCCATGAACGAGGAACCGTCATATTCGATGATCACGCGCCATCGGGTCACGGGAGGATCGTGCCCTTCGCAATGGGAAAGCCGCGCAGCAGCTCTTCCGGCGTCATCAGGCCGCGGCCCGCGCGCCGCACCTTGAGCGGCCGAACGTAGCCGGAGCCGCAAGCGATGGTCAGGCAATCGTCCAAAACTTCTCCCGATCGACCTGAAATATCACTTCCAGCGGCTGCATCGAGGAGCTTGATTCGCTCGCCATTGACCTCGAACCAGGCGCCCGGCTCCGGACTGAAAGCGCGAACCTCGCGAAGGATCTCGTCGGCAGTGCCGGCCCAGACGATCCGCGTTTCCGCCTTGTCTACCTTGGATGCATAGGTTGCGCCGGCAACGGGCTGCGATTCGCCAGGCTTTGGATGATCGAGCCACTCAATGAGAAGGCGTGCTCCAAGATCTGCTAGTTTTTCCGTGACATGGCCGGCATTCTTCCCGCGAATATCGAGACTCTCGCGAAGAAGAATCGGACCGGTGTCCAGCCCTTCGTCCATCTTCATGATCGTCACTCCTGTGACTTCGTCACCGGCGAGGATCGCGCGCTGGATCGGCGCCGCTCCGCGCCAGCGAGGAAGGAGCGAGGCATGGACGTTGATGCAGCCCGCCACCGGAGCTTCAAGGATCGGCTTGGGTAGAATCAAGCCGTAGGCCGCAACCACCCCGAGCTCGGCGTTCAAGGCGCGAAATAGCGCTTGTTCGGCCGGATCGCGCAGGGTGCTCGGCGTCCTCACCTCAATACCGAGCTGCTCGGCGCGTTCATGCACCGCCGTCTTGCGGTCGGCCTTGCCTCGACCAGCCGGACGCGGCGGCTGCGCGTAGACGGCGACCACTTCGTGTCCGGCCTCGACAAGTCGGTCCAGGCTGGGAACTGCAAAGTCCGGCGATCCCATAAACACGATGCGCATTGCGGCCCTATGGCGAAACCGCAGAGAATTGCCTACCTCGACGCTCAGAGTGGCCAGTCAGGAAATCGAAGCATTGAGCCAGGCGCTCGCGCGCCTTCCAGGTCTGGGGCCACGCTCTGCCCGCCGGGCGGTGCTTCACCTGATGAAACGGCGCGAAACAGCCCTTCAACCGCTTCTCGCCGCGCTCGAGAACGTCGCCGAGAGGCTTTCGACCTGTTCGGTATGCGGCAATGTCGACACGTCCGATCCCTGTTCGATCTGCAGCGATCCGCGCCGGGATGAGAAAATGCTGTGCGTCGTCGAGGAAGTCGCCGATCTTTGGGCACTCGATCGCTCCCGGCTGTTTCCAGGACGATATCATGTGCTTGGCGGCCGTCTTTCGGCGCTGGAGGGCGTAGGTCCAGAGGATCTCAGTATCGATCGGCTGGTCCGCCGCGTGTCGGAAGGTGGAATGGACGAGGTGGTGCTCGCCATGAACGCAACGCTCGAAGGCCAGACCACGGCTCATTATCTGGTCGAGCGCCTCGACGGTTTTCCAATTCGTCTCAGTCAGTTGGCGCACGGACTTCCGGTGGGCGGCGAGCTCGACTATCTCGATGAAGGCACGCTAGCGCAGGCCCTCCGAGCCCGCCGGCCGATTTCGTGAGGAGGATGCTATGGGGGTCACCGGTATAGGCGAAATCTTCTTCAGGGCCCCGCGACCCTGAAGCGCTCAAGTGCTGGTGTTGCGATCATCTCGGCCTCGGCTGCGACGACTACGGCATGTGGGAACAGCAGGCCGGAACGACGGTCTTCTCGCCATTCAGCGCCGACACGGACTATTTCTCGGCGGAACGTGAGTGGATGATCAAGCTTCGAGTAGACGGCCTCGGCGCCCTGCTGGAGAATCTTCGGAACGGCGGGATCGAAGTTATCACCAAGCCGGAGTGGAATGATCCAGCCGTCGGGAACTTTGCTCGAATACACGACCCGGAGGGCAATCCGATCGAGCTGTGGGAACCGCCGGCCAGTTGAAAAGCGGCCGATTCCAGCCATATGAAAAGCCATGGCCATTCGCCGCATCTATGAGACCCCCGACCCGGTTCTCCGCCAGATTTCCAAGCCGGTGGAGACATTTGACGATGAGCTGAGAGCGCTCGTCACCGACATGTTCGACTCGATGTACAACGCGCCGGGGATCGGCCTTGCAGCTGTGCAGGTGGGCGAGCCGATCCGACTCCTAGTGATCGACCTTCAGGAACCGCAGGATCCCGACGATCCGGAGAGTCCCGCCGTCAAAGACCCGAAAGTCTTCATCAACCCCGAGATCCTGTGGCATTCGGAGAGCGAAGTTCCCTACACGGAGGGCTGCCTTTCCGTACCGGAACAATATGCCGAGATAATGCGCCCCGATCGCATCCGCGCCCGCTGGCAGGACGAGAAAGGCAACGCCTACGAAGAGGAGATCCATGATCTTCTCGCGGTCTGCCTCCAGCATGAGATGGACCATCTCGACGGCGTATTATTCATCGACCATCTTTCGCGGCTGAAGCGCGACATGGTACTCAAGAAGCTCGCCAAGTGGCGGAAAGAGCAGCAAAAGAAGGCCGCATGACCGGGTTGGGCCCTCACTTCGCCCAATAGACCTGCCGGCTCAGCGAACCTTTCAGGCGGGTTCCATCACCGATGCCGCCGCGTTGCGGCAGTCCTCGGCACATTCCCGGCACATCTGTGCGCACAGCCTGCAATGCTCGTGGGGATATTTCTCACACACTGAAGCGCAGAAATCGCAGACTCGCGCGCAGAGCTCCAGTGTCTCGCGCAATACCTCGTCGTTCGAACTCGTATATCGTACCGCCAGCTTCCCTGCCGCCTCACAGACGTCCGCGCAATCGAGGCAAGAACGGATGCAGTCGCGCATCTCCATCTCCTCTGCTGCACAGGCATCGGCACAACTGACGCACATCCTGGCGCAATACATCAGGTGATGGGCCGCATCGGAGAGCGGCTGGTTGACGTGCCCGTGAACGTTCGGGTGAAGCGCGATCATCTTGCGGATGGACATGGTGTTCTCCTGGTTCCCACAAACCTGTGGACAGCAAATAGCGTTCCGCTTGAGCAGATGCACCAACCACCTTATTGTTCGCATTCTGTTCCGGGAGAGTTACGGTCATGAACGCGACCGCTATCGCATTCGTTCTAGTGGCGCTGGTCGTAGGCGCGGCACTCGGCTGGCTGTGGGCCGGCCGGGCGGCGGCCGGCGCGAGGCAGACCGTCGAAAATCTCCGCCTCCAGCTCAGCGAGGTTGTGAGGGAGCGGGACGCGAACCGGGACGCGGCAACGAGGCTTGCTGCTCTTGAGGCTTCCCAGCTCGAACGGGGCCGCGGTTTCGAAGCCAGAATCAGGGAATTGGTCGAGGCCAAGGAGGCGCTTTCGGCGCAGTTCGCCGAGATCAGCAACAAGTTGCTTAGAGAGGCCCAGGAAACG
>DATATH010000036.1:0-7214 GCA_036268895.1 Sphingomicrobium sp. | reverse complement strand
GAAGGCTCTTTGGGCAGGAACAGGGTCATCGTTTCATGTTGATCCAGTAAACGAGCGCTATGTGCCTACCTATCGCGACCTGCTGCAACGGGGTCGCGCAAGGTCGGCCCACTCGAAATGGTATTCGACCCATCATCTCAGTTCAGCAGTCGTGGTCGCTACTATCGTCGATCGAGCTGAACGATAATCGGCTGTCCATGGTTTGGTGTTGATGAGCAAGGTGCAAACACGTCAGTTCTGGATCAAGATTCACCGTTGGATGGGTCTTACCGCACTCGTCTTTCTGTTCATTGCCGGCGTTACCGGTAGCTTTCTCTGTTTCGACAAGCGGATAGATGCAGCGCTGAATGGCGATCTTTTCTATCGCCAGTCGACAGGACGAACGCTCCCGCCGGCCGAGCTTGCTGCTCGTCTCGACGCCCAGCGCTCCGACCTCGTTGTCACCCAATTTCCACTTAACCCTCGGCCGTCCGAGAATCTGAGGCTTACGGTTCAGAGCCGATCTCCTGGCGAGAAACTCGATTTCGACGAGGTGTTTCTCGACCCTTCCAGCGGTCGGATCGTCGGCACTCGCCTGGTGGGCATTGGCTGGGACCGGCGCCACATCGTTCAGGGAATTTTCCAGCTTCATTCGACGCTGGTCGCAGGGACCTGGGGACGCTGGATAATGGGGCTGGCAGCGCTCGGCTGGCTGATCAGCAACTTCGTCGGTCTGTATCTCACATTTCCGGCCAAGAAGCCCTTTTGGCCAAAATGGAAAAAGAAATGGAAGATCGACCTCAAGGCCAAGCTTCGGCGTTTCATGCTGGAATTGCACAATGCGAGCGGGCTTTGGCTGCTCATTCTGATGAGCGTGCTCGCATATACTTCGGTCGCGATGAACTATTTCAGTGAGGCCTTCGTCCCAGCAGTGCAGGCCATCTCGCCTGCCAGGCCGTCCATGTTCGACTCACCGGCCACGCAGGCAGTCCCGCCCGCCCGGATCACTTTTCCGGAAGCTCTCGTCAAAGGTATCGCCGCGGCCAGGAACGATGGCCTCAACTGGTTGCCGGCGCTCGAGCGGTTCAGCCCCGAATATGGCGTTTACGGCGTCACCTTCACCGACAACGGTGTCGAGAACTATCACCTGCTCGGGCCAGTGACCTATTATCTCGACGGCCAGACTGGTCGGCTCGTCGAGCGGGACGATCCATACCACGATAGCTTGGGTCGGAAGCTCACTCGCGCCCTCTATCCACTCCACAGCGGCGACGTTGCCGGCCGGGTTGGAATCGCCATCGTCTTCCTGCTCGGACTCGCCATCGCGGAAATGTGCGTGACCGGCTTTTACACCTGGTGGAAAAAGCGCGAGTCCCGGAAGGGAGGCAGGGTCGAGCGGTTTCCGGGCAGAGCATGATCAGCCGGCGGAGAATTCTCGCCGGGACGGCAGCTATTCTATTCGCGGGCAATGCGCGAGCAGCGCGACGCACATTAAGCGCGCAGCCGCGGGCTCCGATTACGAAGCGCATCCCAAAGCGCATCGAGCAGCTCGGCCGTGTCCGTATCGACGATTATGCGTGGCTGAAGCCATCCAACTGGAAAGAGGTGTGGCGCGACCCGAGCGTTCTCGATCCAAAGATCCTTGCCCATCTCGAAGAAGAGAATCGGTACTGCGAAGCGGTCCTTCGACCCACTGAGCGCCTCCAGGCCCAACTCTTGAAAGAGATGGTCGCGCGCACACCAGAGCGGATGGAAACACCCGCAATTGCTGACGGGCCTTGGGAATATTTCACACGCTTCGTTCCTGGCGCGCAGCAGCCGAAATACATGCGCCGCCCTCGCGAAGGAGGCCAAGCGACGATATTGCTGGATGGAGAGCAGCGCGCCGCCGGTTTGAAATATCTCAAAATACGCAATGCGATCCACAGCCCAGACCACAAGCTGCTCGCGTGGGCGGAGGATACGACAGGGGCAGAGAAGTTCGTCATTCGCGTGAAGGATCTTGGGTCCGGCGAGATTCTGCCGGAGGGTCCGGTGGACGCGTTCGGTGATTTCGCATTCTCCGCGGACTCCCAATATATTTTCTGGGTTTGGCGCGACCCGAAAAGCCGTCCCGCGCGACTGTATAGTCGCCTCGCGCGTGGCGGCCCCGATGCGCTCATCTACGAGGAAGGCGATCCTGGTTTCCTCATGGAAGTCACGCCGAGCGCGTCGGGCGATTATCTCTTCTTGCGGTCGTTCAACGATGTGACGAGCGAAGTGCGCCTGATCGACGCTCGCCGGCCGACAGCAATGCCGGTGCTTGTCGCACCAAGAATTGCAGGGGTCGATTATTCGATCGAGCATTGGCGCGATCGCCTGGTGATGCGCACGAATGTGGACGGAGCTGAAGACTATAAGCTCATGTGGGCGCCCGTCGCATTGCCGACTGGCCCGTGGACCGCGTGGCTCCCCGAGACACCCGGCCACACGATCACTGATCTCTACCCGAGGACCGGCCTGTTCTCCTGGCTAGAGCGGATCGAGGGCAATCTGCATGTTAGGGCCTGCGACGAAAGTGGAATTCGTCGCGAGCCTGTCAGCATTTCCGAGGCTGCCTACCTGCTCGCAGTCGAGCCGACCGAATATCGGGAGAACGCTCTCCTCCTTAGGATCGAGTCTCCTCGAATGCCGCCGCGCTGGATCCGCTGCGATCTCGAAACAGGCCGCGAGACGATGCTCGATTCGGAAAATGTACCAGGCGCAAAGCCCTCCGAGGCCTATGTGCTCAAGCGACTGCACGCCCGAGCATCGGACGGGACGCTCGTGCCGGTGACCGTGTTCCATGGAGCAGGAACCCGTCTTGACGGCACGGCACCTTTGCTTCTCACCGGATATGGAGCCTACGGCTACAGTTTCGAGACCGGTTATTCGGCCCCGTTGCTCTCGCTGATCGATAGGGGCTGGATATGGGCCGCGGCTCACGTACGCGGCGGGGGCGAAAATGGCCGTGAATGGTTTGAACAGGCGCGCCAACTTCGAAAGAAGATCAGCTTCACAGACTTTATCAGCTGCGCCGACGCCTTGATTGCGACCGGCCACAGCAGGGCAAAGCATATTGTGCTCCATGGTTTTTCCGCCGGGGGATTGCTGGTCGGCGTCGCGAACAACATGCGTCCGGACCTTTGGTCGGCGGTGATCGGGCAGGCGCCGTTCGTCGACATGCTCAACACCATGAGCGATGCGACGCATCCATTAGTGCCGTTGACTCGGCCCGTTTGGGGTGACCCGCTGTCCGATCCAGCAGCATATGATTACATCGCGAGTTACTCTCCCTACGAGAATGTCCGCGCGCGACCTTATCCTTCCGTTCTCGCGACAACTGCGATCAGCGATGATCGTGTCGGCTTTTGGGAGCCTGCGAAATGGATTGCGACCCTAAGGAGCGATTCGACCAGCGCCAAGCCGATGCTGCTCCATACCGAAACGGAAGGCGGCCATCAGGGTGCATCCGGTCGCATCGATGAATTGTCCCAGCTTGCTCGCATGTACGCGTTCGCGATCTGGCAAACGCAAGGCATTGAGGCGCAGCTGCACCGCTGATGCTGTTGCGAGGGGCCGTGTCATCTCAGCTGGGCCGTCATTCGTCGGCCAACTTATTTTTCCGGTTCAATTCGTGAGCCCAGAGCCCTCCTCGGCCAGAGAGCTTCCCACGCCAGGCGCGCAGCCTCGCTTGATCCAAATGCCTCCGCAAGATCACGGACATCGCGCGATATGCCGCCAAGGTCGCCGCGCCCGATCTTCCGCCAGGCAGAGAGCCGCAGCGCGTGGGCAAGGCCGGGCCGATAGGCCGCAGTTCGAAGATATTCCGGGTGGCGGCGGACGAGTTCGATATTCGCAGAGATCATATTGTCCCCGATCGAGATCGCGTTCGGATCCCAATATTTGACCCACAGCACCTGATCCGTGGACGCGCAATTGGCGATCTGCGACGCTCGGATCAGGAAGTCGAAATCCTGGAGTCGACGAAGACTCTCGTCGAACATCCCAGTCTTGATCGCAATCTCGCGCCTTACGGTGATTGCCGGGGTCGCCTTCCACAGCTGCCTTGTGAACAGGGCCGTTCGGAACTGCTCGCGATCATCGATAATTGGGTTCCGGCGGATCAGCTCGGGCTTATGAGAGCCCGGCGCCCCAATCTTGACGAAACTGTCGACCAGCAGGTCTAGCTCGGGTCGACGGTCGAACTCGGCCGCGACCCAGCCGAGCTTGTTCGGGAGATAGCGATCATCGCTATCGAGAAAAGCAATGAACGGCGCGTTGCTAGCGCGGATGCCTTCATTTCGAGCGACGTTGCCGCCCCGGTTCTCTCCGAGGCGGATAAGCCGGACGCGCCCATCGCCGAAAGACTGGGCGATCTGCGCGCTATTGTCGGAAGATCCGTCATCGATGACGATCAGCTCCAGGTCGCGAAACTCCTGATCGAGCACGCTCTTGATGGCGCGGGGAAGCACATCGGCGCGGTTGTGCACCGGCAGGATCACGGAGACTTTGGCGGTCATGGAGCGCTCGCTGCTGCCGGGGCTTTTACGGACAGGCGCGGCCGTTGCTGATCCCACCAGCAGCTGAACATCGCTATCGCATAGAGGATCCGACCATAATCAGCCGCTCCCCTGCGATGTTCGTCGAACAATCGCTCGACGCCCGCTCGATCGAGAAAGCCGAGATCGGCGACGCCAGATGAGCGCCATGACTCGCGAGCGAAGTCGCTAAAGCCGCCCATGAACCAGTCGGCGAAGGGCAGCTGGAAGCCGATCTTGCGCTTCGAAAGCGCCCCTTGGGGGAGCCAAGGCTCGACGGCTCGGCGGAGCACATATTTGCCAGTGCTCCCTTTCAGCTTGAGCTCGGAAGGAATGGTCAGCGCCCACTCGACGAGGCGATGGGAGAGAAACGGCACGCGAGCTTCGAGCGAATGGGCCATGCTCGACCGATCGAGCCGCTGGCAGAGCGAGGCCGGCAGATGCACGGTGAGATCGCCGAGCACGAATTGCTGAAGGTCGGTAAGCGGCGGTCGCTTCTCGGCCGGGAAGAATTCGCGGGCACGCTGTTCGAACCTGTCGCTAGGTTCTCGTCTCTTGAAGAAGCCTGGATCGTAAATCCGCTCACGAAGCTCGGGAGTGGTGATCGAGACCGCGGCGAAGAAACGCTCGTAGCCATCGCCGAGGCGGGCACCGTCGACGAATTGTTTGGCGAGTTGCCGGCCATAATTCCAACCGCGCCAGGGCAGCTCGGGCAGGCGCCCGACAAGCCCTCCAATCCCGACAGTTTCGATCAGCGGCTTCCAGGCGGCCATTCGGTTGGCCCAGCGTTGCCGATTGTAGCCCAGGAACACTTCGTCACCGCCCTCTCCGCAGAGCACGACCTTCACATGTTCGGCCGCCGAACGGGACAGATACCAGAGGGGCACGGCGGAGGTGGCAGCAGTCGGTTCATCGAACGCAGCCTGGACCGCGGGCAGCACGTCGGCTGCGGTCTGCGGCTTCATCGGCAGGACGACGTGCTCGATATCCAGGTACCGCGCGATTTTGGCCGCTGCCGCCGTTTCGTCGCGCGGCGAACCAGGAAAGCCGACGGTAAAAGCCTTGAAGTTCGATCCCGACGATCTGGCCATGGCGGCGGCGACAGCCGACGAATCGACGCCTCCTGAAAGAAATGCTCCCACCGGCACGTCGGACAGCATGTGCTTCTTGACGCTATCGAGAACCCTGGCCCTCGTTTCCTCGACCCATTCATTCTCGCCGAGCCCCTGCCGGACCTCGATTTTCGGATGCCAATAGCGGCGGATCTCAGACCGACCCTTCGGGCCGATTCGAAGCACATGTCCCGGCTCAAGCGGAAAAACGTCCCTGAAAATCGTTCGCGGGGGAAGTGTGTGGCCGAAACAGAAAAAGTCGTCGACGCCATCACTGTCGAGCTCGAAGCGATGATCCGGAAGGGCTCTTAGCGCATTGATTTCGGACGCGAATGCGAGGCCGCCCTTCTGCTCGGTGACGAACAATGGCTTGATCCCGATCGGATCGCGGGCAATTACCAGGCGCTTTTCGAGCTTGTCCCAGATTGCGAGGGCGTACATGCCTTCGAGGCGCACCCAAGCATCGTCGCCCCATCGCAGGTAAGCGGCGAGAATCGTCTCGGTGTCGCTGTGATCGGTCTTGAACGCATAGCCCCCCTCGAGCTCGCGCCGAAGCTCGGGATGATTGAAGATCTCGCCATTGAAGACGATCGCATGCCTGCCGTTTGGACTGAAGATCGGCTGGTGCCCGCCCTCGACATCGATGATGCTGAGCCGGCGCATTCCAAAGCCGAATTCGCCGTCGGTGAAATAGCCTGCGTCGTCGGGGCCGCGGTGGCGCAGCTGGTCACACGCGGTCACGAGAGCGCCCTGCGGCACTCCCCTGCCGCCGCGCCTGTACCACCCAGCAATTCCGCACATGGTCTTTCCTGCCCTCGCCGCTTAATGGCCGCCGTGGGCATGAACAACAAGACGGGCCAGAAAATGCGGGTCTGGGCGCTGCTCGGGCCGCACCGCGGCGACAATAACCAGGTGCTTGCGCTGGCCGAGGCGCTGGGGCTGCCGTTCGAGGAGAAGTGGCTGCTCTACAATCAGCTTCGGCGCCTGCAGCCACGCTTGCTCGGGGCGACGTTCATAAGCGTTGCGGCCGATGCCCGGGGGCAGCTCGAGGGAGAGCCGCCCGACCTCACAATCTCGACCGGTCATCGAAGCGTCCCTGTTGTTCGGGAACTTAGGGAGCGGTCGGGAGGGACCATGCGGGCGGTCCATCTTGGCTATCCGCGCATCTCGCCCTCGAATTTCGACCTGGTCGTGCCAACCCCCGAATATCCCGTCCCCAACGCTCCAAATGTCTTTCGAATTCCGTTTGCCCTGAGCCCGCACGGCGCCCGCGAGATTGAACAGTCGGACCGCGATCTGCTTGCTGCTTATCCGCGCCCGCGCCGACTGCTGCTGATCGGCGGTCCGACACTCTACTGGCAGCTTCCATTCGGCGAGATGGTCCGGGTCGCTCGCCATCTCCTTCGGGCTGCGATGACGAAGGGTGGCTCAGTCATTGCAGTCGGCAGCCCAAGAAGTCCCCTGGAGTTGATCACCGCCATCAAGACCACGCTCGAAACATCGTCCGTGCCGTTCCTCTTTGCCCCCCTCGAGGGGCCGCCAGCCTATCCGGCAATGGTCGAAG
>DATATH010000035.1:0-5497 GCA_036268895.1 Sphingomicrobium sp. | reverse complement strand
ACATACGGCTGGATGGGCGGCAATCTGGATGGCCTTCGCCAAATGCTCGGGCAGGCCGAAAAGGCGTGCGCGGACAAACCCATGGACCATTGCGATGGCGCCGGCGACATCATCGCGGCCCGGCAGTCTGTAATAGTCTGGGAGCATCTTCAGCCAGCGCTCCCGCCGCTTCTTCGCTCAGATCTCGAGCGGCGATTCATCATCGACGACAGAGTGACCATTCCAACCCCCGACGGCGCGAGGATCGCAGCGGTGCTCGTCCGGCCGCGATCGGCTGCGAAAGTTACTTCGCTCCTCGACTTTACGATTTACGCGAACGACTTTTTCGGGATCGCCGGAGCGGTCGAAATGGCTGGCAACGGCTATGCCGGAATGACCGCCTATTCGCGCGGGAAGGAATGGAGTCCGGGCGCGGTGGCGCCCTATGAGCATGACGGCGCCGACGCTGCTGCGGTGATCGATTGGCTCGCCGCGCAGCCGTGGAGCGACGGACGCGTCGGAATGTTCTCGGGTAGCTATGACGCATCGACACAATGGGGAGCGTTGAAGCACCGTCCTCGCGCTCTCAAGGCGATCGCGACTCACGCCAGCAACGCGCCCGGTATAGACACCCCGATGCAGGGCAACGTTTTCCAGAGCTTCATCTATCCCTGGCCGTTCTATACGACCGATACGCCGACGCTCGACGACGTGAACTATGGCGACACCGATCGTTGGTCGACGTTGAATCGCAAATGGTACGTGAGCGGCCGGCCATACCGCGACCTTCCCCTGATCGATGGTCAGCCCAATCCGACGTTCGAGAAATGGCTCGATCATCCGGCCTACGATTCTTACTGGCAGAGCTTCATTCCAGTCGGCGACGAGTTCGCCTCGATCGACATTCCGGTGTTCGTCGAGACCGGATATTTCGACGGCGGGATGGTCGGTGCACTCTACTATTTCCAGGAGCATCTGCGCCATCGGCCCAATGCGGATGAGCGCATGCTGATCGGGCCCTATCATCATACCGCAATGGGGCAGGGTGTCCTCCCGACGATCAACGGTTACGATATCGACCAGGCGGCAATGCAGGACCTCAGGGGCATTCGCCTCAAGTGGTTTGATCACGTGTTTCGTGGTGCGCCGCTGCCCGACGTCCTCAGCGACCGAGTCAATTTCGAGGTCATGGGAGCAAATGAGTGGCGCCATGTCCGCACACTTGACGCGATGGCCGATGGGAGGTGGCGCCTCTATCTCGGAGGGAGGCGGGACGGCAATCGGTTGATGTTTAGCAAGACAGCAAACGAAGATGGAGCTGCGCCGGAGCTGCGCGTCGACTTTACCGACCGCCGCGACGCCGACTACCAGGTACCCGACAGCGGGTTTGATCCGCGCAATGCGCTGGTTTTCACAACCCCCTCGCTGGCGAGGGGAACCGAGGTCGATGGTCTGTTCCGCGGCCACGTCGATGTCGTCACCAACAAGCGCGACTTCGACCTCGCGGTAAACTTTTTCGAGCAGAAGGCCGATGGCAGCTATTTCCCGCTCGCGAGCTATCTCGGTCGCGCAAGCTTCATGGCGGATCGCCGGCAACGCCATCTGCTGACACCTGGCAAACCATCGATTCTCGATTTCGAAAGCCAGATGCTCACGTCTCGGCTTCTTGCTGCCGGGAGCCGTATCGTTGCCGTCGTCTCGGTTCCGAAGCAACCCGAAATCGAGATCAATTATGGTACCGGCCGCGATGTCAGCATCGAATCCTTTGCTGACGCCAAGGAGCCCCTGAGACTGACCTTCGGGCCAGACAGCTACCTGGAGCTCGGCGTTCGGCACTGAGGTGCCCGTTGTAACGTGGTCGACTTCGCGTAAAGTCCCTGATGCGTGTTCGTGCCGAGGGCGAGTCCATGAAGTATCTGATTGTCTTGCCGCTGTTTCTTGCGGCACCTGCCATTGCCGAAATCCCAACGCCCGTGCGTCCGGTCACCGATCCCAAGACCCTGGTATCGGTCGGCGATCCCGAGGCGGCCCCGGTCCCGATCGATGACCTCGTCTTCTCACGCGGCGCGCTCGATGCCAGCTGGAGCGCGGATGGGCGGCAACTGTTCGTGTCGACGAACATGACTGGACGCTACAATATCTGGCGGATGGACGCCGACGGAAGCTGGCCGGTCCAGCTTACCCAATCGGACGACAACCAGTCGGGCTTCGCTGTTTCTCCCGATGGAAAGACGCTTTACTATACCCAGGACAAGGGCGGTAACGAGCAATACGATATCTATGCCGTTCCTACCGCAGGCGGCGAGCCAAGAAATCTCACCAACACGCCTGACCTGCGCGAAGAGGGATTGCTCGTGTCGCCGGACGGGGGCGCCATGGCTCTCTCGACCAAGCGCAGCGGCCAGGGACAGGTCGACCTCGCCGTAATGGATATTGCGACGGATCAGGTCCGCGCGCTTAACCACGAAGCCGATCCGCAATGGGACTGGAGCGCGGTGGCGTGGACCGACAATGGCCGCTCGCTCATCGCGAACCGCAGCTTCGTCGGCGGCGATGCCGCGGAGATTTGGAAGATCGACGTCGCCAGCGGAAGAGAAACCAAGCTGCTTGGCAAGGCCGGTGTAATCTACCAGGCGAGCGATGCGACACGCGACGGCTCGGCGGTGGCGCTGACAACCAACGACGGCACTCACCAGCTTCACGCAGCTCTCTACTCACCTGGATCCGGTGCGATCCGGATATTGAAGGCGACGCCATGGGAACAGTCGAGCGGCGCCATCAGCCCCGACGGTCGTTCGATGGTGGTACAAACGAGCGAGAACGGCCGTCAGGCGCTCGAACTGGTCGATCTTGCAAGTCTCTTCGAGCACCCACTTGCTATGCCGCCCGGAGTGAATGGCACGATCGGCAGCCAGCCGTTCACACCGGATTCGCGCCGGCTGCTGGTGCTCCATTCAGGCGCCGATACGCCGGCAGAGATCCAGTCGTTCGACATTGGCGCAGGCAAGATGATGCAGCTGACGCACCTTGCGATGGCAAGCCTCGCGCCCGAGCATCTGCCCAAGTCGCGCATCGTCACGTTCAAGAGCTATGACGGAACGCTCGTCAGCGCGATCGTCACCATGCCGTTCAACCTCAAGCGCGACGCCGGCAACCCGGCTGTTGTCATGCCGCACGGTGGCCCGACGGGACAGACCAACGATGGATTCAGCCGATACGCGACTGCGCTCGCGAGCCGCGGCTATGTCGTCATTCAGCCGAACCCGCGAGGCTCGACGGGCTATGGTCTGGCTTTCCAGAAGGCCAATTACCAGGATCTTGGCGGCGGGGATCTCAAGGATGAGCTCGCTGCCAAGCAGTTCCTCGTCGACAGTGGTTATGTCGATGCGAATCGGGTCGGCATCGCCGGCGGTTCGTACGGCGGATTCATGACCTTGATGGCGATCGGACGGGCACCGAACGCCTTCGCCGCTGCGGTCGATCTGTTCGGAATCATCGACTGGCGGACCATGTGGCAGCACGAAGATGCGCTTCTGCAGGCTTATCAGAAGTCGCTCCTTGGAAGCCCCGATCAAAACCCGAAGGTCTACGATGCGACCTCCCCGCTCACCTACATCAACGCGGTGAAGGCGCCGCTGCTGGTCCAGCAGGGCGAGAACGACATCAGGGTCCCGCCGGGGCAGGCCAAGCAAGTGGTCGAGGCGCTCAAGAGGAAAGGGAACACGGTCGATTCCGTCTTCTATCCGGAGGAGGGCCATGGCTTCTACAAGCGAGAGCACCAGCAGGATTCACTCCAGCGAATGGTCGACTGGTTCGACAAATATCTGAAGGGCGCAAAGTAGGTGCGATCGGCAGCTCGCGCCATTGCCGGGCGTTGAGCGCGCGGGAGGCGCCCGAATGAGCGAGGTGGCAGTCGATGCCGGGGGAGGCGACGTCACGCCGGCGCCGAAACGGATCGGCCGGCCTCACTTCGATGCGATTGTCTCCATCGCCGCGATCTTCATCTCGGCCGTCGCTCTATGTCGCAATCGAACACGGCAAGACCGAGCGCGCGCCAAAATCGTTTAGGCCAGACCATATCGGGTGACCTCTTCGTAATGGGCGCCATGGCGCGACAGCCGGCTTTCGAACAGGATGAATTCGCAAACGACGAACGGCTCGGACGAAAGCCCTCCCTTGCGTTCGAGGAATGCCTGCACCTCGCGCGTCCGGCGACCCTTCCAGCGTGCGAGGGTGATGTGCGGGTGGAAAGCTCGGCGTTCGGGTGCAAGGCCGGCCGATTGGCAGATCCGCTCGACTTTGGCAGCGAGCTCGGCGAGCGGCGGCTTTGGTTCGACCCCAGCCCATAGGGCCCCCGAATTGCGCTGGTGGAAACGGCCGAGTCCGGCGATGCGCAGCTCCAGAGGCGGGGATCGAATACGACCCAACCCATCCGCAAGATCATTCGCAAGAGGGCGATCGACCTCGCCGACGAAGCGCAGGGTCAGGTGCAGCTGCTCGTCATTCTGCCAGCGAAAGTCGGCGCTGACATCCATCGCATCCACCAGAAGGTCTCTGATGGCTTCCGGCGGCCGGATGGCGACGAACAGGCGATGCATGGCGCGTCCTTAGCGCATGGGCTAGAGAGGCGCACGGCAACGGGGGGCGCCGAATGGCCGACGTGTTCGTCTCCTACAAACGCGAGGACGCCGCGAAGGTGCGCAGGCTGGTCGGCGCGCTGCGCAATGACGGGCTCGACGTCTGGTGGGACGAAGACATTCCTCCGTCTGCGCCGTGGGAGACCACCATCGAGAAGGCGCTCGCCGAGGCCAAAGCGGTCATCGTCTGCTGGTCGCCCGCGAGCGTGACCAGCGAAAATGTGCGTTCCGAAGCGCGGCTGGCGCGGGAAGACGGGCGGCTGATCCAGGTCTTTGTCAGTCCCTGCTCTCCGCCGCTGTTCTTCGGCGAGCGCCAGGGCGTCGATCTATCGAGCTGGCGAGGGGGAGAAAAGGACCCTCGAATTACGGCCGTTGCGGACGCCATTCGTTCGATCACGGGCGCAAAGCATCCACTGCCCAGCGAAAAACCAAGAGTCCTTCGCTTCATGGAATATCGCGTTCACCTGGCCTTCGCTGTGATCCTTTTGCTGGCGGCAAGTTTCGCCGGCTGGTGGTTCCTCAGTCCGGCAAAGGCGGCGGGCCCGCAAACGCTCGCCGTGTTGCCTTTCCGCGCGCTCAATTCAGCAGATGCCAACCTCGTCGACGCTATCTGGGACGACACACGCGGCGCAATCTCTCGCAATCCCAATCTGCGCGTGCTCGGGCGTGAAGCGGTCGAAGCGCTCGCGAAAAAGGATCTTTCTCCGTCAGATTATCGCCGCAAAGTCGGCGCGGATTATTTGCTGGACGGGAGTGTCGAGCACCAGGGCAACGAAGTTCGAATGAAGGTGAGCCTGACCCGAACACAAGATGGCGTGGAAGTTTGGAGCGACGAAATTGGCGGAAAGCTCGACGATGTCTTTTCCTTCCAGAGCCGCATC
>DATATH010000034.1:0-5789 GCA_036268895.1 Sphingomicrobium sp. | reverse complement strand
CGCGCTCGTCACCGCAGCGGCTGCCGTTATCGCCGTCGGCTATGCCCATCGTCCCAACCTCTCCGAGCATCCCGACGCGACGACGTCGGTCGCAGCGCTTGCGACCCTGGCTTTGGGATTCGTCTCCGGCTTCGGCGAACCGGGATTGGCGATTGCCGGCGCAACCCTGGTGACCCTGCTCCTCGCCCTCAAGCAGGAAACCCATCACCTCATCGAGCGGCTCGACGAAGATGATGTGAAGGCGCTTGCGCGCTACGCGGTCATCGCCGGGGCGGTCCTGCCGTTCCTGCCAAACGGCCATTACGGTCCGCTCGGCGCATGGAACCCGCAGCGGCTGTGGCTGGTAGTCGTCCTCGTCACCGGTTTTTCATTTCTCGGCTATGTTGCGAACCGGATTTTCGGCGAGCGTCACGGTACGGTCGCAACGGCGCTGATCGGCGGCGCATATAGTTCGACGGCGGTGACTCTGGCGCTCGCGCAACGGCTCGGGAGCGAACAGCGAGCAGGAGCGGAGCCGGCGGGAATCGCGCTCGCGACCGCCGTCATGTACCTTAGGATTCCGATCCTGATCGGCGTTCTTGCGACCCGGGTCCTGCCGGCGATCCTCGTCCTTATCGTTCCCGCCTCGATCGTTGCCTGGGCGGCCGGGTTCTGGCTCTATCGAAAGGCCCCACAGACAGACGCTCCAACGCCGACTGGAAACCCGATCGCTCTGCTCCCGGCGCTCGGCTTCGTGGCCTTCGTCGCGGTTGCCGCGGTCGCGGCGACTTGGGCGCGCAGCCGATTCGGCGAGAGCGGGATCGCTGTCCTTCTTCTGATCATTGGAAGCATGGACGTTGATGTCGCGATCGTCACCCTGGGAACGCTCCCGGCCGATGCGATCTCGCCCTTGCTTGCGGCGATGGCCATAAGCGGAACGGCGATTTCCAACATGGCCGTGAAGATCGGAATCACATTGGTCTACGCTCGAAGCCGCGGGACCTCGGCGGCGATCGCGATGTCGGCGAGCGTCGTCGTCCTGGCGGCGATGATCGCGCTCGCCTCAACTCGGCTCTGATCAGCCGCGCTGGGTCTGAAGGTTCATGAGCTCCGGGCTGACGCCCATGTTCGCGTTCATGTGGGCCATGATCCAGATCGTCCCGATCATGACCAGGAAGACGATCAGCACTCCGAACGCGAGCGCGAGCACATTGTTCGTGTTGTCGGGCCCGCTCGTGACGTGAAGGAAGAAGACGAGGTGGACGCCCATCTGCGCAATCGCCAGCACGACCAGCCCTGTCGCCACTCCTGGACCCCACAGGCTCGTCGTCGATGCAACCCAGAACGACACACCGGTGAGAAGCAGCGCGAGGCCGAGCCCCACGACGTAGCTGACCGTCTCGCTCAGAATGCTGTCATGCGGCTCGCCGGGGGCGACATTCATCAGTTCGGGATCAGGTTCGGTCATGGCAGTGTCCCGATCAGGTAGACGATTGTGAAGATTGCGATCCAGATGATGTCGAGCGCGTGCCAAAACACGCTGAGGCACAAGAGGCGCCGGGTGATGTGCGGCTCGAATCCCTTGGCCCAGATCTGCGCCATCATCGTTCCTATCCACAACAGTCCCGCCGTGACGTGGGCACCGTGGCACCCGACGAGCGTGAAGAAAGCGGAAAGGAAAGCGCTTCGCTGAGGCCCGGCGCCGATCGCGATCATGCCCGCGAATTCGGTGATCTCGATGACGAGAAAGACGACGCCGAAGAGGCCCGTGAAGAACAGGAAGACCTGCGTCCAGAGCATCTCCTTGCGCTTCGCCGCGATCATGGCGAGCCCGCAGATGAAGCTCGAGGTCAGGAGAGCCAGGGTCTCGATCGCAACGTTGGTGCGATCGAAGAGCTGCCTCGTCACCGGCCCGCCGTTGGTTGCATGGACCAGTGACGCATAGGTCGCGAACAGCGCCGAAAAGAGCACCATGTCGGAGAGGACAAAAAGCCAGAAGCCGTAAGGGACGACGATGCTTTTCGACTGCGGCCCGCGGTTGCCGAGGCCGGTATCTTCGGACCCGCCGTGGGTCAGGCCGATCGCGGACGCTTCCGATGTAGTCATGTCGCCTTGATCAGTTCCTGGAGGAGTTCGTGGCGGATGCGCCGGCGCTCACGCTCCAATCGCTGGACCTCTTCGACAGGGATCACGTGCTCATGTTCGTCGCGCCAAGCATACCAGACGAGGATCGCGAACGCCCCGATCAGCCCGAGGACGACAAGCCACCAGATGTACCAGATGAGTGCGAAGCCGCAGAGGGAGGCGAAGAAAGCGACGATGACTCCTGTCGGCGTGTTGATCGGCATTTCAATCGGCTCGTAGTGGGGCTCCTCGATCAGCTGTTCCCCGCGGATCGCAGTCTGCTTGCGGGTCCAATAGGCCTCCTCGCCGTGAACATCTGGAAGCACCGCGAAATTGAAGTGGGGAGGCGGCGAAAGCGTCAGCCACTCGAGCGTCCGGCCGTCCCAGGGATCGCCGGTGATGTCGCGGCGACGGTCGCGGGTCCGGATCGAGTAGACGAGCTGAACTACCGTCAAGGCGATCGCGAAGAGAATGAGAACGGCTCCGAAGAGGGCCACGATATTGTACGGTTGCCAGCTCGGATTGTCATAATGCTGAAGCCGCCGCGTCGCGCCCATTAGACCAAGGGCGTAGAGCGGCATGAAGGCCAGGTAGAATCCGATGAACCACAGCCAGAAGATCGCCTTGCCGATCCGCTCGTCGAGCGTGAAGCCGAAGGCTTTTGGGAACCAGTAGGTGTAGCCCGCCATCACTCCGAAGACGACGGCGCCGATGAGGACGTTGTGGAAATGGGCAACCAGGAACAGGCTGTTGTGCACGACGAAGTCGACGGGCGGAATTGCGAGCAGGACGCCGGTCAGTCCGCCGATCACGAACGTCAGCATGAACCCGATCGCATAGTGCATCGGTACTGTGAACCGGACCCGGCCGCCGTACATGGTGAAAAGCCAGTTGAAGATCTTCACCCCGGTTGGAACGGCGATCACCATGCTTGCGATCCCGAAGACGGCGTTGACGTCGGCGCCCGCGCCCATCGTGAAGAAATGGTGCAGCCAGACCATGAACGAGATGATGCAGATCGCGAGTGTCGCGAAGACCATTGAACGGTAGCCAAAAAGCGGCTTGCCGGAGAAGGTCGAGACGACCTCCGAATAGATGCCGAACACCGGAAGGACGAGGATGTAGACCTCGGGATGCCCCCAGACCCAGATGAGGTTCATGTAGAGCATCGAGTTGCCGCCGCCGTCGGTCGTGAAGAAATGGAAGCCGAGGTACCGGTCGAGCATCAGCAATGCCAAGGCGGCAGTGAGCACCGGGAAGGCGGCTATGATGAGCAGGTTCGCAGCAAGCGATGTCCAGCAGAATATCGGCATCCTCAAATAGCTCATTCCGGGTGCCCGGATCTTGAGGATGGTCGTTACGAAATTGATGCCCGTCAAAAGTGTGCCGACACCGGAAATTTGGAGCGACACGAGGTAATAATCGACCCCGACGCCGGGCGAGAACTGAGTCTCGCTCAAGGGGGGGAAACCGAGCCAGCCGGTGCGCGCGAACTCGCCGACGAACAGGCTGGTATTGACCAGCAGCGCTCCCGAAGCGGTCAGCCAGAAGCTGACGTTGTTCATCGTCGGAAAGGCGACGTCGCGAACCCCCAGCTGAAGCGGCACGACGAAATTCATCAGGCCGATGACGAACGGCATGGCCATGAAGAAAATCATGATCGTGCCGTGAGCGGAGAAGATCTGGTCGTAATGCTCCGGCGGCAGATAACCGTGAGAGGCGCCTACCGAGACCGCTTGCTGTGCCCGCATCATGATCGCATCGGCAAAGCCGCGCACCAGCATCACGAGCGCAAGCACGACGTACATGATGCCGATACGCTTATGGTCGGTGGAGGTGATGTATTCGCGCCAGAGGTATGGCCACCAGCCTTTGGTGGTGATCCAGGCGATGATGCCAACAACCGCAAGAAGCACGACGATCGACGTGATCAGCGGGATCGGCTGGTTGAAGGGAATCGCGTCCCAGCTAAGCCTACCGAACATTCCTCAACCTCCCGGCGGAACTGCAGAGGCCTTGCTTCTTTGCGAAGCGGCTTCCGGAAGGTGAAGCATCGGCGCGCGGTTTGCGACGACCGCCTCGAAGAGATCGGGGACGACCGCGCCGTAGGTCATTGGTTTCACGTAGCTGCTCGGCTTTGAAAGCTCGGCGTAGCTGGCGCCGTCGAGCCTGAGGGCGGATCGATGAGCGCTTTGCGCCCAGGCAGCAAACTGCGCCGGCGGAAGGGCCTCGACCTTGAAGCCCATGCCGGAAAAGCCGTCGCCGCTGAAATGCGCCGAAATGCCGTTATAGATGCCCGGGCGGTCAGCCTGCAGGTTCAGGCGCGTGGTCATCCGTGGCATCGTGTAGATCTGGGTACCCATCTGGGGAACGAAAAAGGCATTCCAGACGGTCGCAGACGTCAGGCGGTAGCTGACCGATACGCCGGCGGGGACCACGAGCCGGTTGACGGTCGCGACACCCTGATCGGGGTAGATGAACAGCCATTTCCAGTCGAGCGAGACGACGTCGACCTTCAAGGGCTGGACCGGGGATTGGAGAGGCTTGCTCGGTTCCAGGTCGTGGCTCCCGATCCATGCGATTCCGCCGAGCAGCATGATGGTCAGCGCGGGGATCGCCCAGACGACCATTTCGATTGCGCCCGAATATTCCCAGTCCGGACGGTAGGTCGCCTTCGTGTTCCCACTCCGGAACCACCAGGCGAAGGCGACGGTCGCTATCATCGTCGGGATGATGATCGCCAGCATGATGGCCGTCGAATTGATGAGAATCGTCTTCTCGGCGCTGCCGACGGGGCCGATCGGATCAAGGATTCCCCGGTTGCACCCGGCCAGTGCGATTGCGGGGAATGGCAGCGCCGCGCCCAGGAGGCGCCGAGTGAAGCTCCTCGCAGTTCGGCAGCCGCGCCTTAGGTTCACGAGCCCCTTTCCCGCCGAGTTGACCAATCAACGCGCAACGATGCCGGCGCACCGTCGGTTCCTACCATTACACGACCGGGCAATCGCCCTCCGGCACCCTTGTCAAAATCCTCGAATGCCCCTCGGACATTCGGATCCTTTGGCGACCCGCCTATGGGACCACTCCCGACAGCTGTCCATTCTCGAATAACAGCTGGCTCCTTGGATGCCACGGAATTCGGTTCAGCGCCGATTTCCGATTTCAAACCGCGATTGGGATTACGGGTCGGGTCAGCAGCCTGCGACAGCGGCACGTGGCTCCGAAGCAGAGGTGGTGACCTGTTCACCCGAGCAGCTCAGGAGTGCGGAGCGTCCCCTATCTCCTCCGCCGCATACGTCATTCACAGGTCTGTCAAGCTTCCCGAGCTGTCGCATTTTACGTCCTGCATGACCGAGTCCAGCTGCAAGTGTCGAGCGTATTCGCCTGCAGCTGGATGAAGAAAACTTCATAGGTCCAGAAGATCGCGCCAGCGGACCCGTCGAAGCGCCAGATTTGCGCAAGGACTCATTGCTGCGCAGATTGCGATTGGACTGCCGAGTCCGGAGCGCTCAGGAGGACTGATGTCCGCAACGAGTTTGCCGCCAAACTGGCTCGCCTGGATGTCTCCCGAAAGCGGCGGTTTCCCTCGCTGGACGTGCTGCAAAAGTAGCGCTACTAATGTAGCGCAGGTTGCGCTGACCGCAGCTTCGTCGAAACAAGCATGACGTTCTCGAGGATGGGGTTCGTGC